>CAZAWP010000010.1:27470-29560 GCA_964488855.1 uncultured Sangeribacter sp.
ATTTCTTAATTCCCTCCTATGGCACAGAATAATTCTTCCAACTATAATAAATCCAAAGCTAAAGCGCCGGTGGCTGATGCTACCGGCAAGTTGCCTCCCCGCGCCGTAGACATCGAGGAGGTAGTGTTAGGTGCCCTCATGCTCGAAAAGGATGCCTACATGAATGTGTGCGACTATCTTACACCCGATGCGTTTTACGATGACCACAACGCCAAGATCTACGAGGCTATCCAGAAGTTGGGTTTCAACCAGCGTCCTATCGACATGATCTCGGTCACCGAACAGCTCCGCAAAGATGGTAACCTGGAGCTTATCGGTGGCGCGGTGCGCCTCGCCGAACTGACCGGGCGTGTGTGGAGTGCCGCCAATGTGGAGTACCACGCCAAGATTATAGCACAGAAGTATCTTGCCCGACGCCTTATCACTTTCGCCACTGAGGTGGAGACCGAGGCGTTTGATGAGGGTGAGGACATCGACGAACTCCTGCAGCGTGCCGAGGGTAAGCTCTTTGAGATTTCGCAGACACACCTCAAGCAGGAGGTGACACAGATAGATCCTGTCATCAATGAGGTGTTGGAGCAGATTCAGGCTGCATCAAATTCTAAGACAGGTATTTCAGGACTGGAGACCGGGTATCACGACCTCGACAAGATTACTGCCGGATGGCAACCCTCTGACCTTATCATCATCGCCGCACGTCCGGCGATGGGTAAGACTGCATTCGTCCTCTCGATGGCGAAAAATATGGCTATTGACTACAACACTCCGGTGGCGATATTCACCCTTGAGATGCCTAACACGCAGTTGATGAAGCGTATCCTCAGTAATGTGGCGGACCTTGAGGGCGAAAAAATCAAGAGCGGTTCGCTGACTATGGAGGAGTGGGACCGTGTAAACGACCGCCTGCGTAAGGTGTTCGGCGCTCCGCTATATCTTGACGAGACACCGGGTCTGTCGATTACAGAGTTGCGTACCAAGGCGCGTCGATTGGTTCGTGAACGAGGGGTCAAGCTCATCATGATCGACTACCTGCAGCTGATGAATGCCACGGGTATGAAGTTCGGCAGCCGCGAACAGGAGGTATCTACCATATCCCGTTCGCTCAAGGGTTTGGCTAAGGAGTTGAACATCCCAATTATAGCTCTGTCGCAGCTCAACCGTTCTACGGAGACTCGCGAGGACAAGCGGCCTGTGCTTTCTGACCTCCGTGAGTCGGGAGCGATCGAACAGGATGCGGATATGGTGTGCTTCATTCACCGTCCGGAGTATTACACCAAGAGTGGTGAGGACAAGGATGGCAATGACATACGCGGTCTTGCGGAGCTGATCATCGCCAAGCACCGTAGCGGTGCGGTGGGTGATGTGCAGCTACGTTTCGTCAATCGTTTCGCACGTTTTGAGAACTGGAACGAAAGCATCGACAAAGTTATGCAGGCAAGCGAGAGCGCGGGAAAGACGCGCCGCATGTCATCGCGCATGAACAGCGAGAATTCCCACGAAGACTCCGGCTTCAAGTTCGCCTCCCCCACCCCCGGCACCTCCCCCTACGACCTCACCCCCGGTCCCGGCGAACAACCCGTCCCCTTCTAATTACAGGGTTTATTAAATTTGGGGTTAGGGTGATGAACACTTTTAACCTTATTTATGTTTTATAAACAAAAGACTCCTTATATAGTAAATGGATTCTGATAAGATGGATTCTGCTTTACGAAGGAGGCTGTATATAACTCAATTCAGGATAAATATAAAAATTTCAGGTTATGGATACACACGACAAACACGTTAGGGAGAATAATGAACCGCATAACGATCAGATTGCTGAGAGCCTGCGTGCCAACGCCAAGGATCGCAAGAAAAACGGTACCCGCAAAATCAACAAGCTTTGGTTATGGCTGGGCGTTATCGTACTGATCTTTATTCTTTTCTGGTGGCTGATGTCAATCGGCACATTCGAGGCTCTTATCGGCACTACCAACGGCTGATAACATCCAGGCAGCTATAGTAATATCATAGCTATTGGGATCCTCCATAATAGCTATTTACATAAATATCAAAGGGGTATCAAACTTCCGCGGTTTGATACCCCTCAT
>CAZAWP010000011.1:0-3168 GCA_964488855.1 uncultured Sangeribacter sp.
AGTCCCAACGGGTTGGTAAACACCCATCCCTGCGATTTGATAAGGAAAATACTGTATCCCGGAATCAGCGTCTGGAGGAGGAAAAGCGCCGGGATTATCAGCGCGAGGGGTGTGAGCCAGCCGCGCAGGTTAAAGAGGCGTACCGACACAAAAAAGATGGCTGCCAATATGAGTACCAACAGAGTGGCACCCACCCACGGGTAATACAAAAATTGGTTCAGGAAGCGGCAGCACCACTCCAAGGGGTCTCCCGGGGTAAGGAAGGAATCGGCAAAGGCATGTTTGCCGGGGATAAAAAGCGCCAACCCCTCCAGGCGGCGCATATATTCGCTATTAATGCCGGCGGTGAGCACAAAGGCAATGACTGTCATCACCACTCCCCAGCCGTACCGGAGCAATAATTTCATTTGATTAAAGGTTAGTTGCTAAAGAACTATCCGAGATTAATATATCCGTAACATCATACTCAGATGTAACTTAACCGGATAAGTAAGTCACTCAGATAGCAGATACGTAAGCTGCCCGGATAGTAATGCCGTAACGCACACGGGTGTTGCTTATTGATTACAAATATAATTAATCCGCGTCTAACTTACAACTGTTTAGCCTCAAATCTGCATGAAACCGACGAGGATTAAGAGGAGGATTAAAAGGTGCGCACCGGGGGCTGCGACGATTATACTTCCGTTTCGGCAATGTTACGGTTCATCCGCCATGTCGAGGATTTTCCTAAAGAAATATCCCTGAGTGCCCATTTGGCGAAATATCGGAGCATGTTGGTGATATGTATTCGGGTCATCCTCGCACTTTTATATGAGTCGGCTGCATGGTTGTGGACGATACGGCACCCGGGATAATACACCACCCTGCCGCGCAGTGCAAGACGGCGCGAGAGGTCGATGTCCTCGGGGTACATAAAAAACCGTTCGTCAAAACCCCCGATTCCCTTGGCGGCATCGGTGCGGATGAACATGAAACACCCCGTCTGATACGGGACACTCAGAGGCTTGGTCAGGTCTTTATCCTTGAGCAGATAGCGATAGTTGGCTTTTTCGGCAAGACGAGGCATGAATCGTCTGCCGAAGAGTATGAGGGGTGACGGCAGCCGTCGCGAACAGTACTGGGGGGTGCCGTCGGCATAGATAACGGCGGGTTGAATCTGGTTTATATCAGGATTATTATCCATGACCTCGGCGAGCTTGCCCAGGACTTCGGGGTCAAAATATACGTCGGCATTGACGACGAGATGATACTTGCAATCCGACTTCAGCATGACGGCATTATGCGCCGCCCCGTAACCGGGATTGGGAAGGGCAATATATTCTACCCCATGCGAAGCGGCATACTCACGCATACGCACCTCGCCGGCGTTATCGACAATCGTAACCGATTTTACGAGCGGATGACGGAGCGAGGCGAGACAATTGTCGAGTTCGGCGACAGGTGTCTTGTATGTGCAGATGGATACGGAAATCATACTTCCCGGCTATATGTTAAAGGATCTGTTTGTGTGTCATCAGTTCTCCGGCAAAAGCGCGGTCGCCGACCGTCTTGAAACCCAAAGAGTCATAGAGATGCTCGGCGCGGTGATTGGTCTTATCGACGAGCAACCCTACCGGTTTGCCCGAGGGGAGGGCGCGTTGCTTGACTCCCTCGATGAGCCTGCGTGCTATCCCCCGACCGCGGTATGCGGGAAAGACTGCCAACGAATCGAGATACCATTCCCCGGGTTCGGTCTCGTCGGTCATGTGGTCGTCAATGCGGAAGCCGTTTAATTTCTCAAACTCATCGAGAAAGCGCTTGCGCAACTCGTAGAGGCGCGCCCCGTCGTAGCTTATCACCATGCCGACGGTGTTGCCCTCGGCATCCACAGCCTTGAGAGTGTTGAGATAGGAATACTGCGAATCGTCAGAGGCGGCGCAGACCGTAAACAGTCTCCGCACGTCATCGAGGGTCCGCTCTTGGTCGGTAAAGGACTCGCATAGCTCACGCCCCAACGCCATCATGATAGTGTCGGCTATCTGAGGGGCATCGTCGCGCACTGCCGGTCGGATGGTTATATGGTCGGCTGAAGCCGGTGTTTTCATGTCTGTCATAATTTTGTTCTGTTTTGTGCACTCACATCTTTTATTCCGGGGAGTGCCTCTGCAAATATAACAAAAATCAACGTCAATATCCTCAGCGGCGGGATTTAGTGCTATAAAATTATATTGCACAAATATGTTTTTAAACATATAAGTGCAATTAAACCCTTGCAGTGTATCGCATGTTAAGGATACATACGATGCCACTCTCTCCACATCGCTTCCACTTGAAAAACACCTCCATTGAATCTTACGCCGCTTACGCAAGATTCACCTTTAAATTTAATACTAATAAACCCATATTGGTTATGGGTGAACTAAAAGACACAAAGCCATGAGAAACCGTTTTACTGCAACCGTATTACTCGCTGCCGGTTTATTTTTAGGTGCGAGTGCAAGTGCCCAGAACACTAAGGGTCATTCAACAGATTCAATCCACTATTTCCTTGAGATTGATCAGGTAGCCAACTCTCTCGACCTCCTTCCGGCTCCTCCTGCCGAGGGCTCCATGCGCTTCGAATATGACAAGGCGCGTTATGAGTGGGGTAAGGAACAGCGTGATACACCGCGAGGTGCACAGGCTTCAGCCGATGCCAATGTCGATGGCAACGGTGTACCGATGGCGTTTGCCGAGGCTTTCGGTTACGACATCACCCAGGACGGCACTCCAGAGATTTACAAGCTCGTCGTAGGTATGCGCGAGGATGCCGGTGACCTCTCTACCCGCGCCGCCAAGGATCACTACATGCGTACCCGTCCATTCGCTTACTTTAATGAGATGACATGCAACCCGCGTCAGCAGGAGGAACTCTCCACCAACGGCTCTTACCCCTCGGGTCACACCGCTATCGGCTGGGCAACTGCATTGGTATTGGCTGAAATCAACCCCGACCGCCAGAACGAGATACTCAAACGTGGTTTCGAGATGGGCGAAAGCCGTGTCATCTGCGGTTACCACTTCCAGAGCGACGTTGATGCCGCCCGTATCGTTGCCGCCGGCGTAGTGGCCCGTCTGCACGCTGACCCCGGTTTCCAGGCCCAGCTCGCCAAGGCTAAGGCTGAATTTGCCAACCTTCAGGAAACA
>CAZAWP010000011.1:3268-4983 GCA_964488855.1 uncultured Sangeribacter sp.
AGAATAAAGTCAGCCGACAACTTCATTAAGTAGCACTTACGAAAACCGTTAAAATCTGATACTATGAAAACTCGTTACTTCTTTATATTTGCAGCATCTTTGCTGGCAACCAGTCCGTTATATAGTGCCGAGACAGAGACTCCGGCAACAGTCGATAACCCGTCAGCCGAACCCGCAGAGGCTGTTATGACAGCCGAAAGCGTAGCCGCACAGCCCGTTGAGGCAGTGGCGGTAACAACTCAGGAAGTTGCAGTACTTCCCGTAGCCACCCCCGCTCCTCAGGCGGTAGCAGCTCAGCCTGAACCCGAGAAAAAGAAATTTAAAGTGGAACCCTCCGGTCGTATCCTCTTTGACGGAGCCACATACATCACCCGCGACAAGACCTTTGCAACCGGCGTGGCTATCCCCGACGTACGTATCGGTGCCAAGATGACTTACGGCATGTTTACCGCCAAGATAGACATAGGTTACCAGTACGGTAAAGTCAATCTCAAGGACATCTTCGTACAGATGGATTTCAATCCCTCGATGTTACTCCGTATCGGTAGCTTCATCCACCAGTTCGGTCTCCAGAGCGCAACAAGCAGCTCGATGAAGGAATCGTTCGAGGAACCCTCATCTAACGAGATCTTCAACTTCGGTCGTCAGTTGGGAGCAATGTTCATCTACGACAAGGGTCAGTATTTCGGTACCGCATCGGTACATGCCGAGGGTTCGGAGCCGATGACTATGACCGCCAACCAGCTCAAGCGCATGCGCTTCGGCTTCATGACCCGTCAGTTATGGCGTCCGTTCACCGCACCGGGCCGTATCCTCCAGGTAGGTATCTCGGGTGCATACGATAACCCCGACGCAGACAACAACATGAGCCTCAACGGCAACTTCCCCACCCGCGTAAACAAGGTTTCGGCAGTCGGCATGACCGTAGCGAATGTAAAACACGAGTACCGCCTCACACCGGAGTTACTGGCAGCCTACGGCCCCGTCGCCCTTGAGACACAGTACTACTGGCTGCACGCCACACGCCGCGACAAGAGTCAGCCCGGATTTACCGGCTATGGTGCCTACGGACTGGTAAGAGCATTGGCATTGGGCGGTGACTACAACTATTCACATGCCGACGGCGGTCTCGCCACACCAAACCCCAAGTCGCTTGAGTTCGTGCTGATGTACAACTACTCCAACCTCTGTGATGCCGAGGCAGACGTATTCGGAGGTCGCATCAACACCATCTCCTTTAACGCCAACTATTACATCAACAAGTACATGTTGGTACGATTAGGCTACAACTTCTCGCACGTCTGGGATCGCCGCGACTACGCCCCCGTGAACTTAGGTGTCTTCCAGGTTCGCTTCCAGGTCAAGTTCTAACCGCAGCCACTCACATTCTCCAACGTCAATCCCCCAAAATAATACTCCAACAACTTTAATATCCTAAGACAGAATAAATCGGTATTCAAGTAGTTTTGTCGGAGGCGCCCTCATCCCGGCGCCTCCGATTTTTATCTTTTTCCAAACTCTTATGATTTATTTTTTCGGCGGTATTTCTGCCGTGGATGACGAGGCTGATCAGGGAAAATAGGTTCTATCAACCCATTCTCTATAGCCGGATTGATATAATTAATCAAAAAGTTAGGACGATCTTTAAGATTCAGCTTAACCATAAGTTCCTTAACAGACATTTCGCCAGTTCCAATAGTCCCTATCAACTTCTC
>CAZAWP010000011.1:5083-15004 GCA_964488855.1 uncultured Sangeribacter sp.
AACTTGTTGGGTAACTTGTTGGGTAACTTGTTGGGTAAGTACCTCACTTACAGAATTCTTCCGAGTACATGAAACCATTATACCACCCTCTGTCTCTTCAAAATCAGGAATATTCATTCCCTCTTTTTCAAACTCGGTACAAATTTTATTTATACCACGTCCCCATGTTTCAATAAAACCCGCGCGGTAAAAAACATTTGCAATCACGGGATTACGTTGCCGCGATCTGTGCTTCTTCATCAAGATTGAAACATCCATGTTTTCAGGCAAAGAGCCTTCATTCCATAATTCTATATGATCGTTATATACCCACATCATTATAGCAGAACCACAATAATCCTTATGCACAATGGCATTGTAGAGCATTTCGCGTAGAGCTTTCTCCGGGATTTCAAGTTTAGCCACACGCTGCATGCCCTCATAATGTATAGGGGAAATTAAGTATTTGGATTTCAATAACTCTACTACTCTATCCGCCATTTGGAGAATATTGCCTTCAACTATATCATCAAAAATCAAATCGCTCTCGTCACTACCGAATCTACCGATTTTGAATTGAACGCCTGTAAAATATTTCTGTGGTCGTTTGGCAAAAAGAAGGAGGGCAGCATTTTTAAGTGAACCATTGTCGCTAAGCAGTTCAAGGCTATTGAGAACTGAATATGTGTCTTCATTTAATAGAGAGGCATCGATACGGTCAGCCTGAATGCCTTTTTGAAGGAAATAATCGATTGCCGTACGATCCAAAATATCTTCGGAATATGGTAACCGTTCGATGTTATCCCAAGTCTTTCCCATTTTCCGCATGAGGAATTGATGCAGAGACGAGCCGTTAAGTACTTGTTTAGTTGAACCATTCTGTAATGATAAACTCCTTTAAGGGAAATAGGTATAGCGGAGGGTTCAACTGCAATCTCAATGAATTGCTTATCCCCTTTTTCAAGAAGATTAACATCGGCAACGATGCCAAGCGTATTGACGATTTTGTTTGGAATATCCTCCATTAGTCGCTTTGCATCCGTCATCCCGACAACCTCTTTGTTATCTGCGATACCAATGTATATTTTCCCGCCTTGGGCGTTTGCAAAACCACATATCCATTTGAGATATTCATCACGCCAAGATTCCTTATATTCTATATTTTGGCTTTCGCTCATAAGAATTGGTTGCTTTGTATAAATTAATTTTCAATAGTTACTTAGTTAATTACTGCTCATATTTAGCCCTAAAATTACGCAATTTTTCCGGTAAATCCTAAGAAAAGACTACATTAATAAATAGAACGGAGTTCACTATCTGAACACTATATGAACTTCTGTAACAGAGGAGGTAGTAAATGAAATTTTTTAAAGGTTTACGATTTTTATGTATTTATTTTTGTGGTCTGTCGCGTAATGGCAGTGTGAGAATTTATCTTTGCCTGGACTACAGAACTTGAAGAGTGTCTCCCGGTAGCTTTTCAGCTTAATAAAACCGTTGTTTAATAATAAACATCTACTTCATAATAAAAAAGCGCACGATTAAAAAAAAGCTGCATGGAAAGGGCATCTTCACAAAATTTTTATAAATTTGTAATTGATGGGATATGTTTAATCCAATCGGGTATTCCGGCAGAGGTCGGTCTGAGTCTCCCATCACGCCAAAGGCATTTTACCTATCGTTCCGTATATCGAAATCGCCAAATTTAGAATATCAAATGAACGAGAAGTGAAGAATGTCCATTTCCGGCAGCGTTTTGACATGACGCGGCGCGTCATCTTCATATCCGCACCGGACGTGGGGTGACGTATTCTTCAAGTTCTATTTGATGAGGTGTTTGGCGATACCTGATATACAAGGACGTGGAGCAAAGAAGCCTCACGTCTTTGGCGTTTTTATACCATTCCGGCATTTGTGGGGGTGCCACCTAAAACTCATCCTATATGGGAACTCCAACATCAACCACAGACCCTCGATTTGGTAAGTGTAAACGGTTTTTCTTTCCAATTCTATCGGTTTTATTACTTTTTAGTTCTTGCCACAATAAGATGGATGGCTGGGAAAAGACTAAGGAAAGTGCCTTGGTCTACCACGATGCAGACTCTTTTTTTGGTGGTGAGTATAGTTGGACCGGTGATACTCTCGATTTTGGTGTTGCCAACGGTAAAGGAGTATTTTCTTATACCGATAAGGTGAATAAAGCCAACAATTTCAATAAAAACACAAAACTGTATTATGGATCTTTGGATAAACCATCCGATATACAGGCCGTAAAAGTAGGCAAAATTGATGATAAAGGACGACTGCAGGGATTCGGAATAAAGATAAATGGAGATGTTATGCACATCGGTTATTTTCATAATAACAAGCTCAAGGGAGACGGTGTAGCATATAAAGAGAATACTCTGGAATACAAGGGTAAGTTTAGCAATAATCTTAAAAATGGTAAAGGCAAACTGTATTTCGCCGATGGGAAAACCTTAAAATATTCGGGATCTTTCAAAAAAGACAACTACAACGGTAAAGGAATATTATATGATTCTATAGGTAGAAAAGTATATGAAGGAAATTTCTCAAAAGGATTATACAATGGATATGGCATAGCCTATGACTCGTTAGGCAAGGCATCTAAACATGTATGGTCACATGGAACACTAAATAAAACGACGGTTGTCTTATATGACAATCTTAATTCCCACAAAAGCCGTTTCTCTACTCAGCAGATTAAGAAGATTGAAAACAGGATACTGAAATGGGAGCGCTACTATGTATGGATGTACATAGGCTGGGGATTGTTTGGTGTGTTATTATGGATTTCTTGTGCTGCGGCAGCTGATGAAGAAGATGTAAATAGCCGCTATGACAGGTCAAAACCATGGAATAAGTATATAATTTGGCTCGATTGGCTATTCTTTGGATGGCTCGGCGTGCACCGATATGTCCTGAGATCAAAGATCGGTTTGATATATCCCACATTGTTATTGCTTATTTTAGCGGCAAATATTCGGGAAGCCTCAATATATTTATTATATCCCACGACATGGTGTCTATGGCATATTGGAAGTTTCACTCAAGTATGCTTAGTTATTATGGCTGCATTCCTGCTATACGATTTCTTCTGGATAGCTTGGCGATGCTATACTTTAAATCACATTTATTTCCGCCATGATAAAAATGAAAATGCAATAACATTACATAAAGAAACGCCAATAATGGCATTTGGAAATTCTGTCAGACCCATTGCCACAGAACAGGCTAATATACTGAGCAATACCCTGAAGGATATTAAATCCCTACATAAACAAGAATTTAAGGGCAATAAAGGCTTCCTGACAAGAATTGGACGATCCTTCTCAGGGAATGACCCGTGGCTTGATTTTGAAAAAAAGAGAGCACGCAACATTCAAAATAAGGCTAAACAGGCTGAAATCGCACAGAATAAATATGCTGAAATGTGCGAACAATTAAACTTGCTGCTTGAGGAATCCAGAGCCAATGCCTACCGTAATTTCACATTGGCTAAGGAACTAATTTCCATAGCAATCGATTCTAAAGGGAAAAAACAGGTACTTGTAAAAGATGAGAATCTGGCAACCGATAAACTCTCGTTAGATGTGTCAATTGTTTCTATAGACAATATCGAATCCGGAATTGATTGGGAATCAACTGCAGACTCGGCAATTAACATATCCACCGAATTGCTCTCGATGGGTATCAAAGGGCCTTGGGCAATCGGTGTCGGAGTCGGCGTCTCGCTCCTGGGTGGTGTCTTAAATTCGATAAACGCCGCCCAAAAAGCATGCGAGGAAGCAAACAGGCAATGTGCCCAAGCCATATCTCAACTCGGCAAAATCACAAATGAGATAATAAAATCTCAGGCAGCTATCCTCCGTTCAGGTGAGATGATAATTGCTTTAAATAAAGCAAATGAAGCTTTTTGGCATGCCTACATTGATTTGCGTGATCAGGTCTTTATGACCGAGCCGTCATTAAAACAATTTTTAACCGGAGTACAGATAAGTAAGACTGATCTCTCTGATCCCGAATTTAGAGAACGTGTCATACATCTGATACAAGTCTGCTCCGAATACAACAAAATTAATTCAGCAAAACTTTAAATCTTTAAATTATGTGGAATCCATTTAAAAAGAAAAATCACACAGAACCAGCTGATTTATCCCTATATAATAACTCGGGTGAATTGAGTACTTCGGTAGAAGATAATAACTCCTCTGAATCCAATAATTATGCTGTGCTGCAGAGTTCACTTATACCTGCGGTTGATGCTGAAGTAGCGTTGCCGGTTTCCGCAGATACCCCGAATGTGCCGGACACCAATGCTAACGATACTCTAATCCCGACAAATCCCAACATGCGAATTGCAGAAATGGGTGTGGGGTTAGCCCATCAAGCGATGGATGTATATAAAACCAGTATGATGGTCGAGCAAAATATCGCTGCCATAAGAGCCACCTCAGAAGTTCAGCTTGCGCAAATAGTGTCAAAATTCGAGTTCTGCAAATCGGCTCTTGATCATGTTTTTCAAGACCGACACTCCGCCTTAGCGGCACATTATAGCGTACTTAATGATGCAATGAAATCCAACGACCGGGAGTTGATTATCGGGGCTTTACGTGGCATTAGTTCAATAGTTGTTACAAGTCCACTCAGTGATTTCACTCAAATTATCAATAACTGGGATAATTTTTCGAAGGAAAAACCATTGGAACTTGATTTCTGAGATTAACGTATATTTTTATTAATAATATTACTAATTCTTAAAAATATTTGAATTATGGGAATGCACAAGGTTTTTAAAATCGTTCCGAAAAGGAATAGAGCTATCAACGGTCAGTCACTTGTACCCGCTATGGAAGTAGTGGTGACTACAAAGTTGCCTACTAATAATCCGTTTAACAGCCTGTCGTTGGATTTGGTCATTGATGCGTACAAGCGGATGTATAACTTTGACTATCGGAAATGCGGATGTATGCCTACCGATTTTGACTTTTATCCTCTTGACTAAACAAGTTTCAGGGATTCTGCCACGATATGGCAGAATCCCTGTCTATCTTTGTATCAACTAAAAGGGTATCACCAATTATAGGGATATATCGAGTATAGGGTTATATCCGGTATAGGGGTTAGATACCTACGGAAATACTAAGTTAAATAAAAATTAAAACAATGAAAATTACACCTAAAGAACTCCGGGATGTGTTGGATTATATCGCAGACACACCAAACTCTGAACAAACTGATGCAAAAGTTGCCGTACTTGATGCTATCAAAACATATTTTAGGGATTTATCGGATGAGGAAAAGGAGGAGTTCCCTGCCGAAGATATTTTAGAACTTACATATTGTGACTACAGCCAGACGGTAATATTCCTCTCTCAGGATAAATCTATCGACGCGTTGAAACACTTTTACGAAGAGAATCTTGAACTATATAAACACCGTACTGCACCTCCATATATAAGAGCAATGATGGGGCAGCTCGCTGCCATGGCGTGTGACATCATTCTTGATTATACTTCTGCTGATTGTTACAATGACATTGATATATGGGTCTACCGCGGACTTGAGGCAGCCAATCTTGCCTTTGATCTATTCCTTCGGTTGGAGGAAGTTGAGGACGCATACACGACACTTAAAACTAAGATAAATATTTTAATTCGTAAGTCGTATCATGAAGCTGAAGTCTTTGCGCTGCAAGGCGTACGATCGGCACCAACCGAGGAGTTGCGCAATGAGTTCGCAGATTTTTGGATGGAGATTTACGACAAACGTTTTAAATTATACTTCGATAAAGGTACTGGTACTGCGGCGTTCGTCAATAGCCTTCCTCTTCCCCCAAAAAAGATTAAAGCGCTTATAGAGGAAAATGAAGACATCAGTGGTTTGATTGACAAAAGTTTATGTACACTCGAACCATATTACGATCGTTCTCTAATTCTGTTTGTCGAGCAGATCAAAGATGTTGCACTCCCGGAAATCGCTAAGCTGACTGATGAAGTTTCTTATGTTTTTCTGCTTGACCGCATTCCGGCGGGACTTCACTTTGACGACGGTCACCCGAAACCCAATGTCATATACGTCGTAGACGAAGACGATGATACCTCCTATCACGAGCTTTCGGACAATGAGTAATTACTATTACGAGCTTTTGGATATTATAGTAAATACTGTTATCAACTTTCTGATAGTAAGTTAGTTGGGTTAGTATATAAGTAATAATAGCGGCATCTCCTGCCGCTATTACTATTTTAAATCCAAAATGCCGTTGTAACGATCTTTGGTGTCTGCAGCAAGCCATCTCATCTGCTGACATAACCACTTCGGTGAGACAACCTCTGCAGCGCGACCAAAGCGCAAAATCTCGTGCTGAAATTCATACTCGGGTCGAATCATCAGTTCGTAATCCGAGTATTCTTTGTTAGAGTCGATACGCTGTTGGGTGTGATGCAATGGTAGTGATTCTATGTAGGCGCGCTGCTTACCGTATACTCTGATAATCACTTTCTCACAATCGTAATCATCGTCTAAATTTACCCCGATTACTTCGTCAAATCGTTTTTTTATGGTGTCAATGTCGGCGGGTATAAACGATTGGTCGGTAATTTGCAAGTTGGTAATACGGTCAAGGGCAAACACCGTAAAACTTTCATTCCCGGCTATGCGTCCGACCAAATACCAACGGCGACGCGATTGCTTGATAACAGACGGTTCCACAAGCCATTCTTTACTCTCATTCTCATTAAACCGTCGATAATTGATTGAGATGAGTCTGCGATTGGACAAAGCTTCAATAATCGGAGACAGGTAATCGTTGCCGTTTAAAGATTGCTCAAATATTATCCTGTCGGAAACCTCCCTGTTTCCCAATAGATGATTTTCCATAGATAATCCATTAAACAGCCACGAATTAAATGATGGCTTTCCCAAACATTCTTCATTCTCTATGTAATATTTATTTCCATCAAAACGGTTACAGCGGATGTCAATATCAAACAGCTCCGCTATAGCTTCGCGATGGCGATGAAATGTCCTCTCGGGAATTTCGTCATCATGATCAATATTTAAAGAGGTGTTATTCGCCCATTTACGATTTATCTCTTCTAAAGAAATACTGCCCGCCCGTTTTATCGTATCGACAAGCCATACATATCTCCGAATTAGTCTTATAGAAGTTGCCATATCTTAAACAGTTATACTACGGTATGATGTATCTACAAAGATAATACATCATACTGCCATTTCGTGGCAGAGTATATTTGAAAATTATTTTTTCAAATTGACAGAAAATTTACTATCCATTGTGATAGTGCGCACGCCTTATTTACCGGTAAATTGTTATATTTGCGGATATGGATGAGAAGATAAAATTTGAGGAGTTTTTTCTTGAGCGCTCGACGGTGCGCCGTTATTCGGCGACGCGTCAGGTGAGCGACGAGTTGTTGAAGGGATTGCTTGAGGCGGCTTCACATGCGCCCACGACGGGCAACATGCAGTTATATTCAGTAGTTGCCACTCGGTCGCCTGAGGGAAAGAAGGCTCTGGCACCATTGCATTTCAACCAGCCCCAGATAGAGGGGTGCAGTGTGGTCCTGACTTTCTGTGCCGACCTCAACCGCTTTGAGGAATGGTGCCGGCAGCGTGATGCCAAGCCGGGGTTCGAAAACCTGCACTCATTCATCACCGCCCTCATAGACGCATCACTCTTCGCCCAACAGTTTGTAACCTTGGCGGAGCTTAACGGTTTAGGTACCTGTTATTTAGGCACGGTCACTTATAATGCCACCGGCATAGCGGAAATATTGGGCTTACCCGAGCGGGTGATACCGGTGCTGTGTGTCACCGTCGGTTATCCGGCGGAGGACAGTGTTTCTGCCCCTGCCGACCGCATCCCGGTAGAGGGTATCCTTCACCATGAGAAGTATAATCCATACACCCCTGACAAAATCAACGCCATCTACGGACCGAAAGAAGCCCTCCCGGAGTCGGCACAATTCATCGCAGAGAACGGCAAGCAGACCCTCGCCCAGGTGTTCACCGACATCCGTTATCCCGCCGACATGAACGCCGCCGTCACTGACACCTTTGCCACCCTCCTCCGCCAAAACCGCTTCCTCTAACCCCATTAAAAAACTGCACCTCAGAGTACCGTAACTTTGAGGTGCAGTTTTTTAATGGGGGAGGGTGTTACAGGCGGATTTTGCGGGCGGTGGAGCCGAGGCGGAGGATGTAGAGGCCGGGTGTGTTCGGGGCGGTGGAGCCGAGGCAAGTGCCCTGGAGGTCGTAGTAGACGGGGGTGACACCGTGGGTGGCGTTGGGGTTGGCGGGATCGAAGCCATAGGGGTCGGCGGGGGTGAGCTCAACGCCGGCGTTGGCCTCGAACTCGCGCTGCTCGGCGATGGCGCGGAGGTTGGCGGCGCGGTACTCGGCGCTGAACATGTCGGCGGGTTCGTAGTCGGGATGTTCGCGGGTGTCGAAATAGAGGCCGAAGCACTGTGACGTCAGGCTACCCCCGGCTGCCATGAAGAGGGAGGTGCCGGCTGTCTGCGCTGCTCCCGATACCGAGAGATATTTCTTGTCGTTAGCGCTCTGCAGGCCGTAGGTGCCGTCTTCGTTGAGTTCGAGGCGCCAGTTGGAGGTTGCTCCCTCACCACTGTCGGTGAGCATCAAAGCTCCATAGACGGAATGCAGGTATTTGTCGGTAGCCTTGTCGCGAAGTTTCCAGATATACGGATTTTCGGTGGCTTCCATGACGAATGTCATGTTCTGCTCGTCGTTATCGTCGCCGATAAAGAAGCCGTTACCTTTGGTCGAGAACCAGCGGTCGGAGAACTTGTCAAGGATACGCACCTCGGCACCGTCGGCGGGGCGGGCGATTCGTGACCAGCGTGTGGCATCGTCAAACACCGAGAGATCCCATTTGTCGTACCATTTTACGGTCGGGGCACCCGAGCGAACGCTCAGCGGCAACCATACATATTCGGATTTGCCACCTACGTCCGATGAGTTCCAGCGGTCTCCCATGTATATGTATGCGCCCTCCTTGCCCTCGACTTTGAGGACGAAAGTGCTCTGGCTGCGGTAGGAAGTGGCTGCTCCCTCGTCGATGCAGAAATTCTGTCCCGGCTCCCACCAGTCCATAATATCGGTTGTGGTAGCCGTATGGCCCGGGTTGGGATCCCAGCCTGTGCATCCCGAGAAGAGTCCGAAGTATATATCGCCGACTTTGAATATCGCCGGAGCCTCATATCGGAGACCGTTGAGAATCTTTGTCTCCGTCACTGGGTTCTGCTCTGTAGTGAGCATATCCTCGCTGAGGAGGGCGACATTCATATTGGTGTTCATATCGGTCGAGCCGAAATGGTAAGCCTTGCCGTCGGTGTCGCGGAAAATTGTCTGGTCGCGCGAGTCGTGACCGTTGGGGCGGAATGTCGAATGAAATTCGTAGTCGCCATCCACCTTGTCGCATGATGCCACGCATACGCGCGCCTCACCGTAACCGAGTCCATTCTCCCAGTGGATATACATAATCCAGCGGTTGGTAGTGGGGTTGTAGATAACCTTGGGGCGTTCCAAGGTACATTTCTTGGTCTCCGGGTCGAGCGCCTGCGAAGCCTTGAAGACGAGACCCTTGCGCGTCCAGTTATAGAGGTCGGTCGAGGTATAGCAACTGATACCGTTGCTTGTCATGCCTGTGCGATCCTCGCCAAACATATAATAAGTACCCTCGTGATATACCACCCCACAGGCGTGAGCGTTGATGTGTGCGCCTTTTGTGTCACTCCACGCCACACCCGGCTGGAAGTCCGTACGCGCTGCATTTGCCAGTCCGGTGACACCCATCATGAGCGCACCGGCAAAAATCATATATTTCATAAAGTAAGTCTTAGTTTGTTAAATCAAGTATTTCTTAGTTTGTTAAAT
>CAZAWP010000011.1:15104-29185 GCA_964488855.1 uncultured Sangeribacter sp.
ATTTCATAAAGTAAGTCTTAGTTTGTTAAATCAAGTATTTCTTAGTTTGTTAAATCAAGTATTTCTTAGTTTGTTAAATTGAGTATAACTCATTTAGTTAAATTTGTGACTATGGCAGCGGTCAGGCTGCCATAGTCTGTATAATTACCTTATCAGAATCTGAACTTGAGGGTTTCCTTACGGTTACCGGTGATGGTGGCGATATAGATGCCCGAGTTACCGAGCTCGATTACCTCACCATTGTACTTCTCGATGCGAGCCATGCAACGACCCATAGTGTCAAAGATTGCCACGGTGGCATCCTTCTCGGCATTGAGGATTACGACGCCGTTGTCCTCTACGGCTACAGCTGCGCGGAAGTCAGCGGCAGTCTCGTCGATACCGTTGAAGCCGGGACCGAAGTCGGGAGCTGCGGGAGCGAATGCACCGGCGGGATCGTAGGCGAAGTAAGAAATTTCAGCGCTTGAGTGTTTGAAACCTACGAGCTGGTCGAGAGTACGAGCCGGACCGGTGAGGGTCATCTCGTCCACGAGGAACGCTGCCGGGCTTGAACCCCAGCCGCCGCCGTTGAGGAAGCGCTCGTTATGGAGCACAACCTTGATCTGCTTACAATTTGCAGAAGTGGTGTAGTTGAGACCGTAGGGCTGCATACCCTCCTCGTTGGTGATATTAACCGAAGTACCGAGAGTGTTGTCCTGAACCTCCTGAATCTTTACAGAGCTCATGATTTCACCGGTCTTCTTGTTCATACCGCCGCCGGCGAGGAATGCCAGTGAGTAAGTAGTGTTGGGAGCTACGTTTACAATCTGCGATACTGTACCGGCAGCCCAACCGTCATTCCAGTTGTAGCGCTGGAGTTTCATGACGTGGTTGTCGTGGTCGAGAGAGTTGTTGATCTCGTAGTTGGGAGTAGAGTACGAGCAGTTGTACTGGTCGATAGGATCGAGAATCCAGCCCTCAACCTTATTCATCTGATTGTCGGAAGTGCGGGTGTTGGTCTCACCCTCGAAGTTGGAGTTCTTGAGAAGGTTCTCCTTGATGTCGCCGGTAGCTACAGCCCAGTTGGCATAAGTGCCATAGTCGTGCGAACGGACGTTGCCTACCTCGAGACCGTCGCGGAATGCAACCACGCGACCGTCAGAAGTTACAGAGAAGCGATATGTGTGGAACTCACCATCGTTGTTGTAGAATTTACCCTTACCGCCGGTAACGGAAGTTGCGGGGTTTGAGATGGCGATCTTGGTGTCACCGTTGTAGAAACCGATCTCCTCGGGCTCCACGTACGCACGGAATGCCGAGCCGTCGGTAGTCACACCGTAAGCATCGACGCTTGAAGACTCGCGGGGGAGGAGAGCGCGGAACTCTACCGTATAACCGTCAGTGCCGGCGGTGAAGCCGTCCTCTGCGCGGTGCGAGAATGTGCGATCCGAGCCGCCGGTATAGACAGCAGTGGCAGAAAGGTCTTTCTCCTCGAGTTTAGAGCCGTAGCCGAACAGGTCTACGTACACACGTTTGTCACCGCTGCGGAGGATAAGTTTACCCTCAGTCTCGGGGAGAGTGCTGTTAAGTGTCACAACCACCTCACCGTCGGCATTGGGGAGCAGGATCTCGGGCATTACAGAGAAGCCGGGAGTTGTAGTAGCCCATACGCCGCGTGATGACACGAGGTTGGCGATGTTGATCTTGATAGCCTTGGAGTTGCCGGTACCGTCGATAACCAGCTTCTTAACCTCGGGCTCGAGAACAGCCTCGACAGGAGCGTAAGCGCCTGTGGGGTCGTAGTTGAAGTACTCAACATCAGCTTTCTTGTTTGAGAAACCTACAAGCTGGTCGAGCGTGCGAGCCTGACCTACGAGAGCCATCTCATCCACGTAGAACGCCGCCGGGCTTGAACCCCAGCCGCCACCGTTGAGGAAGCGCTCGTTGTAAACGATAACCTTGATCTGCTTGCAGTCCTTGGAGGTGGTGTAGTTGAGACCGTAAGGCTGCATACCCTCCTCGTTGGTAACGTTTACAGAGGTACCGAGAGTGTTGTCCTGAACCTCCTGAATCTTTACAGAGCTCATGATCTCGCCGGTCTTCTTGTTCATACCACCCCCTGCGAGGAACGACAGTGAATAAGTCTGACCCGGAGTGACGTTTACGATCTGCGAAACAGTACCGGCAGCCCAACCGTCGTTCCAGTTATAGCGCTGGAGCTTGAGGGCATGGTTGTCGTGGTCGAGAACACGGTTGATCTCATAGTTGGGAACCTCATACTTACAGTTGTACTGGTCGATGGGGTCTACGATCCAACCCTCGATTTTGTTTACCAGAGAGTCAGAGGAGCGTTTCTCCCATTCGCCCTCGAAGCCGGGGTTCTTGAGGAGGTTCTCGCTGATCTCGCCGGCAGCGACAGACCACTCAGGCTGCGAACCGTAGTCGTCGGCGCGGAGAGTGGCGATCTGCAGACCGTCGCGGTAAGCGAAGATACGCCGGTCGGAAGTCACGGCGAAACGGTAAGTGTGGAACTCATCATCGTCGTTATAGAACACCTGCTTGCCACCGGTAGCGGCAGTTGCGGGGTTGGGAAGTGAAATCTTGGAAGCACCGTTATAGATACCTACACCATCCTGGTCTACGTATGCCTTGAAGGCTGCGCCCTCGGTGGTGACAGCGTAAGCGTCAAACGAGTTGATCGATTTGGGGATGCGTACGCGGAACTCCACGGTATAGCCGTTCTCGCCGGGGTTGAAGCCGTCGGCAAGTGTCTTGGTGAACTTGGTGTCAGTGCCACCGGCGTATGCGGGTGACTGGCTGAGGTCTTTCTGAGTGAGGGGAGTACCGTAACCGGTAACGTTTACGTATGCACGGTGGTCACCGCTGCGCAGGATTACCTGACCGGTGGTGAGGGGGAGAGTGCTTTTGAGCGTTACGTAAACGGTAGCCTCGCCGGCATCCGGGGCGATGAGGTCGGGAAATACCTCGATACCGGGGGTGGCGGTCAGTGTGATGGGACCGCTCATGTTTGTTGTCTTTACGGTAAGGGGCATGCTTGTGCCGGTGCCGTCGATGACCATGCTCGCTGTCTGCGGAGCGCTGGTGGCGGTCACGACGGGTGACTTGTCAAACTCGATCATATCGAGTGCCGACATTGTCAAAGCCGGAGTAAGCGCCAGGGTTGCCATGAGTAACGAATGGCGAAATCTCATTTTCATTGATATTGGAATTTGTTAAGGGGAGGGGTGTCCGTCCATACGACCGGACCACCCCTCCAGTTAGTTTATTATTTTACAACCACTTTCTGTTATTTTACAACCACTTTCTTGGTGAATGAATCAGCGCCGTTGGCTACAGCCACTACGTATGCGGCGGCCTGGAGGGTGACGCTCATCTCGGCATCATTGCCCTCGAGGTCAGCCATGAGTCTGCCGTCGAGTGCGTAAACCATCACGCGGGCACCGGCGGGGAGGTTCTTGACAACCATCTCGGTACCGCGGAACTCTACGCATACACCACCGAGGGTGATACCGTTGATGCCGGAGTTAGCCTTGGCGAAGTCGAGAGCCTTGCGGAGGTTGGTCTGAGCAGTCTTGACCTCAGAGCCGGTGTAATCGTTGGGAGTGGTTACAATCTGTTTAGCCTTGTCGAGAGCGACCTTGAGAGTATAGTCGGTGTTGTTGGTCTCGGCGATGAAATCGTCAGCCTCCTTGATGAGTGCGATCATCTCGGTAAGATCGTGCTCGGGGATAACCTGACCCTCGAATACCGTCATAGCATCGCGTACGGACTTGGCGGCGTTGATGAGTTCGGCCTGAGTTGCCTCCATATTCTCGGCTACAGCCTTGGCAGCCTCGATGGCGTTCTGAAGAGCGTCGATGGCGCTCTGCGGATACTGGCCGGGACGGAAACCGACCTGAGCCTCCATGAGAAGGTCAATGCCCTCCTGAATGGCGGCGTTTACGCCGGTGGCGCTGAGCACAGCCTGATAGAAGAGCTCTGTGGCGCGGTCAAGGGTTGCTGTCTCCTCGTCTACACTTGTCTGGTTTACGGCAGTGCGGTCGATAGCCTCAGCCTGAGCGATGGCGGCGTTGATGGTGTTGATCTCAGACTGCGGGCAAGCACCCTCCTCGTCACCGATAACAGTTACGCCGGCTACGCGCTCCTTGGCGTATGTGATAGCCTTGTCGAGGTCGGCGAAGTTGATTGTTACCTTAGATGAGCGGAGGTCACCCATAGCCTGGTTGAGGAGACCGGTGAGCTGATCGAGGAGCGACTGAGAGCTGCTCTTGTCAGCTTCGGCAGCCTTGGCGTTGGCGAGGGCCTGAGTGAACGCGTCGATCTTGTCCTGCGGGTAGCAACCGTCGAAGTCACCGGCACGGAGGTTGAGGAACTCGTCAGCCTCGGCGGCTGCGATAGCGTTGCGGATAGCAGTGCGGTTTACAGAGACACTGCCGTTGAGGAACGCTTCCTGAGCATCGAGGAGAGCCTTGATGTCATTGATGTTGGGGTCGGTGAGAGCCTCGGCTGCTGCGATAGCGGCTGCAAAGGCGTCGATAACCTCCTGCGGACGCTGACCGTATTCGTCACCGACGTTGTCGCGGTTGGCATCGTAGATCTCCTTGGCGATTGTGATAGCGTCATCGAGGACGAGTTTGGGGTTCACAGCCTCTGCGTGACCGCTGAAGGCCTCGACTACGGCGCGGAACTCGTCGGTGAGGGCATCACACTCTTCCTGCTCCACGACAGCGTCGATGCGGGTCTGATACTCGTCGAGAGTCTTGTTGAAGTTGATGATCTCGGACTCGTAGTACTGACCGGGCTCTACGCCGATAACGGCAGCTGCGGCTTTCTCGCGAGCCTCGACCATGAGAGCCTCAAGGGCATCCTTGATTACAGAGTTGGGATTATTGATAAACTCGGTGCGGGCGGTGTTAAGAGTGGTGACCATGGCATCGGTCTCCTCCTGGGTGGCGCCGCTGAGATTCTCTGCCTGAGCGATGACGGCTGCAAATGCCTCGCATTTGGCATCGGAGTACTGACCGATGGCGTTACCGCGGTCAGCAGTCTGGAGAGTGTTGCGTGCGTTTGCGATAGCCTGCTCGAGGGCTGCACGGTTCGGGTCGTGCGGCATATCGGTGCTGAGGATGCGGCCCTGGTGAGCGTTGTTGGTAGCCGAGTAATCCTGGATTACCATGGTGTTACCGCTGCTGAAAGTCATGACCTTGCCCGGATTCTCCGCCTCGACGATTGTGAAGTAGTCGATATTGCTGATGGTGGAGTTGTAGATAACCTTCCACTGCGGAGCATCGGCACCGGCGGCTGTCATGGCGCCGTCATAACCGAGAGCCATGCCGCCGTTGGTGAGGACGTAAGTGTCCTTGGCGCCCTCGACGGGAACGAATGACCAGTGCTGACCCATGGCGCCGGAAGCAAAGGATGAAGTAGTCTTGGCACTTCCGTCATTATTGGTCAGATATTTGGTCTCATATTTACGAATCGAGTAACGGTAGGTAGCTCCCTCTACGGGTTTGAAGGTGGGGAGTATGACGGCAGCCCTGAAGGTGTCGATGGCTGCATTGAGGGCAGCTGAAACCTCGTTTACCTCATCCTGAGTGGTGGGGTTGGCGTTGCGTGCCACCTCGATAGCGGCGTTGAGTGCATCGACAGCCTCCTGCGGATACTGCCATGCGTCCTCACCTACCACAGCGGTTGCTACGAGTTTCTCGGCTGTCGCGATTGCTGCGTCAATACCGAAAGTGAGGAGTTCGCCGGGAGTGTAGAGACGGATCTGCCATGTTGCGTTGCTCTGAGCACCCTTGTTGGTGAAGAGGGTAGAGCCGGGAGTGTTGGAGTCGGCTGCAAGATAACCGCCTTCCTGAAATTTCTTGATATAGAATACACTGTTTTCGAGGTCATAGATGACCAGCTCGTGCTTAGCCTCCTTCTTGTCAGGGTCGGTACCTACTACGGTGTTCCAGCCGCCTGAGCGGGTCAGATAGCCTGAGCCGTCGGAAATCTTGAAGTTATAGGCAGCCGTAGTATTCTCAACGGGAATGATCTCGAACATCTGGGTGGCGGCAGCTGTAGGAGTTTCCATGACAGCTTTGTTGCCGGTGATACCCATGACCAAAGAGGACTCAATATTGACGAAGTAATAGAGCTGACCTGCCTGGGGGTTGAAGATAATCTGCGAACCCTTGAGTGCCGAGATGGCATCGTTGAGGTCAAAAGTAGCCTGGTTTACTTCCTCCTGCGTGCCACTGTTGAGGGCAGCCTTGGCGTTGGCGAGGATCGCCATGAAAGTATCGACAGACTCCTGAGGATAGTTGCCGGGGTTGTTACCGACGATGATACCATCTACGGCAGCCTCAGCATTGGCGATTACACCCTCGAGGATAGTGGTGATAACAGTACCGTCGTTCTCAATGAAACGCCAGCAGTGCTTACCGTCTAAACCTGATTTGTCGGTATATACACCTCCGCCGATGTTGTTGTTATCAGTGCCGAGGTAACCTTGACGACCGAGGTTCCACATTTTTATATACCCTTCCTCTCCTGATTCCCAGAATGAGAATTGTGTGTATGCATCTTCAGGATTGGTGAGGAACTTGACGGTGTAACCGGAGTCAGAACCCAGATACGTGTCGTCGTTAAGTTTAAGGTTGTAGACGTTGTCGCCTTCGGCATCGGCTACGGGTGTGATAGTAAAATACTGCAGCTCCGATGACCCGGGCAGGTTGATAGTGAGCGAGTTTTTCTCTCGCGTCAGCACCATACCGCTGGTGTGCTGGATCATGTAGCTTTTCGACGGCTCGGGCTGAAGGGTCGGTTCAGCGCCGTGTGCCATACCGGCGATGCCGGCGGCTGCCATCAGTAAGTAAAGTTTTTTCATGATTTTTGGTTAATTATTTATTGGATTGAGTTTTTATTAGTAATTGTTAAACTTTATAGTGGTGTATAGTGTCTTAATGACAAAGAATGATTAAAACCTCATGCTATGAAGAAAATTTCCTCCATATTACTCGGTATCATCGCCGCCGTTGCGATCGCCGTACCGGCACGTGCCGATTTTCAGGTCGTCGTATCCCCGCAGGGTGCATCCCTGAGCGTGGGCACCAATACTCCGCCGCCCCCACCGCCCCCACCGGGATACGTCTTTGTCGGCTGCGGTCATCATCACTATAACCCTCACTGCAAGCACTGCATCAAGCAGATGAAGAAGATGCGCAAGGAGCATGAGAAAGCGATGAAGGCGCACCGCAAGGCGATGAAGCAGCATCAGAAAGCCATGAAGCATCACAAGAAGGCGATGCAGCACGCCCACAGGCGTTGATTTACTATCAGCCGACGATTACATTGTAATCGTCGGCTGACTTTTTATCTATGCTTATCTGATGAATTTCAGGCTCACAGGCTTACCGTCGATCTGACCCGCTACGATATATACACCTTTCTCGTACGGGAGAATGACGATACCCGGAGTGGTGTATGTGTCGAGGAGTGCGCCCGACGCTTTATAGAGCGATATGTTTATCTGCGTGCCTTCGATCGAGAGTACACCGTCGCAAATGCGCAGGGGAGACTCGTCGAGCTCGATGTCCTCGATCTCAGTGGGAGTGCTCCGGGCGATGAGCCGCCAGTAGTGCAGGTCGGTGTTGCCTGCCTTGTCGGTATAGACACGGCTGGTGGCAGCGGTGTGATCTACGCCGAGATAGCGGTTCTTACCGATATTCTTGATCAGCACGTATGGCTGCTGTGATGCCTGCTCAAACGAGAATTGGGCGAAGGTGTTGTTTGTGAAGTTGGATACAAAGATGGTGTGATAGGACTGGTCGGAGCCTAAGTATCTGCCGTCGGGGTAACGGAGTCCGTAGATTCCCTCCATGCCGGGCACTTCCTCAAAGACGAACTCAGCGGCTCCCTCCTCGTCACTTAATCGGGCTATATCCGAACTCGGGGTTATGTCGCCAATATATGTGCCGCTGGAGTGGCGGATAAGGTATTTGCCCCCGTCGATGATGGCGACTTCGGTTACCGACGGATCCGTACCCTCGAAGCTATCGGTCAGGAACTCCGTACGCAGCGACAGATACTCTTTCAGATAATCGACCGTCTGCACGTAGGTGGGGAAGAGCTTGGTCTCCTGATACACGCGCTGGTTGAGGATGTTCCATTTGGTGAAGTTCTTGTTTGCCGAGGCCTCGATGTCCTCAAAGGTATTGCTGACGTAATGGAGCAGGTGCTCTTGGATACCCTCGTCGATTAGTTCCGCCCAGCGCTCATTGACAGCCTTGCGGAACCATGGATCGGTCCACATACGCTGTATCCATGTGCGGGGATTGTGGGCGTGGTCGCGCATAAGTTTGGCGACGGCATCACCGAGACGGTTGTCGTTGTTAAAGGCTATGTCGTAATCCCACAGAGGGCCGAAATAGAGTTTGTCTTCGTCACGTTTCTTATATACGTATGTGCTCCAGAAGCAGTCGGAGTTGCCGGTCAGCTCACATGCGATGTACCAGTTGATGAGGCTCTGCTCATCGACCATCGAGCGGTACCCCTCCTCGGGGTCTTTATAGTTGTCTGCGAAGAGGCGACGCTCCAGCTCCTTGACAAAGGTGGTGATATAGTTAAGCTGCGCCGGATTGATTTCGTCATCCTTGGGATATTTGACGGTGACCTTGAGACCCTTGTCGGTCTGGAACCAAACCGGTTCGCCGTCGGCAAATCCGTCGATTTCGAGGAGGTAACCACCGTTGATGGCGGGAGCCTCGGTGTCGGTGACTTCCTGCTCCTCGACAGGCACGCGCCCGGTGGCAACCTCGGTCTGGTCGGTTACCATGTAGTTGCCCAGATACTGACCGTTGAATACGAGGTCTACAAATTTTACGGAGGGGTTGTATTCGAGACCCACGAAGCGTCCTATTTCAAACGCCACGGCGTTGCGCATGAGCGATTTGTCGGCGTAGTTTGCCAAGAATACCCAGCTTTTTGCCTTTGCGACGTTGCCCATGAAATTATTTTTCTTGTCGAGTTTGACGCGGTAGGGTTTCTTGGGCATGTTCCACGTGGAGTTACCGCGACCTCGTACGCCCATCGGGAGGGCATCGTGGGCCTCGGCGGCGTTTTGGCTGACAACGGTGATCGTGCCCTCCTGATAATTCTCTTTGTCGAGCTTAGGATTGGGGTTGGTAGTATTGATATAGACGGTCGGAATATTTGTGAGCTGCTCATAGTCAGCCACAGCTATCCCGGCGGTTAATGTCGCCGCAGCGAGGGCGATTGCTTTGAGAGAGTATTTCATAAAAAAGGTCAGTTCCAAGGTCTTTATATAGTGGTATCGGTGTATACGAGAAAGATAGTTTTCGCGCTTCACCCCGAGGTCCGGAAAATGGCATTAACAATAATGCCATTCTCCGACGAATACAAAGTTATATCATAATATTGACACAGGAATGCCCTTTTTGGAATTAATTGTTAAATTATGTTAATTAAATCGGGAGGGGTAAAATATAACATATCCTCTTCCGTTGCCCATTAATTACCGTCCGTGCCGTCCTATTTCCCGGTTCCGAATCGGGAGGTGTCGATTGTCGTGTCGGCAGTGGGTTTAAAGCCGTTGAAGCGCCATATTAGGGTAAGCTTGAGGTTACGGGTCATGTCATGGACTTTCATGCGGAAATCCTGACCGGCACGGTTGATTGTCATGGTCGGTGACCAATGATTGAAGATGTCGAGGGCCTGCAGGTCGAGTTCGCAGCAGCGGCGCTTGCCGAATTGCCATTTCACGCCGGCATCCACTTTCCAGATTCCCGAGAGGTTGGCAATGCCCTGGATCGCCGGGGAGATATATGTAAAATCCAGTGATAATGACACAGGGGAAGTCGGACTGAACTTGAAAGAGTTGTTCAGCTCGCCGTAGAATATCCATCTACTGTTGTCGAATCCTATATCGTGGAACCGGTCGGCTTTCTCGCGCTGGTGGAAGAAATTGGCGGTTGCGGTGGCATTCCAGATGTAGCTGACATTGAAAGGAACGTTGATATTGAGACCGACGGTGCGTCTATAATTCATATTGATGGTCTGGTAGATAAGGCTCAATTCGTCGGGTGACTGATAGGGCAGTTGGACGGTCGCCTTGTCTCCATACAGGATATAAAATGTGGCGACATATTTCTGGCGATAGATATAGCTGAACTGACCGGAGTAGTTGAGATAGGGTTGCAGTGCGGGGTTGCCCACTACCGTGGAGTAGGGGTTTATGTACGACGAGCCGTTATGCAGTTCCCAGTAAGATGGGTAGACCCGCACGGTCGACAGGTTCAGTTGGAAGATGCTCACCGGTGTCTTGTAGTAGGTGGCACCGACCTGTGGGATAAGATTCCGGTTATGCCGATAGTTATTGTGATAGTATTCACCTTTAGCCGATGCGTTAAACGATAAGCCCCAATCGAAAGAGCGTTGCAACCCGATATAGACATCGGCAACATCCTCTGAGGTGGTGCCGCGAAACCCTTCGGAGAGCACCGAGTGTTCAGTAAACTGTGAACTGCTGTCGTCGGAGTGGAGGTATTCCAAGCCATAGTTAAGCTGCCATCTGCCGAGGGTATGCTGTTGGTCGAGGTATGCGTGCCAGCGGTTGATGATCTGCTTATTGGACACTCCGAGCAGAAAGGTGTTACCCCAAAAGAGGGACTGGTCACGTTTTTCACCATAGTAGGTATAGTCACCTCCGGCGGTCAGTCCGAAAGGAGCCGAGTATCGCAGAGAAAGATTGTGATAGTTGATGGGTCGGTCGTAGCTATAGTCATTGGTAAAACTCCCGAGAGTGCCGTCGGACAGGCTGCGCCCTTTGGCGGAGGATGTTATCTGTCCGTTATAGGTCAGGCGAAGTCTCTTATAGGTCGCGGCGGCATAGATAGTATTGTTCCAGCTCTCTGAAATACGCCGCATGTTATCTTCGATCAGCAGGCGATGACCATCGTATAGATGATTGGAGCGGGTCTCCTCGTTATTCCAGCTTTTGGAGCGAGAGAGACCGTAGTTGAGGTCGAATGTCCAATCCTTGAGGGCGTAGATGGCGGCGAGGCCACCACCGAATGAGGGGTAGTGCCCTTGATTGTAACCGGCGCGTGCCTGTCCCTGAAGGCCGTCAAGGGGTGTCGGGGTCTTCAATACCACGTTTATCACGGCTCCGGCGACGTGATATTTGGCAGGGGCAGTGTACATGACTTCCACTGTTCTCAGGCGGTCGACAGGGGTGGTGTAAAGGAGTTGGTACAGGTTCTCCACAGGCATGTTTGTCAGTTCGCCGTTGAGGATAATGGTTACGTCGGAGGCTCCGGCGAGTCCGATCATGCCGTTGTTATTGATGACGCCGGGGAGATAGCCGAGTGCCTCTAAGATGTTAGTGACCGGCTTGTCTTTGACGATGGCGGGGAGATCAACGACCATCATGCCGTCCTATCCTTTTATCTGAGGTTTCTCTCCGGTTACGAGGACTTCATTGAGAGAGGTGTGGCGGAGGGTGTCGGCAGTCTCGGGGTGCCGGCGGGAGGGAATGCTGTCATAGACTTCGGTCTGAGCAACTATGTGATTGAGGGTTGCTGCAGCAAATAAAATGATAAAAACTTTTCTCATGACGACGGGGGCTTTATAGGGGATTGGAATAATTGGAATTATTGGAGTAATTGGAATTATTGGAATGATTGGAGTAATCGGGGTTGGGGATCACTGCAAAGGTATAATCGAGAATCGCAGTAATCATTATCGGGAGCCTTATTTAGTCTTAAGCCATTCCTTATTTAGTCTTAAATCTGCAGGGAGGGGAGTGGCGATGCGAAACATTATGAGTAAATTTGCCTGCAATAGATCGCTACTTAAGGGGTAGCATAGATTATAGGGTGCGTATGAAACGGTTCAGAATAAATTCCATAATCTTTATATCGTTGATTGCAGTGATTTTCGGCTGCAATGTCTATTACCTCATGCGTCTGTATCAATCAATCAGAAAAGACGTGGAGCGGGAGGTCATGAGCGCCCTTGCAGATACTGACATCGATGATATGTGGGAACGGTCGGAAAGAGCAAGGCTCTGGGCACGGGTACAGCGTGCCCCCGGACAATCCGACGAAGAGGTGGATTCAATTTTCAATGCCGAACATGGGTCGGTGTCGGGTTCGGTAGATGAGGATGGTAATTTCGTGACGCGGGTCAAGGAGGAGAACGGTGACCGTTACGTAGAGAAATCCCCGTTGAGTCGCGGCCTCTCATATTCCAATCAGATGATTAAGGCTATGAGCCAGCAGATGCACAATGCCATGGATCAATATTATGGATACGATCTCAGTATCACCGATAGCATTTTCGCTGCCCGCCTTGCCGACCGTCAGATTTTCCCGAAGTTTGTCGCTGTCGAGATTGTCTCCGAAACCGACTCGGTGCTGATGGGAAATCCGCGTCTTCAGGACGGTATCGGAGGGTATGAAGTCTTCCGCCTTTGCTTTAGTCCGGAGAACAGGTGGATATACCGTGCGAGTGTCACTCCGCTGACGCGCCATATACTGAGGCAGATGATGGGGGTGATTGTCACCATTTTTCTACTGATGATCACTTTTGCCGGCGCCTTTTGGTATCTTTTCCGCACAGTATCACGGTTGAGGACGGTCGAGGAAATGAAGGATGATTTCGTAAGCAATATGACCCATGAACTAAAGACTCCGATCTCGATAGCATATTCAGCAAACGATGCGTTGCTCCATTATGATACAGCGAACGACCAGGGAAAGAAAGTGGCGTACCTTAATATTGCACTCAAGCAACTCAGACATCTCGGCGAACTGGTAGAGAATATCCTTGCCGTGAGCATGGAGCGCCGTAAGACCATGACCTTGAAACCGGAGAAAATTGATTTGACGGCGTTGGTGGAGGAGATTGTGACTGCACAACGGATGCGCGGTGACAAGGAGATCGCCATTGATGTCGAGACGGAGGGTAATGTTATCGTGACGGCTGATAAGTCGCATTTGTCTAATGTGTTGAATAACCTGATAGATAATGCCATCAAATATTCGGGTGAGTCGGTGGCGATAAGCATAAGGTTGCAGGGGGACTGTATTGAGGTGGAGGATAACGGCATCGGAATACCTGCCAAGAGTCTGCCCTACATATTCGACAAGTTCTATCGTGTGCCGCACGGTAACCGGCAGGATGTCAGGGGTTACGGAATAGGCCTGTATTATGTGAGGCATATACTTGAGAAGATGGGCTGGGACATCTCCGTCAGAAGTCAGGAGGGTCACGGCTCTGTTTTCACATTAAAATCTAATGGTCATGAAAGCTAAGATACTCTTCGTCGAAGATGAACGCGACCTCTCGCTCATAGTATGTGACACCCTGCGTGAACAGGGATACGAAGTCACCGCGGCCTTTGACGGTATCGAAGGGCTCGCTGCATATAAGAGGGAGGGGGCAGACCTTATCGTGGCGGATGTGATGATGCCGCGCCTTGACGGCTTCGCCATGGCAAAAGAGATCAGACGTATCTGCGCCAACGTGCCGATAATATTCCTGACAGCCAAGAGTACGGTCGATGATGTGGAGAAAGGTTTTGACATCGGTGCGAATGATTACCTTAAAAAGCCGTTTGAACTGCGGGAATTGCTCGTAAGGGTCAAGGCACTTTTGCGCAAAACGGTGAGAAGCCGCGAGGAGAGGGTTGTAATCCCCATTGGAAATTACACCTACGATGCAGCAAGTCAGCTGCTGATTTTCAATGGCAAGGAGACAGTCATCTCGAATATCGAGGCGCGGATACTGGACAGATTGGCAGCGGGGATCGGCAGAACCGTGGATGCCTCGGAACTGATGATTGCCGTCTGGGGGCGCGATGAGGTGAGCAACCGCAATTCGCTGCACGGCTACATCCATAAACTGCGCCGGGCGTTGCGTCACGACCCCGACATCGCCATCATCAACCAGCGCGGCTTCGGCTACATGCTCACCGTCCGGCATCGCTGAAGGCGGATGGTGCCGGGGCGGCGAATTATAGCTGAGAAGGGTAATGGGGTTGTGAATGTCATGTTTTTTATTGCAGTTATAAT
>CAZAWP010000012.1:0-11410 GCA_964488855.1 uncultured Sangeribacter sp.
ACCGATAAGGAGGTGCATACCGGTGTTGGAGTCACCGAGGGCGGCACCACTCTGTGTAGGGATATCATATTCGCTGTTGGGATCAAACCAGCCGGTGGTCGAAGCAGCGGCGGCTGTTACCTGTGCGATAGGCTCGTAAGCCTTGAGGTCTTTATACTTAGACGACAACGGGAAACCCTTGATAGTACCGTAGATACATTTAGGGTTGAGGGCGTGAACCTGCTCCCAGCCGAAGCCTAATTTATCCATTGCACCGGGGTGGAGATTCTCTACGAAGATATCACATTCCTTGATAAGTTTGGTGAGTACTTCCTTACCGTCGGGAGTCTTGGCATCGAGAGCCAATGACTTCTTGTCGGAGTTGAGCTGCAGGAAGTAATATGAAGGAAGGTTGGGATTGAACTGAAGTTCCTTACGGGTGGCGTCACCGACACCGGGACGCTCGATCTTGATTACCTCGGCACCTAACCATGCAAGCATCTGCGTACACGAAGGACCTGACTGAACCTCTGTGAAATCTACAACTTTAATACCTTCGAGAGGTGCAACTTGATTTGCCATAATTCTTAATCTTAATAAGTGTTTTTCAAAATTAATTTTTGCAGACCCGGCTAATTTCTATCGTCATGGATCTGCCGGATAACTAAAAATGATTCGCTACAGACTATAAATCATAGCCTTAACACTTCAGATTATAGGAAGTCGTAATCGAATCTTTGTACATATAAAACCATCAAGATTGGTATATGGTTCAAAAAAATTAATTAATTTTTAGCATTCACCTGACGGTCTCCGGCTGAATACATAAAGGGCCACGCATCCCCGGGGATGCGTGGCCCTTTAAATGATGAATATTGTTATCCTATGTTATTGTAAGTTGGCGTATTAGAACCAGCGTACGTATGCGAAGTCCATGCGGTGAGGGAGTTTCGCATTCTTGGGATACATACGGAGTGAGTAGCGGTAAACGCCTGACTGACGGAGCTCAGTCTTGAGTTCGTAGGTGCAGATGTCGCCGTCACGCTTAACGATCTTGAGATCCTCACGACCGGCAAACTTGCTCTCACCATGCTCCTCCTTATAATATACGAGCTCTACGCCGAGGCTCTCACCGAGACCCTTGGTGTCGATGACAGTCTGGATATCCACAGTGTCACCTGTACGGGTGCCGGAGTGGATGAGTTCATCGAGGTTGGTAGAAATTACCTGGATTGAATCCCATTTGGATGCAACCTCCTCTTTCCATGCTACGATTTCGCGAGCCTCGGCGAAGTTGTCAGCCTTGAGCCATGCAGAGCGCTTAGCCTCGGGCATGTAGAAACGGCTGATGTAGTCGTCGAGCTGACGCTTCATGGTGAAGTGAGGCGCGATGTTACCGATCGAACGCTTGATGTACTGGATCCACTCGGGGCTGAAACCTTTGTAGTTCTTATCGAAGTAGAGAGGTATGATCTCGTTCTCAAGCATAGAGTAGATAGTAGCTGCATCGAGCTTATCCTGCTGTGCCTGATCGGTGTAGGTACGTTTGTCGGTGATAGCCCAACCGGCTTTTTCGTCGAAACGGTAACCCTCGTACCACCAGCCGTCGAGTACGGAGAAGTTAAGCACGCCGTTCATCTCGGCTTTCTCGCCTGATGTACCCGATGCCTCAAGAGGACGTGTAGGAGTATTCAACCAGATATCGACACCGGTAACAAGACGTTTTGCAACGATCATGTTGTAGTCCTCGAGGAAGATGATCTTACCCTCGAACTGCGGCATACGCGAAATCTCGGTGATACGCTTGATAAGGCCCTGACCGGCGCCGTCGGCGGGGTGTGCCTTACCGGAGAAGATGAACTGTACGGGATACTTCTCGTTGTTTACGATACGTGCGAGACGATCGAGGTCGGTAAAGAGAAGGTGAGCACGTTTGTAAGTTGCGAAACGACGAGCGAAACCGATGATGAGGGCGTCGGGGTTGATCTTATCTACGATCTTGAGCACCTCGGTCGGATCACCCTGGTTCTTTAGCCATTTCTCCTTGAAGTCCTTGCGAACGAAGTTGATGAACTTGTGCTTCATAGTCATTCGCATGTTCCAGATCTCCTCATCCTGTACATCAAAGATACCCTTCCACATCTCGGGGTTGCTCTGATCCTTGAAGAGGTCGGGGTTGAGGTTGTCACCGTAGAAATCTTTCCACTCGGTAGCTGCCCAAGTAGGCATGTGCACACCGTTGGTTACGTAACCTACATGAGACTCCTCAGCGCTGTAACCTTTCCAGATACCGGAGAACATCTTCTTTGATACCTCACCGTGGAGCCAGCTTACGCCGTTAGCCTCCTGACAGGTATTGAGGGCGAATACACTCATTGAGAAACGTTCGTTGGTGTCGGGGTTCTCGCGGCCCATGTTCATCAGGTCATTCCATGAGATACCGAGCTTGGCGGGATACTCGCCGAGATATTTGCCGAAGAGTGACTCCTCGAAATAGTCGTGACCTGCGGGCACGGGAGTGTGAACGGTATAGAGAGAAGAAGCGCGTACCACCTCAAGAGCAACGTTGAAGGGGAGATTGTCCTTCTGAACGTAGTTTACAAGACGCTGGAGGTTGAGGAGTGCTGCGTGACCCTCGTTGCAGTGGTAGAGGTCGGTCTTGATGCCGAGCTTCTCGAGCATGAGGATACCGCCGATACCGAGGAGGTACTCCTGTTTGATACGGTTCTCCCAGTCACCACCATAGAGCTTGTGGGTGATCTGACGGTCCCACTCAGAGTTGCGGTCGAGGTCGGTGTCGAGCAGGTAGAGCTGCATGCGGCCTACGTTCACACGCCAGATGTGGCAGTACACCACGCGGCCGGGGTAGGGCACCTCAAGAATCATCGGCTGACCGTCCTCACCCAATACACAGTCGATGGGGAGCTGGTCGAAGTTCTGCGACTCGTAGTTTGCTATCTGCTGACCGTCGATCGACAGAGACTGTGAGAAATAACCATATTTGTAGAGGAAACCGACAGCGGTCATGTTCACGCGGCTGTCAGAAGCCTGCTTGATGTAGTCGCCGGCGAGGACACCGAGACCACCTGAATATATCTTGAGGCAGTTGCACAGACCATACTCCATCGAGAAGTAAGATACCGAAGGAATAGAGTTATCCATCGGCTCCTTCATATAGTCGTTAAAGAGCTGATAAACCTCCTTGATGTGAGCCATCATCTCCTTGTCCTTGAGAATCTCCTGATAACGCTCGTAGCTGAGCTGCTGCAACAGCATTACAGGGTTCTCACCAACCTCACGCCACAAATCGGGGTCGAGGGCACGGAAAAGACGTTTGCCTTTGCTGTTCCATACCCACCAGAGGTTCTTTGACATTACTTCCAGGGGTTTGAGCTCCTTGGGAATCTCTGCGCTTACTGTAACGTTACGCCAATTAGGATTATTGGTGTTGCTTACTTGAAGTTTCATATTTTATTTAAAATGTTTTATGCGTGTATAATAAATCGCCGTTTTCTTTTATGCGTTTTTTTGCTGACTCAAGGGCGAGCTGGAATGCTTGATCGTAATATTTGATAAAGAATTGCCAGTCAGCCTTGTTGGAGAGTACGAATGCCTGGTTATGGGCGTAGATACGCTCCGCATCTGACGACAGGTCGAAGTCCAGCACCGCCTCAGCTATCAGCTTGCATGCCTCTGAATAGTTGGAGTCGCTGCGTTTTACAACCTCGACACCATATTTCATCAGACCGTTCTTGCCGTTCTGGAGAGCCCACATGCCGAAACCTGATTTGTCGGTGGTGATGGTAGGCACACCGAATGCCATGCTCTCAAGCGGAGTGTATCCCCACGGCTCGTAATATGAGGGGAAGATAGTGACGTCAAATGCCGCCAAGAGGTCGTAGTAGCTTATATTGACGATGCCGTCGTTGCCGTCGAGATAGCTCGGGATATAAATGATGTCAAGCTGACGGAAGAAACGCGAGTTGCGGATAGCCCCGATTCGCTGCACGATCTCGTCGCTGTCGGTATTGTTGAGCAGGTGAGTCACGTACTCCAGTTCCGGACGTACGGAAGCACCGTTTTCCACTATATCCTGAAGTTTATAATCAGGAGATTTCACCCAGCCGGGCACAAGGACGAATGCAAGTGCCTTGTCGTCGGTGGGGAGCATGCGCTCCAGACGGTCCATCGCGTCGATAAAGAGGTCAAGACCTTTGTTGCGATACTCATGACGACCGGCAGTGGCTATCAGCAGCGTATTGTCGTCATAGTTCTTGCCGGTGATGGCATTGGCAATCTTCAGAAGACGCTCGCGACCATTGACGCGGTTGCGGTTATATTTGATGGTCTTGGGGACGAAGTGAGGCTCGAAACCGTTGGGGGTCACCACCTGCGGACGTATGTCGAGAAGCTGCTCGCACTCGCGTGCGGTAATCTCGCTGACAGTAGTGAAGCAGTCAGCCTGATGAGCTGCAATCTTCTCGAGAGAGTGCTTGCTCTCCATGTTGAGTTCCTTAGCCATCTGATCACCGAAATATCCCTCAAAGAAATCATAGAGGGGTTTGCCGTTGCCGCAGATACTGCGTCCTATTGAGGTGGCGTGTGTGGTGAAGATGGTGGCGAACTCCGACGAATGCAGCTTGGTGTACAAAAGACCCATACCGGTGGTCCACTCATTGAAATGAGAGATGACACGGGTGCGGTCGATTGCCAGGTAATCCACGAGTGCGCGCTGCACGATAGCGGCAGCCACGGCAAAACAGCATCCCTCCTCGTAGTCACCGTACGAGTGGAGTGAGTCTACGCCATAATTCTCCCACATCTCGGCATATACATCCTGGATATGACGGTAAGTTTCACCGGGATTGACAAGGATTACCAACGGCGAACCGGGGATGTCCCATTTGCCGGTACGAATCTTGATGCCCCAGGGGAGCTGCATACGGGTGCCGGCGCTGCGGAACAATAATTTACGTTCTTTAAAATAAGGAGAGGGATTTTCTTTAGACCATACATCGGGTCCTATGAATACAAGGCGGTCGTCAAACTGTTCATGCAGGACTTTAGCCTTTGTGGAGAGGACTGTGTAGATGCCTCCCACTTTGTTGCAGACCTCCCAACTCGTCTCGAAAAGAATGCTCAATTTCGAAACTATTTCCGGCACGTTTACTGCCGGACCCTCTGCTACGGCTTCCTTCCTCTTGAGAGCCTTGCGGATGGCCTGCAGTTCGGCGGGGGTGGGGTTTGCTGAGTCGATTACTTTTCTTTTGCGTCCCATATTTATGATGACAATGTCTTTGATTTATTCGTAATCAAAATACATCGAGCAGGTATCACTTCCGGTTTACAGAAGTCTACGCTGCTCATAAATTTTATTTATAAAAGTGTGCAGGATAAAAGCATTACTGCACTTTTTGCTGATTTTACAGGTAGTCTCTATCGTCGTTTGGTTATGGTTTCTGACCCTAAAATCAGGTGAGGTGAATATGATTTGTGAGGATATGTTATTTATATCGCTCCTTTTTCGTCTGCAAAAATAATAAATAATTTTATTTGGAGCAAAATTTTGTGTAAGTATTTATAAGTTATTTAACATATAGTGTTATAAATCGCCTTATTTAACATTGCAGTCTTTAAAAGTCTCAAAATTTTTAAAAAATTTGAGCGCAGTATCTAATTTTATACTGCGCTCAAAAATATTTTTTAGGGAATATAATTGTGATAAAATGCTTATAACTATTAAATTACTTATGTTTCTTGACAAAGGCGTTATAGCATATATAAAGGACCACGATTACACCCAGAGCGTAGCCTCCCCATGTCAGATAGCGGTTATACTGCTCGACTTTATCAAACAGCATTTCCGGAGCCACACTCTGTGCAAGCCAATAACCGAGTCCTGCGAGGATACTGTTCCATAACAAGGCCCCCAAAGCTGTAAAGAGGGCGAAGGTGCCTACATTCATCCGAGATATACCGGCAGGGATTGATATTAACTGACGGATGGCGGGGATAAGCCTGCCGATAAATGTTGAGATTGCGCCGTGTCGATCGAAATACTGTTCCGCCTTCTCCACTTTATGTCGGTCGATAAGGCAGGCATGTCCGAAACGGCTGTCTGCAAACTTATAGACAACCGGTCTGCCGATCCATAACGCGAGATAGTAGTTGATAAAAGCTCCCACGAGGGCTCCCAAGGTGGCGAAGATGACGACACCATAGATGTTCATATCCGCGCCTACGCCAAAGTTACGGCAAGCGAGGTAAGCAGCCGGTGGCACCACCACTTCTGAGGGGAAGGGGATAAACGAACTCTCGATTACCATAAACACGAACACAAACAGGTAGTTGGCGTGTCCGGTAAACCACTGAAAGAAATCACTCGCGTTAAAGAGCGCGAGAGGTATCAAGTCAAGCATATTTATAGTCTGTTTTTTGTCTGTAAATGAGTATTACCTATTGTTATTTGCCGATGAGGGCCATGGCGGAGCGGTATTTGGGCATCGTCTTGGCTTTTGAGATAGCTTTCCATGCCTTGCGCCCGATTTCCGGCTCTGCATATTCCCAGAATCCTCCTATTTTCGATAACACCTGGTGGTCACCGCATAATACCGACTCATAATGATCTAAAAGGCGTCGGTGGAGAGTGAGCATCTTTGTCAGGCGTTCTTTGTCGGTGTAGGATTCACCGTTCAGTTCGTTTGCCAATGACGGACGACCCAAAAGACCGCGCCCTATCATTACACCCTGTAACCCGGGAACCTCATTTTTAATTCTCTCCCAATCATCCGGAGTATGGATTTCTCCGTTATATATGATAGGATGCTTAATGCTTTCGACAAACTCTTTGAGGGCGTCCATGCGTATTTCCCCTTTATACTGGTCGCGTGCCACGCGGGGATGAATGACGATGTGCGCCAAGGGGAGTTCGTTTATAATGTCAGCATTGACTTTCCATTCATCGGGATTCTCGTAACCCAAACGCATCTTTGCAGTAAATTTCACATCGGGATATTTGGCAAGGACTTCACCGAGTGATGAGAGGAGTTCGCGGTTGGCAACCGTGGCTGCCCCTCGTCCTCTGGCAGTCTGCAGAGGGAACGGGCATCCCATGTTGAGGTCTATCTCGGAGGCGCCTGTATCCGTTAAGGCTTTTAGGAGAATATCCAATTCTTCGGCGCTCTTGAATATAACCTGCGGGATGACGTGATGATTGGCGTTAAGTTCGGAGGTGAATTCACGAAGATCTTTTTCGCGGATCTCTCCTTTCTCCACGCGCATGAAGGGGGTGTAATATGTATAATCACCACCGTAAACGTCAGCGTGGAAATGACGGTAGGCGGCATCGGTATGACCCTGCAAGGGGGCTATATATATTTTATCCATTTTAACTCGAACAGCTACAAATAATCTAATTTGAACAGCTACAAATAAAGCGCGGTTATCGGCGCTTGCTCCAAATCTAATAATTTTTACATAGTCCACAAAATATTATGGCTACAAATAATAATACAACTGCTAATAATGCCGTAAATTCATCAGCTCTCAATGCCGGCAATACTTCGGCAAAAGTGGCGGGTAATTCTGTTTTAATTCCTGAATTGGAATATCATCCTTTCCCCCCTTTTATCCCTGAGAGTGCAAAAATCCTTATCATGGGAACGTTCCCTCCGCAGCCCAAGCGTTGGGCGATGGATTTTTATTACCCCAACCGGACTAATGATTTCTGGAAAATAATGGGTCTGCTATTCTGCGGTGATCAGAAAGCGCTTTATATTAATGACGGTAAGAATTTCAATTTGGAGAAGATTAAGATCCTTCTCACAGAGCGAGGTATAGCACTCAATGATACCGGACATGCCGTGCGTCGTCTTGCCGGCAATGCTTCCGACAAGTTCTTGGAGATTGTCGAGCCGGTAAATTTGGATGGACTGTTGTCACAGATGCCCGAATGTCACACTATGGCAACCACCGGTGAAAAAGCGGCGGAAGTATTGGCTACCCTTACGGATTCTGTGGCTCCCGCTATGGGCAAGATGACAGTGTCACCCTCCGGCATGGAGATATGGCGCATGCCCTCCACATCCAGGGCATACCCCCTCCCCGTCGAGCAGAAAGCCGCCTACTACCGCACCATGTTCCTCCACACCGGCATTTTGTAATAACGCTTTTATTACAATTATGCCCCGACTACTTGTAGGATAGGTTCACCGAGAACCTCTTCTATTTGGCTGATAGTGTCAAGCGTAAAATTGTGAGTTCCGCGCATCCATTTGCTGATTTCTGATTCATTCTTATCAAGCATGGTAGCCAGATCTTTCTGTCGCAGACCTCGTTTTTCGAGTACAGCATGAATTCGGTCTACTACAAGAAATGATAAATTCACGCGTTTACGCACCTCTTCGGATACACAAGCACGCCTTGCCTCAATGATTCTACTCTTTTTCATAACGATTAAAATTAAGATTTCCGATAATTTCTTTATCCACCATAAATAAAGTTCCGTTTGCCAATCTTGATGATATAAATCGGCTTGTATCCATCAACATTTCAACATATTTTGACAAGGTTTCACTATCTTGCCAAGTGGCGCTATCTTTAACACCTCCATTGCCAAAAATAAGAATTCGATCAGATAAGCGAATACAGTAAAGTCTCAGATTGCTTGTTTCAATCGGGATGGCTGATACTTTGTCTCCAAAAAGTCCCTCATATCTAAAATATCGCTCAAGTGCTCCTTTTTCTCCAATTTTATCAAGCCATGCAATAATTACATCTATATCTTCATCATAAGGCTCTCCTATTGGGAATTTTTCAAAGAATCGTTCAAGTTCTGAAAGTTCTTCATTTTCCAAATGTATGCTGTAAAAATTTACTGCATCATTTTCTTCAATGAGTTCTATGGAGTAATGCTGCATTTTACTTAACTTATAACTTAATTTCTCAAAATTAATATACTCTTATCAAAATAACAAATAAATAACTTAAAAGTTAAGTTGATTATAATATAAATATGTGATATAAGCTATAAAGTATGGTTATAGGGAGGAGAGGGCGTTGATGCGGGTGTGGGGGTCGGGGGCACCGAAGATGTAGCTGCCGGCGACGAGGATGTCGGCGCCTGCATCTGACAATAGTTTCCCGGTCTCAAGGTTTACGCCGCCGTCTACTTCTATCATCGTGTGCGACCCGGTCTCGTCAATGAGACGACGCAAACGACGAACCTTATCCAAGGATTGGTAAATAAAGGGTTGTCCGCCGAACCCCGGATTAACTGACATTATCAATACCAGATCTAGATCGTGAATAATATCGCGCAATGTCTCGACCGGAGTCGCCGGGTTTAAGGTCACTCCCGCTTTCATCCCCGCTGCATGGATCATTTGAACCGTACTGTGGAGATGACGACATGCCTCCTGATGAACATTCATGATCTCCGCACCCAAACCCTTGACATGACCGATCCATTTCTCCGGCTCCACTACCATCAGATGTACATCGAGTTTCTTTACACATTGTTTGGCAACGGGTTCAAGGACCGGAAACCCGAAAGATATATTAGGCACAAATATACCATCCATTATATCTAAGTGCAGGTAGTCGGCACGTGAACTGTTTATCATCTCAATTTCATCACCGAGATTGAGGAAGTCGGCTGCGAGTAACGAAGGAGAAACTTTCATGGTATTTATCCGGTTTACTTATTTATCATTTTGAGGAATTCGTCTTCAGTAATCATAGGAACACCGAGCGCCTGACACTTTTCGCGTTTGGCAGGACCCATGTTATCGCCGGCAAGTACAAATGATGTCTTCTTGGATACCGAGCTGCCGTTCTTACCACCTTCGCGCGCTATCATCTCCTTATACTCATCGCGGCTATGATGATTGAAGGTGCCGGAGATAACCACGGTTTTCCCTTCGAGAGAATTACCGGTCGGCGCAAAAGATGCAGGATCTACCTCCATAGTCACACCGGCGCGTTCGAGGGCGTCTATGACAGCCACATTCTCCGGCTCACGAAGGAAGTTGTAAATATTCTGTGCAATCACCGGTCCTATATCAGGAACACTCGAGAGTTCCTCTACACTCATCTCGCGCAGATGCTTCATGCTGATGACTGCCTCTGCCAACCGTTTGGCAGTAGTTTCACCGACATTAGGGATAGAGATGGCGTATAGCAGTCTGCCGAACGGCACATTCTTGGACTCCTCGATACCCTTGATGATGCGTTGGGCAGTCTTTTCGCCGATACGTTCGATACCTTGCAATTTTTCAACCGTCAGATCATAGAGCATACCGATATTTTCCACAAGGCCGCAGTCGAAAAGGAGTTCGGCAGTTTCTTCGCCGATGCCGTCAATATCCATCATGCGGCGTGCACAGTAATGCTCGATACGTCCGGTTATCTGCGGACGACATCCATATTTGTTAGGGCAGCACCATGCAGCATCTCCGAAGATTCGCTGCAGCGGGGTGCCGCAGACAGGACATTTGGTGACGAATTCTATCTTTTGGGCATCAGGTGAACGCTGTGATTTATCCACACCGACAATCTGAGGTATAATCTCGCCGGCCTTCTCTACATAGAGATAATCACCCTGATGAATATCGAGTTCCTGCATAATATCGTCATTATGCAGAGAAGCGCGTTTAACGATAGTTCCCGAAAGCTGAACGGGCTCAAGATTGGCAACAGGGGTGACTATACCCATGCGCCCTGTCTCGAACGAGACGAACCGCAGGGGAGTGCAAGCACGCTCAGGGTTGAACTTGAACGCCACCGCCCAACGGGGAGACTTGGCGGTATATCCCAAATTTAGCTGCTGGCGCAACGAATTGATCTTGAACACAAGACCGTCGGTAGCAACGGGAAGTTCCTTACGGTGCTCATCCCAGTATGCTATATATTCATCAACCTCCTCGAGAGAGTGAAGAAGTTTCATAGCCTTGGAAACCTTAAACCCCCATTCGGAGGCAGCCTCCATATTCTGATAATGATTATCGTAGGGGAGGTTGTCGCTCAGAAGATAATAAAAACGGGCATCGAGATGACGACGTCCGACCTCTGCCGGGTCTTGCATCTTGAGCGTACCGGCAGCGGCATTACGCGGGTTGGCAAAGAGGGGCTCCTCATTGTAGGCGCGCTCGGCATTGAGCTTCTCAAAAGACTCCCATGGCATAAGTATCTCACCACGGATCTCAAACTCGTCAGGCCAGTTACCCGGTAGCAGCTGGAGAGGTATGCTGCGGATGGTCTTGACATTGGCTGTCACATCGTCGCCGCGAGTACCATCGCCGCGGGTCACCGCACGAACCAACCGGCCACCCTTGTAGGTAAGCGAGATTGATGTGCCGTCAAATTTCATCTCACCGACGATGCTGAACGATTCTCCTTCGAGGGCACGGCGCATGCGCTCGAACCACTCATC
>CAZAWP010000012.1:11510-16271 GCA_964488855.1 uncultured Sangeribacter sp.
GATTCTTTTCTGTGCATCCATGGATATTGCGTAAGTTACTTCTTTTGGGTGATAAAACGGGTATTTTATATCCCAGAGGAATAGGGGTTCCGCGGGCATTGAGGTACCGGCGGCACAACGGTCGCGTCGGGCTATGATATTTTCGAGGTCAGCGATTGAGGTCTTGCCACGACCGACATCTACGAGTGTACCGACGATCGCCCTGACCATGTTTCTTAGAAAACGGTCAGCTGAGATAGTGAACACCAATCCGGGGATATTATACGGATTCTCATACTCCTCCCAGCGGGCGTAACGCACATCACAGATATTTGTCTTTGCATCAGAGTGCAGTTTGGCAAACGAAGTGAAGTCCTCGGTCTCTAAAAGCAGACTGGCAGCGCTATTCATAGCCTCCACATCGAGAGGATGATGGCAGAACCATGCATGATTGCCTAAGAAAGGGGATTTCTGGTATATGACGAAATATTTATAAGTCCTCTCCGTAGCATCGAAACGTGCATGGGCAGTATCGTGGACAGGAATAAGTCGTCGCAAGGCTATCGACGGACCGCATATGCGGTTGAGCGAAAGCAGGAACCGTTCGGCGTCTGCTATGGACTTCTCCGTGTCGAAATGAGCATACATCACCCGCGCATTGACCCCGGTATCCGTGCGCCCGGCTCCGACGATCGGTGTCGGCACACGCAACACCGTTGTGAGTGCCGATTCAATCACCGACTGCACTCCCAAGGCGTTGGGTTGACTTTGCCATCCGTGATAGGTGGCTCCGTTATATGCTAATTCGAGGAAATATCTCATACCATTCCGACGATATGTCTCACACGATTTAGAGGAAATATCTCATACGCTCAGTCGCGCTCCAGATAGGTGATGCCGTAAAGTCCCGAGCGGTAGTTGTTGAGGAACTGTCGTCCCTCCTCGGGAGTGATGACACCGCGTTTCATCGAGTTTGTCACCCACGCCTCAAGGTTACGTACCAGTTTCTTGGGATTATATTCTACGTAATCGAGCACGTCGGCAACCGCCTCGCCGTCGATAACCTGAGCGATCTCATACCCGTCTTTAGTCAGAGAGATATGAACCGCGTTGGTGTCGCCGAACAGATTATGCAGGTCGCCCAATATTTCCTGATATGCACCGACGAGGAACACTCCCAAGTAGTAGGGCTCGTTACCCTTCAGCTCGTGAACGGGCAATGAGTATGCCGTACCCTGTGGTGATACGAAATGGCTGATTTTTCCGTCTGAATCGCATGTCACATCCTGGATAGTGCAGTCACGGGTCGGTTTCTCGTCAAGACGGCTGATGGGCATGATGGGGAACATCTGATCTATTGCCCATGAATCGGGAAGGGACTGGAAGAGGGAGAAGTTGCAGAAATATTTCTCCGGCAACATACGCGCCACCTTGCGTAGTTCTTCGGGCGGGTGCTTCATCGAGCGTGTCATATCGCGTACATCACGGGCTACGCTCCAGAAAAGTTTCTCTATCTGCGCGCGGTTGGTGAGGTCGAGAAGACCGAGGCTGAAGAGTTCGAGAGCTTCCTCGCGGATATGAAGGGCGTCGTGCCAGTCCTCAAACACACGCTGCGGATCAATCTTATCCCAGATGTTATAGAGTTCCTTTGCTAACTCGTGAGCATTTTCATCGAGTTCGTCGTTATCTGTCCAGATCGGCAGCTGAGCTGTCTCAAGTACCTGGATGATAAGCACCGAGTGGTGGGCTGTAAGCGACCGTCCGCTCTCGGTGATGATATTGGGATGGGGGAGATCGTTTTTGGTGCACGCATCGACAAGCGCCGATACCGAGTCATTGACATACTCCTGGATGGAGTAGTTCATCGAGTTCTCGCCCGACGACGACCGCGTACCGTCATAATCGACACCGAGGCCGCCACCTATATCGACAAATTCGATACTGAAACCCATGCGGCAAAGCTGTACATAGAACTGCATCGCCTCGCGGAGGGCATTCTTGATACGGCGAATCTTGGTGATCTGACTGCCGATGTGGAAATGAATGAGCTTGAGGCAGTCGACCATCTTGTTTTTTTCAAGAAACGAGAGTGCGGAGAGCAGCTCCGACGAGTTGAGTCCGAACTTGCTCACATCGCCACCCGATTCCTCCCATTTGCCCGAACCCGATGAAGTGAGTTTGATGCGGATTCCGAGATTAGGGGAGATGTTGAGGCGTTTAGCTACCCGTGCTATCAGTTTAAGCTCGTTAAGTTTCTCCACCACAAGGTATATGCGGCGTCCCATCTTCTGCGCAAGCAGTGCAAGCTCGATATAATTCTCATCCTTGTAACCGTTGCAGATAATGAGGGAGTTTTCGTGGGTATTGACAGCAAGCACAGCATGGAGCTCGGGCTTGGAACCCGCCTCGAGGCCGATGTTGTATTTATTGCCGTGGCTTACGATCTCCTCGACAACAGGACGCATCTGGTTTACCTTGATGGGATAAACGATAAAGTTCTGCGCCTCGTATTTGTATTCCTCGGCTGCCTTTTTGAAGCAGTCGGAGATTTTGCGGATACGGTCGTCAAGGATGTCGGGAAATCTCAGCAGCAGAGGAGCATCCACATCGCGGAGCTTGAGAGTATCCATTACCTCCTGAATATCAACGGCGGTACAATCGGGGCGGGGAGTCACCTGTGCGTGTCCCTTTTCGTTGATAGAAAAATATTTCAACCCCCAGCCCGGCAGATTATAAATCTCGGCTGAGTCTTCTATTCTCCATTTTCTCATTTCTATATGATATGTACAACGGGTTTCAAAATTTTCGGTCTGCCACTTTGTGGCAAAGTCTTACTGGGCTGTTCTGCCAAGCAGTTCGAGGGAGATTACGTGTACCTCGGTGCGCCGGCGGGTTATCCCCATCTTGTCCTGATACTCACGCGTGCGGAGCTTGCCCTCTACGTACAGACGTGTTCCCTTGCGTATGTACCGCTCGGCGAGGGTAGCATTCTGCCCTGACATGACAAGGTTGTGCCATTCAGTCGACTCCATGCCGTTTGCGTATCGTTCGCTCGTTGCCAAGGACATAAAGGCGACCGGGTGATCCTTCTCCGGATAACGGATGTCCGGATCCGCACCGACGTTGCCTAAAAGTATGACTTTATTAACCGACATATATGATAATTATTATTTCTAACTCAATATATCTACTAATAACTCTATATTTCTGCCGAAACAGTTTGGCTTTATTCCTGACAAAACTGCTCTACGGGAATTAGAAGTATGAAGCCTTGAGGGCGAGTCCGGTCTTCTCGTACAATCCGCAGAGGAGATTCATCAGATGAACGGCCTCACCGGCGCCGCCACGCATACGGGCATCGCCAACGGCAGTGATATGCAGCGTGGAGTGGGTAGGTTTCTGCAACGAGATAACGATACGCTCAGTACCCACCGTTTCGGAGATGGTGAGGGGAGAGGTGACCGCGTATGCAAAATTGTGGTCATCGTATTCATCGTACCACTCAAGGAGGTGCGCCAGGTCTACGTCACAATCTATCTCAGCCTCAAGCATCATGCCGCGGCGCGAATGACCGTGAACGGGTGCAACCTTCACATCATTGGTAAAAGCGATCTGGACACCCCGCAGTGCATCGAAAATCTCGGATCGGGCGGCATCGAGTTCGGGGGTGACGATAACATCTTCCGGACCCCAGAATTTGAGATCGAGATTGTTTTTAAGAAGTTGATGCCGCGCCAAGGGGAGCAGGCTGACAACTGCCAACGACGCAGCCGGACGGGGTACGACGGCATGTTTGGCACCGCGAACTAATTTCTTGCGGTTGAGTTCGGGCAATCCGTACACATAGACCTCGTCGTCCGTCTCGATGTCGGCGGGATGAGACAGCACTATAATCTTCAGCTCCGGGTATGTTTCGCGTAAGGCAGCCAACTGCGGCGCTGCCATCGCTCCACCACAAACAAAGAGAACATCACATTTGGAAAAATCCGCCGAACTGTCGATTGTCATCGCGCTCTCGCCGATTAGTCCGTGGTGCACGGCTGTGACGGGCGTGCCGTCATGACCGGCAGCGATCAGACCCTCGATGGCTACATCGGGGTGGTTGACCAATATTCGGATAAGTTCACCGGCTTCGAGGCTGTCGGCACCGGCGATTACTACTTTTATCATTATAGTTACTTATGTTATTGCTTGTGAATGAGGCGATACCGGCAGTATCTTGGAGAGGAGTTCAAGAGCACGGTCATGCGTTACGTCCTCGCGGAGGGCTACGAAGATTGTATCAGAACCGGGGATCGTGCCCAAGATTTCTTCATAACCTTGCTGATCTATATCGTAAGCCATACCCGAGGCATAGCCGTTACGCGTCTTGATAACCGCTATATGACCGGTAAAATGGAGAGAAACAAATCCGGACGAGTAATTGGGTTCACTTTCGATATACCCTTTTACGAGCAGTTTATCCTTGAGAGCATCGCTGTTGGGAATGACATATATCTGGGTACCGCGTCCCGAAGGCACTTTTATGGTATTGAGAGTCTTCAGGTCGCGCGACAAGGTTGCCTGGGTCACATGTATCCCTTCGGCTTTGAGACACTCGGCAAGTTGCAGCTGGCTGGTGATAAGCTGAGTTGCCATTATCTCCTTGATTTTGTCGATCCTATGTCTACGGGGTTGAGTCGTCATATCTTACAATCCGTTGATATGCAAATCTAATAAATTATGCATAGATATGCAAGTAGACCACTTACGTTTATGCAGACTATTTAAGTCAATGCAGGC
>CAZAWP010000012.1:16371-21366 GCA_964488855.1 uncultured Sangeribacter sp.
CGGGCAGCCTCCTCGTAATCCTCACGGGCTGCGGCTTTTTCCATAAGGTCGATAAGTTCGATGGCATCAAGAGAGGCAAGGTCACGAGGTTTCTCCGCTTTCTTAGGTATCGGGTTGCTCTTATGGTGTGCCGGAGGCTGCGAATTGACCCGACTGTCGCGTGAGCGCGACGACTGACGGTGCGGAGCCTCATTGTCGGCGGGATTGAAGCCTGCTTCGTCGAGAACCTTTTGGGTGGTATATATAGGAGCGTCCACACGTATTGCCATTGATATGGCATCCGACGAACGAGCATCGAGGATATGGGTGTTAATACCGTCAGAAAAGACCATGTCGGCACCAAAGATACCATTGGGCAGTCGCTTGATGTTTACCTCTATCAACGATAAATTGAAGGTGGACATCAGATTGACCATCAGATCGTGAGTAAGGGGGCGCGGGGTGGCTATATGCTGAAGTTTGCACTCAATCGCCTGTGCCTCGGGATAACCGATGACGATGGGGATGCGGTAGCTCCCTCCCTTCTGCTGCAGGACGAGCGCATACACCCCCGATTCTATCTGGTTAAATGTAATGCCTATGAGTTCAAGTTCAATTTTAGAGTCCATTTTTACGGATTATTTATGATGCTTGCCGGCGATGAGTGAGATCATCCCCGAACCTAAACATAGCTCTCTGTCGGGCGTGTATATTATAACAAACTGACCGGGTGCAATTCCCTGAATGTCGCTTGTTGATTCCACGATATACGAATTGTCGGCGTTGCGGATAATCTTGCCGTCATAAAATTCGGGAGAATGACGGGTCTTGAAACTGATTTCAATTTCCTCCGCACCACCGGCTGTTTTATCACACGGGTTTTCGGTTATCCAGTGCATTTCCTCGACCGGTATTGTGCGCCCGTATTGTTTGCGCGTATCGTAGCCGTGCGAAACGTAGACCACATTATCGCGGATATTCTTGCGCACCACAAACCACGGACCACCCGACAGCCCGAGACCCTTGCGCTGACCGATGGTATGGAACCAGTATCCCTTGTGAGTACCTATCTTCTTGCCGGTCTCTATTTCGATGACCGGACCGGTCTTGGTGCCGAGATGGCGCTCGATAAAGTCATTGTAATTAATCTTGCCGAGGAAGCATATACCCTGTGAATCCTTTCGCGAGGCATTGGGCAGCGCTGCCTTACGGGCAAGTTCGCGGACTTCGGATTTAGGTATATCGCCTAATGGAAACATCAGGTGAGATAATTGGTCATACGAAATCTGGGCGAGGAAATCGGTCTGATCCTTTACCGGATCCGCAGCGGTGGCAAGATAGAGTTTGCCGTCGCGCTCCTTAATCGAAGCATAGTGACCGGTTGCTGTCTTATCATAATCCTTGCCCCAGCGCTCTTCGAAGAATCCGAATTTTATCATCTTGTTGCACATCATGTCAGGATGCGGCGTCAATCCCTCCTTGGCAGTCCGGAGGGTGTAAGCCATGACATGATCCCAGTACTCCTCATGCAGGGAGACAACTTGCAGGGGCAATCCGTATTTGCGTGCTATAAGCTGACACATCTCGATATCCTCATCTGCCGAGCAATCGCCCTCGCCATTATCCATGCCGATGCGGATATAGTAGAGATGTAGCTCGTGTCCCTCGCGGTAAAGTTTGTCGACAACGACCGCACTGTCTACGCCCCCGGAAACCAATACTGCAATCTTCATACCTCTTCGAGTTCTGTTTCGCTGCGGTCACTGGTGTGGAGGAAATGCAGCGAAAGGAAATAATCGACTGAAATCTTACCCGGTCCCACCAAAAGGATAAAGAAGTATATACCCATAAACATGACGGGGAGGTATGTATAGGCATCGAGATCCATGATTTCGCTGATGGCACCGGTCTTCTGCATCACCACGTAGATCTCGGCGATAAGCATGGCGATAAATGGCGGTATGGTCATGATGCGTGTCATGAAACCCACCATGATGAATAGCGAGCACAGCACCTCGATACAGATTAATATAATCAAAGTCGCCTCCGAGCCTAAGCCTATGACACTGGGGAATACATCGCGCAGTTCAAAGTAATGTGTCAGCTGGCGCACACCAAACTGCATCAGCATGATACCGACAAAGAGGCGCAGGAAAAGGCGCCCCATATTGGTATAGGAATGTCCGGTGGAAAAGACGTAAAATTTTTTAATCTGACTTAGCATACCTGATAAATTTTGATAACCGGTTACTCACTTACGTTCTTCTGAGAGTTATTATACTCGGTGATGACGATGGCCATTGCCTCATTGAGGGTGACGTTCTTTGCACGCAGCGTACCGTCGGGACTGACAACGTAGAATCCCGGGGTAGAGCGGATGTCAAAATCCTCCGCCACACTTTCGGAGGCACCGGCTTCCCAACCTTTGGAGAGCGACGGGAGAGAGGTCACCCAGTCCTCCTTGGCATCGGGGATGATAAAGAGCACCTTTATTTTCTCTTTATCGGTAAGTGCGGTAAACTGGTATTCGGTTTCCATGCGCAACTTTGCGTGACGGCAGTCATCGCAGTCAGGGTCACCAAATTCGATGATAGTGTATTTACCCTCGTTGTCAAATGTGCGTTTCAGACCGTCAGGGGTGGTGTACTCAAATTTCATGAGCGGTTCACCGACGCGTGTATTCTCTATCTGCTTTAGCTGCCGCTCGTAGCGAAGTTTGCGGGCAGGGGAGATCTTTTTGGTATTGAGGAGAGCCTTGATAAACGGCACATAAGCGTCATCAATCCACAGACCCGCGCGGGAACCATACAGGTTTTCCTCGGCAGCCTTCATGAATTGCCATACGAGAGTAGGATTCTTTTTATACGATTCGATGAGCTTATTAATGGATTTTTCTGCTATATCCTTATCCGCCCACTGCATGGGGATAGAGTAGACACGAAACGCGTCATTGAGAGCACTCTGGTCCACGGCATTCTTATTCTTGAAATCCATAGAGTCCCAGAAATGCTCCATCAGGTAATTGGACTTACCGTTAAGGTCTGAAATGCTTTCGGGAGCAACGGGGTATTCAAACAACGGTTCCACATACATCAACCCCTCCGCCTGTGTCTGTGCAACGGCGGAAGACGGCACGAGCACGCTTAAGGATAACGCAGCGAGAAAAATATATTTCTTTAATTTCATACTTATACAATAGTTAATTACTGAGCATCGGTTAAGTTTTTAATATTAAACCAAATATTTAGCCTTTTGTATCTAAACACCAAAAACTAAACACTAAACACTAAACACCAAAAACTAAACACTCAACACTAAACACTAATCACCTTTAACATAAGGCTCTATTATACTGCCCCACGCTTTATATCCGGTGCCGAGCAGATGCAGACCATCGTTGGTATATTCTTTTTTGAGTCTGCCGTGGGAGTCTGCCAATGCAGGCCATAAGTCGATATAAACGGCACCATGACGCCCGGCAATCTCTTTAATCCGTTCGTTTAGTTTGGGGATTACATCTTCACGACCCTTAAGATTTTTATAACGTTCAAAAGAGTTGTTTATTGGCATTACAGACTGAAGATACAGTTGGGTGTTGGGCGATTCAGTCCGTATGCGCTCCACGAGTCGCTCATACTCCTCAGCGATGGCGGCAGCGCTCTTTGCGTGCGACACATCATTTATGCCGATGAGGAGGAAGATCTTAGCCGGTTTCCCGTTGGTGACCTGTGTCAAGCGCTTTGATACACCTGAGATGACATCGGAGTTGATGCCACGGTTCAGGCAGTTTTCCATCCCGAAGAGTTCGGCGAACTCCCCGCCGTCTGTAATCGAATTACCCAAAAATACTATATCGTTGGCAGTGACCGGGAGTTTGTCGAAGAGAGACACCCGCTGGTGCCAATATGCATTCTGTGCGACGGTTGGTGACGCAGGGATGAGCAATAGGAATCCTGCGAACACCGTGGATATGATTGCTGAGAATACTTTTTTATTCATGGTTACCATTGGAGAGTTATTGACGGTTGCGGTGATGTTTGATGAGTCCCTCGAGGGGAGAGGGCTTCACATCGGCAATCTTTAAATTGAGCGAGGAGGCTGCTTTCTCAAGAACGTCACGGAAATGGAAAGCTATGGAACCGGTGAATGAAATAGGGAGTGTTCTTGCCCCGGGATATAATTCGACATTACGTTTCAGGAATGTCAGGAATTCCTGGTATACGATCGAATAGATGTAAGGGTTCCATATATTCTCCTGAAGGAACGGGACGAGAGAGGCGAGAAATCTGTTTGGTGCAGATTGCCTGTAAACGCGGTCGAGTATATCGGCAAGCTCCAGTCCATGTTTGGCTATAAATCGCTGCTTGATCAGATCCGGGAGTTTCCCCTTAAACGCGTCACTCACCAACCGTTTGCCTAACGCCGCCCCCGAACCCTCGTCACCGAGGATAAAACCGAGCGACGGAACGTTCGACACTATCTTTTCGCCATCGTAGAGGCATGAGTTCGAGCCGGTGCCGAGAATGCAGACGATGCCGCGCGAGGTATCGAGAAGAGCACGGGCTGCCGCGAGCAGGTCGGAATTGACTTCAATCTTGGCATCGCTCCAGCGTCCGGACAGGGCATCGCTCATCTTCTTGCAGATAGCGGGAGTGGCGCACCCGGCACCGTAGAAATATATTTCGTCGAACTCCGAGGGGATACCGTGGCTGACAAGCTGGGCGTGCGCCTGTTCGAGACGGTTGCTGATATCGTCGGGCGAAGCCATCAGGGCATTGAGACCTTCGGTAGTAAATTGTATGTCGGTATCGTCACCGATGACAGCCCAGGCTACCTTGGTTGAGCCTGCATCTGCTAATAGAGTCTTTTTCATCTAAAAATCTATATGGTGAGGCAAGGATACACCTTCCCGTTTATTCCCGCTAATCGGAGAGGGGATAGGTGGATACACTTTTACCCATACAAATATAATTAAAAAGGCGGGTCAATCCAAATAAAATCAAAAGGGTACAAAAA
>CAZAWP010000012.1:21466-24516 GCA_964488855.1 uncultured Sangeribacter sp.
GGGTACAAAAAAGAGGTGCGCCCGAAGGCGCACCCCTCAACAGTTATCTATTAAACATCTTCCTTATGTTTCGATAATTGAAGCGCTGCAAGAAAGAGTTTGTATCATCAGGAACCGTGACCACCGGAGTGTCGGATTCCTACCGCGGGTTTGGATTAGAAACCGTACTGGTAACCGTTGTAACCAATCACGTGTGCAAGCTGAGTGTCGCCCTGAGTGCGGAGATCAACAAGCATCGGGTTGTTGGTAAGGTTGATGATGCGGAGCAGCGGGTCGTATGTTACGTCTACTGTAACGAGCTGGTTGTAAGATGCGTTTACTCGCTGGAGGAAATTCATCTGTGAGAGGTTGAGATAAGTAAGGTCGTTCTGCTGAACGTCTACGTATGCCAACTGGGGAGCGTTTGTTACAGTGAATGTAGTAAGGTCATTGTAAGAAGCCCAGATGTCGCTTACTGCAGTACAGCCTTTCATTGCGAACTCTGTCATGTGGTTGTCAGAAACCAATACAGTTGCAAGTGAAGGAAGATCCTGGAGGTAGAGCTTCATGATCTTGTTTGAGTTCAAGTTGAGGTTCTCAAGCTTGCCAAGACCCTGGAGTGTGATTGAGGTGAGGTCGTTGAATGCAGCGTAGATTGACTTAAGGTTTGCGCAACCTGCTACAGTCAGATTCTCAAGATTGTTGCCGATAACGTTAAGTACCTCAAGGTTGCCGGCTGCTGTTACGTCGAGCTCCTCAAAGATATTCTGAGAGAGGTTGAGCTTCTTAAGCATCGGAACTGCTGTCATGTCGATGTCGGCAAGACGGTTCTTGTTGAGGCGAAGCACTGTCATCTCGGGGTTGTTGGCGATAGTGACCTTGGTAAGGGCATTATGACCTGCATTAACCTCTTCGAGGGCTGCGTTGTTGGTAACTGTCAGGGCAGTAAGTTTGTTGCCTGAAACATCTATACTCTTAAGAGCCGGGAAGTTAGAGAGATCGAGGGCGCCTGAAAGGTTCTTGCCTGCCCATTTGATTTCTGTAACGTGGCCGTTCTCTACTTTTACACCGGGAGTAGCGGCAAAGTTTTTACCTACGAGACCGAGAGCCTCAGCGTTGTTGCCACCTTTAGCTGCAGTCTGTGTCAAGAATGATCCTAAAGCCTTAAGCTCATTTTTATTAAGATTCTGAGCCCATCCGCAAGAGAGGGTCATAAGGCCTGCGAGGAATAATACTGTTTTTTTCATAATAGAATGTTTAATATAACCTGAAATCTGTTGATGTACTAACGGAAAACCCCTGACCGTGATTTAAGATTTTTTTGTGTTTTATGGTTGGTCTTATCGGTGTTTCGCCGCTTGTATTATTATAACATCACAGCCTTAGGATTGTTTTTATAAAATCTAATATTTTTTAAAAAATTTTTATTATCCTGTTTCCCCCGTTTTCATATTATCACCCCTAATTATTGCAACGTTTTGATATTCCCATATTTAACTATCAATCATACTACTGAAATATTTTAGTATATAGTAGATTATTGAGATTAATATTATATTTGTATTACGTTATCTTTTATCAAAGATTAATATTAATATTGGCATCATTCGGATGTAGCATACATAATATAATCAATCTAAAATATCTCAAATCATGAACAATCCAACTGATACTTCCGGTCTGCATCATGTGCACGATGAAAATCACGAGTATGAATTTCGCGGGTTATGTCTCAACGGCTTCGCGATGATATTCTTTACATTTATATTGATACCTGCCATTACGCTGTTATTCGCATTATCGGATTTCTTCCCGATATGGCTTAGGATAAGTGTTGGCATTACATGTTTTATAGTATTTATTCTTGGATGTGTAGGATATTTCTCGCAGGAACCCAATATTGCGCGTGTTATGGTTTTCTTTGGTAAATATCGAGGCACATGCAAGAAGGTTGGTTTCTATTGGGTCAATCCGTTCATTAGCCGTACACGTCTGTCACTCCGTATCCGCAACATGGATGTTGAGCCGATAAAGGTAAACGACTGCGTGGGTAATCCGGTACTTATAGGTATCGTATTGGTCTGGAAGATTAAAGATACCTATAAGGTGATGTTTGATCTCGATGCTCAGTCACTTGTAGTTGGTCAGTCCGGCATTAACAATGCCACACTTGATAAATTTGTCAGAATACAGAGTGATGCCGCGCTTCGCGAGGTAGCGGGAATGTTCCCCTACGATGAGACAGATAATCATGCTCCCAATCAGCTTACCCTGCGTTCATCGGCTGCCGAAATCAACGAACTCCTGGAACATAAACTAAACGATCGTCTCAGGATGGCAGGTATAGAGGTGGTTGAGGCTCGTCTCAATTATCTCGCGTATGCCCCTGAGATTGCCGCTGTCATGTTGCGGCGCCAGCAGGCATCCGCAATCATCACCGCACGAGAGAAGATAGTAGAGGGTGCAGTGACAATGGTGCAGATGGCGCTCGACCGTATAGAGAAAGAGAAAGTCGTTGAGTTGTCACCGGCTCAAAAAGCCTCGATGGTCGCCAATCTCCTCGCCGTCCTCTGCGCCGACGAACCCCTTACCCCCATGCTCAACGCCACCGTATGACGATTTGCCTATTACTGTCGGTATAATAACCGGTTTAATGAGATATAGATATATAATATGAATATGGAGCAAGCCAGGGCTTGCTCCATATTCATATTATAGCGTATTTTTTATATTTATAAGATATAAGTTGAGGTCTATGTTCACGATTATACATCTGAATTTTTGGTTGATGAGGCAGATTCAGAAGATGCGCCGGCAGGAACTGCCGGTATAGAGGCAGGTGTATGAGAAGTATCGTGAGTTGCTTTTTCTTGGACGGCTTCCTGATGGTCGGCATTGTCGGTATCGCCGATGTAGGCCTGGCCCTCGAAGATGGCGCTGAGTGATTTCGCCTGCTTGTTGCGCTCGGTGATGATGTTCGTGACATAAACAGTGAAGATCGGGAACATCATCATACCCAATGCTGCCAGTAACACTGACAACACCCGTCCGACACCTGTCACAGCCTCGAT
>CAZAWP010000012.1:24616-28761 GCA_964488855.1 uncultured Sangeribacter sp.
AGTATGATTACCGCTAAAGAGTATAATTAAGGTTCACTATAATTATATTATTTACTTAACTATATTCTAAAGACCATATTCAAAAATTATTCAAAATTTGATAGAAATACTAAAATATAATGGATACAACTTCAACTGCTGCGACCACAAGATCTGTGGGCGAGATAATTAAGGAATTTCCGCGTACGACGTTGCGCGGTATCGGTCAGGTAATGTTTCAGGATAGTGCCTGGACGGGACTCCTGTTTTTAATCGGTATCTTCTGGGGCGCGTATGCCGAGGGTTTTGGCATCGTGGCGTGGGGAGCACTCGTCGGAGTAGTGGTTTCGACACTCACCGGCTATGTCTTGGGCTTATCCGACAACAACGGCTCTCAGGGTCTCTGGGGCTTTAACGGAGTGCTGGTAGGCTGTGCATTTCCTACATTTATGGGCAATACCGTATGGATGTGGCTTGCGCTGATTCTTGCCTCGGCGATGACAACATGGGTTCGCTCGGGACTCGATGTCATCATGGCAAAATGGAAAGTGAGTTCGTTTACCTTCCCCTTTGTATTGACCACATGGTTCTTCCTCCTTGCAGCCCGCGCCTTCCACGGCATGCCCTCGACATTCGAGAGCACTCCCGAGTTGCCCGCAGCTGCGGCAACGACGCTCGACCTTGGCTTCGGTCACCTTGTAGTTTACTGGTTAAAAGGAATAGCGCAGGTCTTCCTGATTAATTCGTGGGTTACCGGAATATTCTTCCTCGCCGCGTTGGCAGTTTCGAGCTGGCGTGCCGCATTATGGGGAGCCATCTCATCAGCAATAGCACTGTTTGTCGCCATCGTATATCAGGCACCCGGTGCACAGATCGCCGAGGGTCTCTATGGTTTCAGCGCCGTCTTGACCGGTATCGCATTGGGAGCAACCTTCTGCAACTTCTCTTGGAAAGCCGCAATATGGACAGTGCTCGGTGTGATAGCTACCGTATTTATCCAGGCTGCAATGAATGTCTTTTTCGCACCGATGGGACTCGCCACATTGACCGGTCCGTTCTGTATCGGCACATGGATCTTCCTGTTGCCTGCCTACAAATGGTTCCAGCCCGCCAATAATTAACGGTCAGGGTGAGTCTATGAAGATTTGATAAAGAAATGGAAGCAGTATCAAAAAATTCGGTTAATCTTGCGGACATGCCGCTGACGGCACGCCACTATTGGATAGTATTTGTAACATCCCTCGGGCAGCTGATCGGTACCGGCGTCGCCACATTGGCAGGTATCATAATCCCGATGCTCAATATACTCCTTCATCCGGAGTTGTCATCGTTCATGCAGGGATTGTTAGGGTGCGTGGACCTGATCGGTATCATCTTCGGTTCGGTGATATTCGGTAAACTCAGCGATAAATACGGTTATCTGCTGTTTTTCCGTCTATGTCCGGCGATATGCCTTGTAGCGTCTGTTATAGCCATCATCTTCCCGCACGTAGCGGTATTGACGGTGTGTCTCTTTATAGTCGGCTTAGGAATCGGTGGTGAATATTCGCTCGACTCCAATTATGTGTCGGAACTGATGCCTAAGAAATCGCGTTCGCTCATGGTTGGTATCTCCAAGAGTGCCTCGGCATTCGGAAACATCATCGTCGCCGCCATCTGTTTCGCAGAGATCGAGCACTTTGAGGAAGCCAATATATGGCCTCGCCTTCTATGGATTATAGCCGGTATCTCGGCGCTGATGCTTATATGCCGTATATGGTTCTACGAGAGTCCGGCTTGGCTTATCCACAAAGGACGGTTTGCCGATGCGCAGAAAGCCGTAAAGGAGTTCTTGGGAGACAATGTAGCGATTACTCCCGACGAATATGCCCCTGCGGATCTACCGCCCGCACAGGCCAAGAAAGAGACTGCCGCCGCACAGACTCAGCAGAAGAATATGGGATTGTTCTCGTTCATCTTCAGTAACGGAAAGAAAGTAATCCTCAGCGGAGTTCCCTGGGCATGTGAGGGCTTGGGTGTTTACGGAATCGGAGTATTCCTTCCTATCCTTGTAATGGCGTTAGGCTTGGAACATTTCTATAACGGAGAGCCGTTGATTATGCACGTAGCCTCGTCGGTCAAGGTTACCTTCTGGATCAGCTGTATCCTTATCCCCGGCTTTATCATAGGTCTGTATCTTATCAATAAAGGGAAGTCGCTGACGGCAATTCAATCGACGGGTTTCTGGCTTTGCGCCGCCTCTCTGATACTGCTGATATTCTCTTACCATTTCAAGTGGGACAAATGGATATCGATAGGAGCGTTCATGGCATTTGAGATGTTCCTCAATATGGGACCTCACCTGATAACATTTGTCTTGCCTCCCAAGATCTATACAGGCGTAAACCGCGGCCTCGGAGTTGGTATCGCCTCGGCTATCGGTAAGATTGGAGCGGTCTTGGGTGTGTTTGTAATCCCGATATTATTGAATGCCGGCGGCGCAATATTGGTATTGATAGTATCGGTAGTAATCATGGCTCTCGGCGCTGTCATCACCAATATCTATGGTCATCTGGTACAAAAGTAGATAATAGAAAATCAATATCTAAATCGAGATTCGAATCGAGTGTGAATATATTGATAACGAATAAATAGAATGATTATAGAATAAGGACTGATTCCAATTGAGGAGTCAGTCCTTATTAATTATGAGATTAATTATGAGCATTACCGATTATCAGCGCCATGGGAATTCCTCGGGGAGGGGTTTCCCTTTGACTTCGAGACGGACCTGCGAGAGGAAGTTGCGTACCACATCCTTGACCGGTCCGGGCTCCATGCCGAGAACCTTGAAAAGAAGTCCGGCATTATTGGGGAGATGTGTGATACCTACTGCAATTTTCTTGTCGCGGTCGATATATGCCTTGGTCGATTCATAGATATGGTCGGCATGTTCCTTGGGAGTCATGACGATCACATTGGCGAAGACATCGAAGCTCCCCATCACGCCTAACTGACGCGGATGAATCTTATTGGGGTCGATGACAAACTTCTCGCGGAAGAGTTGTTGGCCGTCCGGGCGCTCGCCATGACTGCATACCGACAGAATATCGTACTCGAAGATTTCGCCATCACGGTAATATTTCCGCCCCGGTGTGTATATCTCCGAATAGAAAACGGTAGCTGTAGGATGTACATTGAGGCGAGTGTCGCAGATAAACCGTGTATGCTTGCAGGGATATACCGGTTCGGGGATAAACTCAAGGTAGCCACCCTCCTCGACAGTGATATTCTGTACCATACCCGAGTAATTGTAACGCATCTCTGCGAGTTTGGTCGCCGCTCCGGTCGATACCCATGCAAAGGCATCCTTACGTACGGTTATATCCTGTTGATAGCGGTCACCATCGACATTGGGCCCTCCGGACGACAGGATGTAGAGACAAGGCATCTCGGGCATCTCCTTATCGAAATAGAGCTCCTGCTGTGCGATGAGAGGCACACGGCGGTCGATCTCACGGAGGATGCTCTTGCCGGTGTTATCGAGTTCGAAGACAAGCTTAAGATACCCGTGCTTGCCGGGAGCCCCGACATACATCTGCGGCGGTTCCTTGAGATATGGCTGCATCTCGTGCGCCTTGGCAAAATCCACCTCGGGCACGGCGGCAGTCATTAATCTTTCTGACTTATCAATCATAAAAATTGTTCTGATTATTCAGGTTTCTGATCGAAGAGTGCCATCTTGAAGATAAGATCCACGAGTTCGTCGATACCCTCGCCGGTGAGGCTGTTGGTAAAAACGAAAGGTTTGCCCGGACGCATCATCTTGGAGTCGCGATCCATCACCTCAAGAGAGGCGTGAACGTAAGGCGCGAGGTCGGTCTTGTTGATGACAAGAATATCGCTCTGCGAAATACCGGGACCATCCTTGCGGGGAATCTTGTCGCCGGCAGCCACGTCGATCACATAGATAAAGAAATCCACGAGGGCGGGTGAGAAAGTCAGGGTGAGGTTATCACCACCCGACTCGATGAGCACTACATCTGTATCGGGAAATTTCTCCTCCATCTCCTCTACAGCGGCAATATTCATCGACGGGTCTTCGCGCACGGCAGTGTGAGGACACGCACCGGTCTCCACACCGATGATCTTATCCTCATGAAGGATTCCCTTGAGGGTCTTGCGTA
>CAZAWP010000013.1:0-2212 GCA_964488855.1 uncultured Sangeribacter sp.
GCGGCGAGGCATACGCCCTCACCTGCCCCCTCATCACCAAGGCCGACGGCGGCAAATTCGGCAAGACCGAGTCCGGCAATATCTGGCTCGACCCCCGCTATACCTCACCCTACAAGTTCTATCAGTTCTGGCTCAACGTCAGCGACGCCGACGCCGAGAAGTATCTGAAAATCTTCACCTTCCTCACGCAGGAGGAGATCGCAGCCCTCGTCGCCGAACATGCTGCCGACCCCGGCGCACGCCCCATGCAGAAACGCCTCGCCAAAGAGCTCACCGTCATGGTACACTCCGAGAAAGACTACGAGGCTGCCGTCGCCGCCTCGCAGATACTCTTCTCCAACAATGCCGCCGAGGCACTGCGTCAGGTCGATGAGGCAACACTCCTCGACATCTTTGACGGCGTGCCCCGTTTCGAGATTGACCGCGCCGACCTTGAGGCAGGCATCCCCCTCCTCGACCTCCTTGCCGTGAAGACCTCCGTCTTCCCCTCCAAAGCCGAGGCGCGCAAGATGGTCCAGGGCAACGGCGTCTCCCTCAACAAAGCCAAGGTCACCGACCCCGCCCTCGTCATCGACACCACTGCTCTCCTCAACGACAAGTACCTCCACATCCAGAAAGGCAAGAAAGCCCACCACCTCGTCGTCGTTAAGTAGTTGCGCAGCGCACCGCGCTGAGCAGCGCCCTGCCCCTATACTTACGCCGCTCTGCGCTCACGCGGAATGGCGCTCCGCGCCATGGCTCCGCACTCAGTCCCCGTGAAGTAACCGCACCCCTCTACTCGCCCGCAGGGCGATTTGGTTTGCGGAGCCACTGCCGCTAGGAGTGGTTGGGATCGTAGGCCTCCCGGCCTGCGCCCCTCTTCGCCTACGCCCCGTAGCCTTTTGGCATCGCGTAGCCACTGCCGTCAGGCAGTTCCCCGCGCAGCGGGCAGGGCGTCCTTCCGCGCCCGCAGGGCGCTCTTCACCGACTGGGGGGCATCCGCCCGCAGGGCGCTCTTCACCGTATTTAACTTATTTCGTATGGAAGTATCAGAGACCGGTGCCGCCCGGGAGGCGGAGTCGCCGGCAGTACCCGGCGGTTACTCGCGCCGCGCAGCTACCGCGCGGCGTGAGACCGGCGACTATAAGCGCCCCAAGCGGCAGCACGCACCGCAGCGACTCTCCCGCGCCGAAGGGCGCGGTCGCAAGGGCAAACGTTGCTATGGTCATGATTACCGCCAACCCGGCGTGTATATGATCACCGTCTCCGCCTCCCTCGGCGCGATGCCCCTCAGCCGCCTCCAAGCCCACGACGACGGCTCCGTCACCACCACCTTTACCAAATACGGTGACCGCATCGCCCGCGAGCTGCGCAAGCTCACCGAGACCACCTGCGAGGGTCAGACCCTCTTCCGCGCTGTCCCGTACGTCATAATGCCCGACCACCTGCATTTCATGCTGAGGGTCTTGCACCCACTCCCCCTGCACCTCGAGGCCTATCTTAACGCCTTTTTAGACCGTTGCAACAGCGCCTACGCCAATATGCGCGCCTACGACCGCGCAAAAATGCCCTCACCCCCATCCTCGCCGTCACCTTCGCCCTCATCCTCCTCATCCTCACCTGCCGACGAGCCGGAGCTCCTCTTTGCCGACGGCTTTCATGACCTCATCGGCTTTACCACCCCCATGGAGCGCAATATGGCGACCTACGTCACCAACAACCCCCTGCGCCTCTGGCAGCGGCATCAAAACCCTGACCTGCATCGCGTCAGCGCCCTCCGCGACGGGACCCTTACCCTCATCGCCCAGGGCAACCTCGACCTCCTCACTTACCCCGAGCGCTATGCGCTCCGCGTCTCCCGGCGCCTCATAGGCGCCGAGCTCGACGAGTACCTTAAGCCCTACTACCGCAGCGCTGCCCGCGGCGCCGTCATCATCTCACCCTTCGTCAGCCCGGGCGAAAAGCAAGCCTTGGAGCACATCGTCGCCACGGGCGGGCGCGTCATCATCGTCGAGAAGCGCCGCATCATCGACGGCGACAAGCCCAACCTCGCCCATGCGGACGCCCTCGCCGAGGGGCGTCTTCTCCGCGTCTGGTGGGCACCGCCCGCCAGCCTCGTCTACGAATCCAAAGCCCACTTCGAGCACCTCAACGCCGGCGCCGCCTGGCTCGCCAAGGACGCCCGCAGCTACACCCCCGTGCCGCTGCCCCCGCCGCCGGCTCCGCGCTGACC
>CAZAWP010000013.1:2312-10363 GCA_964488855.1 uncultured Sangeribacter sp.
GGTAAGGGCAGCGAGAGGCGCGCGGAGGCGGGTTTTGGGGCGGATTGTGTTTTTTAACATAAAAATTTTGATAATTATTTGCGGAGGTGTGGGAAAATGTATAATTTTGCGGCATGAAACAGTCGCAGCTGCATATTAACGGTCTCATAAAACATAGACAGACTATGTCCCGACTGTGGCTATAGATAAAAAGGCAGTGCAATCGTCACCACGATTGTGCTGCCTTTTCGGTTAATATGCAGGCGATCGTGACCGCGTGGCACGAGGTTTCACCCTCATCCGGCACCGTCTATGTCGGCATCACTCCGGCGGGAGTCAGCTTAATGGAGATAAAAAAGGATAGCGCAGTTATACTATCGGCGTGTAAAACACGTTTTTTGATAAGTTAAGAGCTATTCACACTAACATCACAGGGCGACCGCCCCTCGTTGAGCTCATTACCCTCCCGAATGAAACGACATATACCGGATTGCCGAATATCGCCGGCGGCACCTACCCCCGCCCTCCCGATACTCCGCTCCGTATAGCATACAAACAAAACTAAATAACAAACAATTAACACAACATGAAAAAGTATCTACTTTCGCTGTTGGTAGTTCTTGGCACTTTATTGCCGAGTTTCGCTGCGGAAATTAGAACCGAGTCATTTGACTTTGTCAACAACGACCACGGTTTAGGCGCGCGAAATGCCAGTAACTATCCAGCATCTGGTGTGACCACCACCACGGATAGTGGCATCAAAATCGAAGTTGGTACAGCAAATGCACGTCTGTGGACTGATGGATTGCGCATGTATACTGGTGCTACCATCAAATTCACAGTACCAGAGGGCTGTACTATTACTTCGGCAGAGATGACTGCTACCGGTACTTCATTTACAGAAACTACAAGCGGTGATAAAACATCTTATACCATCGCTTATTCTGCCACTTCCAAAAATCAGGCTATTAAGACGGTAACCATTAATTATGAGGTTCCCGTAAAAGAGGATGTCGAGTTGAGTTTCGATTTTGGCACTTGGAATCACACCGGTAACGTAGTCGAGCTTACTACTGCCAATGCAGGTGATTTTGAGGGTCTTGAGCTTATTAAACCCGCTGACATCGACGACAGCGAGATTACATGGACTTCTTCTGACGATGACAACGCTATGGTAGAGGATGGTTTGGTAGTCCTGACTGATAATGTCGAGGGCACCTATACCATCACTGCTACTTTTGCAGGTAACTCTAAGTACAACGAGGCAAGCGCTTCATACGTAATCACTGTTACCGAGGTTAGCGACCGTATCGCACCCGAGCCTTTCGGCTTCGCTAATGCTGAGGAAGAGGTTAGCCTCTTTACTGAGGACTATACCCTCCAGACTCTTAATGTACCCGCAGGATTTGATACTGCATCAATCGTGTGGACTTCTTCTAACGAGGAGGTTGCAATGGTTGAGGCTGACGGTGCTGAAATCCTTCTCATGACTGAGAACCCCGGTACCGCAGTTATCACAGCCACTTTTGAGGGTGACGACACCTATAAACCGGCTTCAGCTTCTTATACAATCAGCGTCGTTGATACCCGTGTAAACACAGTCTTTGAGTTTGCCGAGAAAGAGCAGACAGTGAACATTAACACTGAGGATCATCCTCTCCAGTCACTTAATAGAACTTCTGATCTTGACGCTTCAAAAATCACTTGGTCATCCTCTGATGATAACGTAGCAATGGTTGAGGCAGACGGTTCAGACTTCCTTCTCATGACTGAGAACCCCGGTACCGTTGTAATCACAGCTACATTTGCCGGTGATAACAAATACAAGCCCGCTACCGCATCATATACAATCAAGGTTGTTGATACAAACGCACCTGTTTCAGAAACATTCGACTTTGTAAACAATGACTACAATTTAGGTGCTCGTCAAGATAACAGCAACTACCCTGCAGTTGGAAAATCCTATACTTCTGAAAGTGGTATTGTACTTCAGGTAGGAACCGGTAATGCACGTCTCTGGTCGGACGGTTTACGTATGTACAAGCAATCAAACGTAACCTTTACCGTTCCTGAGAATGCCACTATCACTGATGCTTCATTTACTTCTACTGGAGATACGGACTTCAACTCAGAGATCAGTGCTGACAAACGTTCTTGCACCATCTCTTACACTCCTACAAGCTCTAACAAGGCATTGAAGACAGTTACTATCACCTACAAGGTTGATCAGAACGCTGCTGTAAAGGTTGTGCCTGAGTTTAAGTTTGCAGAGGAGTCAGTAGAGGTTAAGATGGGTGAGGATTTCGCAGGTCTTACACTTACTACTTCTGAGGGTATTGCTGCTGAGGAGATCACTTGGTCTTCTGACAATACAGCTGTTGCCACAGTTGATGCCAACGGTGCTGTAACTATTGTTGAGGGCGCTCTCGGTACTGCTAAGATTACTGCCACATTTGACGGTAATGACCAGTACAAACCTACAGCTGCATCATACACAATCGTAGTTTACGATCCCAAACCCAAAGCAACCAAAGAAACCGTATTTGATGGCTTTGACAGCTCTTGGAGTCCTGCAATCCCGTCATCTTCCGGTAATACCAGCGCCACTTTAATTGACCACACGAAAGGTGATGTCACCATCTCTCTGAAAGGAAGCTATTTAATTAATAGCACCGCTATCTTTATGAATAGTGGTTCAGGTGTGTTGGTTCTTCCTCAGGTTGAGGGTGTACTCAAGAGCATCTCTGTATATTCAAGATCAGGCGCATCAGCACTCGGTTCTTTAGATATTACAGCTAATGGTGTAAGCCTCGGCAACTTGGCTGTAAGCAATTTGACCGATGCAAATACATTTGTAGTAACTACTCGCATTGAGAATCCTGTAATCACCCTCACTAACAATTCAAGTAAGAATGTACAGGTAACCAAGGTAGTGGTTGTGACTGAGGTAGACCTCAGACCTTCGGCTAATGTATCGTTTGCAATCAGCTCTTCTTATCCTACCAACACTGAGTACAATAATGTATATCGTGTAGTTAAAGGTAATGAAAGCAAGTTTACTGCTCCTGTAGCTTCCTGGGATGAGAACTATGATGGTACTGTTACCTACACTTCTTCTAACCCCGAAGTCGCTACAGTAGATGCCAAGTCAGGTGAAATCACATTTGGTGATGTACTTGGTCGTACCATCATTACTGCTGAGGCAGCCGAAACAGATGCATACGCTGATGACTCTGCATTCTATATCCTTGAGTACGATGATTCAACCATTCCCGATTACGTAGAGCATATCTACGATGACTTCAAGAACGGTTGGTCTCCCGCCATCCCGACTACTGCAGTGGCTGACGTTTCAACTCATACTAAACTATGGACTGATCCTACAGGTAATAAACCCGCTCACGATCATACAATCCGCGTTTATAATGTTAAGCGTGATGGTGACGCTCTCCGCCTCGCAGCAGGATCAGGTCGTGTACGCATCCTCAAAGAGGTTGGTCAGCTCACAGGTATTGCATTCTGGTCTAACGCTGGTGCTTCTACAGATGGTAAAGTAAACGTTACAGTTAATGGTATCGACTTAGGCGAGGTTGCCATCAACACCGGTAACACTGTTACTCCTATCCGTCTGAACGTTCCCGAGGATATCGTTAATCCCGATATCTTGATCTCTGCAACTTCTGACGCTGCTGTTGAGATCTCTAAGATCCGTATCGAGACTCGCGAGGATAAGCGTCCTGAGGCAGGTTATAGCTTCACGAGAGCTGAGTACACTGCATTCTTGGGTCGTGAGTTCACAAGCCCCAAACTTTACGATGCCGAGGGTAACCTCTATGAGGCTCCCGAGGGTGTAGAGCTTACCTGGTCTTCAAGCGACGAGGCTGTGGCTTCTGTTGATGAGAACGGTGTGATCACTGCAAATGCTCTTGGTACTGCGGTAATCACAGTAGCATCTGAGGGTACTGTAGACTACGCTCCCTCAATGGCTAAGTATAACCTTACAGTTGCCGAGTTCGTACCCCTTGCTCTTACAGTTAAGATCAACGGTGAGGATGTAGCTCTCGACGGCGAGGATGGCGTTTACAGCGGTGACTTCTCAGTTGAGATGGGTGCTGTAATGACTATCGACACTAACCACGGTGACGACGCTACCTTTACAGTTACTGACAGCGACAACGAGGCAGTAAACGTTGAGAACGGTATCACATTTGCTGAGGCAGGCACTTATACTTACTATGTATCTGCTGCAACTAATGACAATCTCGATAACCTTGAGGCTGAAATTACTGTAACAGTAGTTAAACCTGCCGAGGTACTCAAGCATACAGTAGTATTTGCTGACTTTGGTCTTGCAGATGCAGATAAACTTGATGAGAATGGTCCTCTCAATACTTACCTCATGACTATGGCATTTGCCAAAGGTAATGGAACCGCTCCGGCATACTATGTAAGCGATAAGACTGCGCGTGTTTATTCAAGCAACACAATCACTATCGCTTTGCCCGAAGGTTGTCATCTTGAGATGATAGACTTCAAGTTAGGATCAAAGGGTTCTATGGAGAAAGCAACCTACTCACATGGTAAGTTTGACAAGTCAGGTATGACCGAGTCTTGGGTAGCTGACAAGAATAATAAGTCAAATACTTTGACTATTACATCATCAGAAACTACTCGTCTCGTCTCAATGGATATCTACTTCACTGAGCTCCCCTGCGATCACGCTGTAGCTACTCTCGATCATATTAAGCTCCCCGACGGCGTTAAGATCACCAACAATGCTCATATCGCAAGCGAAATGGCGACTATGGAGATTTCGTTCAAGTATCTCCCCGGTCACAATATCCACTACGTAGTACGTGAGTATGCTTACGGTGAGGATCCCAATAAACCGGCTGAGGCTGCCGCTCGCGTTCGCGCTAAGGCTAACGAGGCTGGCGTTCCCGACGGCTTCACTCAGTACGAGTACGGTAAGACCATCACTCTTGACAACAAGGAAATCAGCGAACCCACTCAGGCTACTGACGACGAGGGCAACCTGGTTTGGTTAGATGAGAACGGCAACCCGACTGCTGTTAATACAGGCACTCCGTACATGGTAAAACACTACAACAACAACCTCCAGTTCGTAACTGAGCACAAGGAGTCAGGTGCCGTTTCAGAGCCCGTATCTCTCGGTGTTTACATGGCTGGTGTACCGACCGGTATCTCCGCTATCATCGACAATGACGCTGACGCTCAGATCTACACTCTCCAGGGTATCCGCGTAAGCGAGCCGCAGGAAGGTCAGATCTACATCGTAGTACGTGGCAAGAAAGCAACAAAAGTCGCATACTAATATAAGTAATAAGTCATAGTGACGAAATTATAAGTAAGTCACTATCCAATATCCCGACGAGGGGGTGAGTTCGATTGAACTCACCCCCTCGTTTATTTCTCGGGAACAAAAGCCTCCGGCTTTTGAGAAATTAAGGGATTAAGGATTAAGGCTACGCGGAGGTGGATTAAGGCTACGCAGTAGGAGTGGCTGGGATCGTAGGCCTCCCGGCCTGCGGTAAAAAGCCTACGTACGGTAGGCCTCCCGGCCTGCGACAGGATCTCTACTTGCGGCAGGATGGTTACTGCTATTTCTTCTTGCGGTCGTTGTGGAGCTTGATGCCAAAGATGATGGCGGAGCAGAGGGCGGTGATGCAGTTGGTGATCACCAACGGGATATTGCTGATGAGTATCCCCTGAACTACAAAGAAGATTGATCCCAACCCCATGGAGAGGAAGGTGGGGATGGCGATACCCTCGGTATCGCGCGTACGTATTGTATAAATCGCCTGCGGCATGTATCCCAAGATCATGCAGATCGCCGCCGCGTATCCAAAAATGTTTATCCAGACTTGCATAATTCCTATTTTATATCTTTGTCTTTTTAAACAAAATAAAAGCTGTTTTAGATTAGAGGCGGAGGGTTAAATAGATCCTGTCGCAGGCCGGGAGGACGGAGTTTTTACCGCAGGCCGGGAGGAAAACCGGCGGAGCCGGTTTCACAGCTTATTAACCGTGGGTTGCCCGAGCTTGCAGATCCGCAAGGAGGTGCAAGCGAGACTACCCGCGGTAAGTGAGAGAGGGGGAGACAACCTGCGGAGCGGGTTGCACTGCCCGACAGGGCAGTTGGTTACGTATGCCCCATGACGACATTCTCCAGCTGCTTCGCAGCGCAACCCGCTCCGCAGGTTGTCTGCTATACTCCTACCTGCCGCGGGTAGTCTCGTGCCAGCCGCCTCCGGCTGCTTGCCCTCGGGCGACCCGCGGTTAATAAGCTGTGAAACCCGCAGCTGCGGGTTTTCCATCCGGAGTAATCAGCCCAATTAGTGTCACGACACAGAGTACCCAATTGGTGTATTGTAGCAGGCCGATAGGATGTTTTTTACGCAGACCTGAGACCCCGGGGCTTTTACCGCAGGCCGGGAGGCCTACGATCCCAGCCACTCCTACCCGCGTAGCCCTTAATTCTTAATCCTTAATCCCTTAATTCCTATAGAAGCTTAGGGCATCGAGGGTGTCGTCGGGGTCGCGGAGGAGGTCGATGCAGACGCGGAACCAGCGGGCGCGCAGGCGCAGCCCGCGGATGACGGGGGCGTCCGCGCGGCAGATCTCCACCCAGCGGCGGCGATGCGTCGAAACGTAAAGACGCAGCCGTACGTGGCGGCGGTCGTACTCGCCGCGCAACGCCACACCATAGACGACCTTGTCACGGTCGGGTTCGCCGAGCGCCAACGGCGGTGTCAGATAGCTGCAGAGCCGCGTGTCGCCGCCGTCACCCCCGGTATCATCGTCGCCGGGGGTGAGGTCGTTGGCAGGGTCGTAGACGAAGTTCTCCCCCTTGACGATGCGCACCTTGGGGAGCAGCGCGGCATTGTTCAGCCACCCCGACGGGAAGCCGAAGACGCCGGCAAAGTCCTGGTTGTCGATGAAGGTCTCCCACGGTGTCTCGGTGGCGACATACCACTCCTCTTCGTTGCGTACGGCAGACGACTGTTCCTGAGCCGTGGGGAGGGGGCTGAGGACGAAACAGCGTTCGTGGACGCTATCGACGACCACGGTACCCATCCCGGTGATTTCGGTGTTCTTATAGTAGAGGTCGCGCGGTCGCGTCACGAGTAGCTCGATCGCCTCCACGGCTCTGTCGAGACCGTCGAGGTTGTTCTCCGCACGCGGCATAATCTCGATAAAGACGGTCTGCGCCACGCCGACGATGCGTAGCTTTAGGCGGCATGAGAGACCGTCCCAGCCGTAGCTCTCGAGGAGGATGGCGGGCATGACGGGATTGGGGTCACCGATGTAGGGTATGCGCGGGGTGATATGTCTGCCATCCTTAAGGCGGAGGGCGTAACGGTAGCCGAAGGGTGCGGTGACGAGTCCCTGCTGCGAGGCGGCGAACTGCCATTCGTCGAAGGCTTCGATGACGGCGGTTCGCACTGCCGCGATACTCTCGGGGCGCAGGGCGTTGAGGCGGTTGTTGTCGCCGCCGAGAAAGCGGTCGAGGATGAGTCGCTCCGCCTCATCACGGACGGTGACCCATTTGACGGTCTGAGGGATGGTGGGACCATAGCCATCGACGCGTTTGTCGAGGGTGGTGAAATCGACCTCAAGGTCGGGGAGGGTGCCGGCGACGACGTTTTCGTCGCCGGGGAGCTCGGTCCCGGGTGGTCGCGCGGAGAGGTCGATGAGGTCGGTCAGGGGGACGCGGGTGATCTTTAGTTTTTTCATATACGTGTGATTTACAGGTCGGCGATGTCGAAGCATGGGCATGCTTTGGCGGCAAACTCGCGGTGACCGTGCACTGTGGCGCCGGGGAAACGGCGGCGCAGTTCCGCGACGAGGTCGCGCAGGGCTTTGCGTTGCTGCGGGGTGCGCGTGTCAGCGGGTTTGCCATGGGCATCAAGGCCGCCGACGTAACAGACGCCGATGGAGCGGTCGTTATGTCCGAGGCAGTGGGCGCCGATGACGCTCTCTGGTCTGCCGGCGGCGACGGTGCCGTCGAGGAGGACGACGTAGTGGTAGCCGATGGTGTTGAAGCCGCG
>CAZAWP010000013.1:10463-24815 GCA_964488855.1 uncultured Sangeribacter sp.
CGACGGTGCCGTCGAGGAGGACGACGTAGTGGTAGCCGATGGTGTTGAAGCCGCGAGCGCGGTGCCAGGCGGTGATGTCGGCGACGGTGACGGGACGCCCCGCGGGCGTCGCGCTGCAGTGGATGATGATTTCGGAGATAGAGCGCATGAAATGGGGGATTAAGAGATTAAGGATTAAGAAATTTAAAATTAAGGATTAAGGGTTTGGCTTCTGTTTTACCGGGGCAGGGCTTCAGCGCTGCCCGGGGTGTCCTTCTGCGCTGCCCCTATTCAGCCGGCTTTTGCGGCTGAGTAGGGTCAAAAAGGTGTACGGACTGGAAGGTGATGCCGAAGACGGCGCCGCAGAAGATGCAGATCTCGCCGAAGGAGTAGATGACGCCGGAATCGATCTTTCCCTCGGGGGGTGCGTAGAAGCCCAAGACGAGGAGCGTCAGCCCGACGAGCATCGACAGTGTCGCCATGCCGAAGATGAGCAGCTCCCGGAGGCTCAGTTTGCGGTATTCGTTAGCTATGTGTGACATGTTACAAGTTTTTTAGTGATAAGTAATACCCAGGCAACCGGTGAACAGCCTGACGGCTGTACCCGTCGCTGAAGCTCCGGGCTGCTCAAAAAATGCTACGCAGGTGTAGGCTCGGAAACATTTTTGGGATTGGTGCTACGCAAGTGTAGGCTCCGATGCTATGAGCCGCGTGACGGCGGCGACGAGGGGGTCGAGGAGGGTGGCGGGGAGCCAGATATGGTCGGGGAGGGTGACGGCTGCGACGGGATCGGGTAGATAGGCACCGGCCTCCATACGGGCGCCGCTGAGGGCACCGAGTATGGTGAGGGTGCGTCCGTAGGGACCGGCGCCGTAGATGGCGTGTGGGCGGCGCGCCATCCCCCACCCGCGGCGGTAACGGTCCATCTGGACGCGAAACCACGGCGAGTCGGTCGGCATCAGCTGCGTGACGGCACTCTCCCACCCTTCCATGCGTATGCTGACGAAGCGCAGGTAGTCCTCGGGGAGGTTAATCGTGCCGAGGCCGGAGGTGCTGTAGCTGACGGGAGCGGTGAAACGTTTCCACTCGTTGATCTTGTCGAGGGGAGTGTCGAGGATGAGGCGGCGTGCCTCGCTGACGACGGCGACCTCGATGCGGCGGCGTATGTCTACGCCCGAGTCGCCGTCAAATTCGACGTGACACTCCAGGTAGGAGGGGCTCTCCCCGAGCGCGACAAGGACGCGCTCGCTGATTTCACTGATTGCATATTCCATAGTGATTGTTTTAGTTATTGCCGCAGGCCGGGAGGCCTACGATCCCAGGCCACTCCTGTCGCGTAGCCTTAATTCTTAATCCTTAATTTCTTAATTTCAAAAGCCGGAGGCTTTTGCTCCCGAAGGGAGTTATTTCTGTATTTTGATTTTGCCGGTTTTGTAGGGGAGGGAGTTTTGGATGAGGCGGATGAGGGCGGGGTCGTCGGTGGCGAAGGTCGCCGGACGGACGCCGTACCCGTAGACGCCTCCTCCCGTAAAGGGTACCGGGAGGCACTTCGTACCCATCGGCAGCATGAGATGATACTCAATCATATCGGCGATTTCAAAGATCATGGCTGGTTAGTGTTTAGTGTTTAGTTTTTAGTGTTTAGTCTAAAGCTAAAAACTTAACACTAAACACTAAAAACTCATGATATTACTCTACTCGTTTCCAGACGGTTTTGCCGTCGACGGTGGTGGCGACCACCATCTGGCCGGCTATGGCATCGGCACCCATCGTCGGACAGTTCACGGCGAGGTAGTACACGTCACCATCCTTGACATTGGAGGGTGCGGAGCCTGTCTGGTCCCAGATGCGGAAGGTGAACGACTCCGAGCCGCTACTCTCGCCCTCGCCGTCAATCCAGATATGACACGACCCTTTGAGGGCAAGCGCATCCCAGATGAGGATGCCGCTGCGGGTCGCCTCCTCACCCTCCACGCGGTCGGTGAACGAGTGCTCGGCGGAGTAGATGTAGTGCACGAGGCGGTCTTCACCGATGAGGGCACCGGAGTTGCTCCAGCCGAGGCGGTCGAGCGTCGGCTCGCGCTTGATCTCGATGTCGCCGAAGACGGTGTGGAAGTTGGTCACCGTCCACCCTACGGAATTGACCTTGGTGGTGATCTGGATCTCGGGGTGCGCACTGTAGTCGATGCACTGGATGCGCTCCAACAGGTTCTTGCCCGCAAGGAGGAGGGCAGTCTTGGGCACGTCCTCGCCGGTGAAGAACAGTTTAGCCATCGCTATGATGGTCTCGACGGTCCACTTGCCGGTGTGCTGCAGCTCGCGCTTGAACTGCCAGCGGAGTCCCTCGGTGCAGTAGACGTACTGCATGCCCATCTTGGGCACCGACATCTTGAACTTGCCGGCACGACCGGCCCAGAGGGTGCGGTTGCCGCGTACCTTGAAGTTGGCGATCGCCTGCTCGGCGAGGATCGCCTTGCTGAACGGTATGCGCTTGCGCTGCGACTCGAAGTAGTCGGACACCACCTGGTTCATGCCTCGCTTCTGCAGGTAGACGGTGGTCGGCGTGGGCACGATCAGGTCGGGGTCTACCTCTTTCTGCGTCTCGTAGAGGGAGTTGGCGAGGATGACGATCTGTGTGCCGTTGGGGATCATGGGGACGGTGGAGTATTCATCGTCGGGGTTTGCCTTGGGACCGTTCACGGCACGCACCACGGGGTTGTTGGTGGCGGGGTCGGAGCCGATGACAAAGAGCATGAGTGACTTGCCGGGGGTGGGATTCTTGCCGGTGGCATCGTAGCCGTCGACACCCTTGACGAGAAGGGTGGTATAGGGACGGGCGAGGTTCTGGTCGGCGGGAGCGAGGGGAAGGGTCACCTGCATCGCCGCACCCTTGGGCACGATGGCGACGGTGGTCATGGTGCTTCGCGGTTCGTCGATCATGAAGTGCTCGACTTCGGGTGAATGGACCTTGACGCGCTTGGCGCGGAGCATAAGGTTCATCAACGGTGTGTCATCGGAGTTGAAACGGAATAGTTCCTCGTCGATGTCGGTCTCGATAAATGCGCCGGGGGCGATGCCGCCGGTCGCCAACGCCGCCTGTGAGACGGTCGCTGCTTCTCCTGGTTTTTGCATAAGTTTTAAGTTTGGTTAAAGGTTAATGATTTACGCTGTGCGGGCGATGTCAAAGATGTTTGTGGAGGCACGTCTGGGCGAGGGGTTGGTGCCGGTGAGGTGCGGGACGCCGTCGCCGGCGTACTGCTCGGTGAGGCGCTTGCGGGTCGCCTTGTTGCCGGCGGCGACAGCCGCGGCTGCGCGCAACTCGTCACACTCCCGGCGGAGACGCTCCACCTCAGCCTCAAGGGCGGCGGTCATCTTCTCGTGGTTTACGCCCTGATATACCCACTCGAAGTGGGCGAGCTTGTAATCGCCCTCGCCGTACGCCCGGGCGATCTCGCCGAGGGTTTCCAAGGCGCTCTCGGTCTCGTCGGCAGTCAGTCCCCTGCCGTGGGCGTATCCGCCCACCACCGCCCGAAACAGCTTGTAAGCCTCCGACCGGTCGGAATCATCGGAGTTATGGGAGCTATTGGAGTTATCTGAACTATCAGAATTATCTGAGCTATCAGAATTATTGGAATTATCTGAACTATCAGAATTATCTGAACTATCAGAATTATTGGAGTTATCTGAATTATCAGAATTATCAGCCCAGTCAGACTCCGGCGCGCTCTCCAATTGCTCCGATCCTCGCGCCAACTCCGATTGCTCCGATAACTCCGATTGCTCTAATTGCTCCAATTGAGTCGCCTCCGGCGCTCTCTCTGTTTTTCTTTTAAATAGCATTGCTGTAAAATTTAGATTAGTGATAAATGTGATTGTTCGGCGATGACTCCGCCGTCGTTTACGTTTGCAAAGGTATAATGCCGATTCGCGATTTCATTCTCATTTATTACAATTGCTATATTTTTTATTTGCATTGCTTGTTTTATCAAATTTATGTATTATCTTTGCGGCTGTAAACAGAAAAAGAAAGCCGGCACGAAGCCGGCACTATCATTTATCACTATAGAGGATCGCCATAGTTTATCACTATAGCTTATTCACTATTAACTATCACTTATCACTTATTTATCATGACAACGATCAGAACAGCACGCAACCGCGAGTTGCGTCGGGCGGTATCAGCCGCCGTCAGCGGACCGGAACTCCTTACCTCCGCACAGGTGTATCAACGCGCCGCCAAGTCACCGACATCTCGTTTCTGGGTAAGCGAGGAGAGGGCGTATAACGTACTTCTCGCCTTCCGCCGCAACGACCCGCCGGCGCTCAAGGGGACGCGCCGCCGCATGTATATGGATCTCTGGGAGCGTGTCTGCGACCTCCTCGACGACGATGCTGACCTCTCCTTCGCCGACGCCGTCCACGCCGCCGTAAACTCCCCCGCCCCCGAGTTCTACCTCACCCCCCAGTCCGTGCGCGTAATCCTGGGCCAGCGCTGAATGCCTCCCCGGGCAACAAACCGAAGGTTGTCTCGCTGCGCTCGGGCAACCCCCGGCTACGAATGATGAAACCCGCAAAGCGGGTTTCTTACTAAAAACCAAAAACTAAACGCTAAATCACTAAAAACTAAACACCAAATCACTAAACACTAAACACCAAACACTAAATCACCATGACAACCAAAGAAATCCTAACAGAAAATGCGCGGCGGTTGGCGCGCTTCGATCCGCGCGCCTTCGATCCGGTCTCGGGGCGGGGCAGCGTCGGCGAGAGGCGCAAGGTGACCATACGCCGCCTCGGCGATTATGCCGACTATTACCTCCCCGTCGCGATGCTCGACGACCCGATGGTCGCAGCACTCGTCCGCGTCGGTGATACTACCGACTACCTCCGTCAAACCCTCGGGCGCGACCCCGACGAGGCTGACCGCGAGATGCTCCACGACCGCTTCCGGCGTGTGCGCATTCTCCATGACTTCCCCTACTGGGCGGTCACCTACGCCAAGATCAAGCAGAAAGGGGGCGGCGAGGACTGCGAGTTCCGCCTCAACCACCCGCAGCGCCTCCTCGTGGAGAAACTTGAGGTCATGCGCCTCGCCAAACGCCCCATACGCGTCATCCTCCTCAAGGCGCGTCAGTGGGGCGGCTCGACCTGCATACAGCTCTATATGGCGTGGTTGCAGCTCGTCCACGCCAAGGGACTCAACTCCCTCATCCTCGCTCATCAGGGCACCGGCACCGACGAAATTAAGGATATGTTCGACCGCATGATCGAGAGCTATCCCATAGAGCTGCTCCACGAACCCGACGAGACGTGGAGCGAGTCGGAAAAGAAGCTGGAGGGGGTTGGTAAATCGCGGGCGATATTCCGCGTGCCGCAGCGCAACTGCAAGATAAAGATCGGCAGCGCCGAACGACCGGACTCCTGCCGTGGCGGCGACTATAACCTCGTGCATTGCTCGGAGGTCGGTATCTGGAAAGCGACTTTGGGGAAGACTCCGGAGCAGATGGTACGTTCGGCGTGCTCAGGCGTGCTCCTCAAGCCTCTGACGATGATTGTCTACGAGTCCACCGCCAACGGCACCGGCAATTTCTTCCACCGCGAGTATCAGGCAGCACGGGCGGGGGAAAGCCAGTTCACCCCATTCTTCATCGCCTGGTATGACATCGAGCAATACTCCGCGCCCCTCACCGACGCGGAGGCATTCGCCACTCAGCTGATAAAGAACCGTTATGTCGTGACCTCGACCTCCGACAGGCGCGAGTCGGGGAAATACCTGTGGATGCTTTGGGAAAAGGGGGCGACCTTGGAGGCGATCAACTGGTACGTCGCCGAGCGCTCCAAGTATTCGGAGCACGGCATGATGGCCTCAGAGTATCCTACCGACGATGTCGAGGCGTTTGTCCACTCCGGGCAACGTGTCTTTGACATATACAAGATAGAGAGCCTGCGGCAGGGGTGCCGCGTCGCCGACCACAAAGGGGTGATCGATGACGGGTCGGTAGCCTCGTCGGGACCGGGTAGTCGTCTGAAGCCGTTGGGTACGCCTCTCTTTACCCCTCTCGAATCGGGCGACTGGCAGATATGGGCGCAGCCGGACGCGGAGATCCTGCACGATAACCGTTATGTGACGGTGGTGGATGTCGGAGGTCGTTCGCTCAAATCTGACTGGTCGGTGATAGTGGTCTTCGACAGGTTGCCGCAGCTCACGGGCGACAAGCCGGTGGTCGTGGCGCAATGGCGCGACCATACCGATTTCGACATCCTCGCACGCAAGGCTGCCCTGGCGGCGAAGTTCTACAATAACGCTATCCTCGTCATCGAGAGCAACACTCTCGAATCGCGCGACCCGGAGCGCAACACCGACGGCGACCTCTCCCTCTTCCTCCTCAACCAGGTGCGCGAGATCTACCCCAACCTCTACGCCCGTCCGCAGTCGGAGGAGGATATCCGCACGGGTGCGCCGACCAAGTACGGTTTCCATACCAACATCGCCACCAAGCCGATGATCATCGCCTCGTTGGTGAGCATCATCCGCGAGGGTGCATACATCGAGCGCGACGAACAGTGTCTGAGTGAGTACGCCGCCTACGAGCGCCGTCAGAACGGCTCGTATGGTGCCATCGCGGGGTGTCACGATGACCTGCTGATGACGCGCGCCATAGGACTCCACCTCATCTTTAACGAGCTGCCTCCTGTCCGTCAGCGCAACCCCCTCGCCTACGTCCGCAAGCCACCGCGCGAACTCGGATACTCGGATTGGTAAGAGGAGTATTAAGGAATTAAGAGATTAAGAATTAAGAATTAAGGCTACGCGAGAAGGGATTAAGAGATTAAGGATTAAGGATTAAGGCTACGCGAGAAGGGATTAAGAGATTAAGGATTAAAAATTAAGGCTACGCGAGAAGGGATTAAGAGATTAAGGATTAAAAATTAAGGCTACGCGAGAAGGGATTAAGAGATTAAGGATTAAGAATTAAGGCTACGCTGCGTGGCTTACTTAATACTTAATCCCTTAATTTCTTAATCCCATCTTAATCCTTGATTTTTTAATCGCTTGTACTTTTCTTAGCTTTTTATTTTGTAATTTTTCTCATTTTTATTAATTTCATTTTATCACTTAGTCATTATGGTTTTATACGATACTATAGCCTCTCTGGGCAAGGTCCTGCTCCTTTCGCGCAATCCCTCGGAAATAACTTCTCCGGCGCGCCGTGACCAAACCATCATCATCATGGGCAATGGTCCCTCTCTGCGCGAGACTATCGACACCGCGCCCGGCATCCTGCGCCAGTTCCCTCTGATGGCGGTAAATTTCGCCGCCTCCACTCCCGATTTCTTCGATTTCCGCCCGGCATACTACACCCTCGCCGACCCGGTTTTCTTCAACGACACCAAATCGGAGAATGTCAAGGAGTTATGGCGCGCATTGGTACGCGTCACATGGCAGCTGACCCTCTTTGTACCGGTGAAGTTCCACAAATCGCGCCGTCTGAAGGCACTTCCTGCCAATGTATCGGTCTCTTTTTACAACATGACCCCCGCCGAGGGGTATAATTCGGTAATATACCCTCTCTACGACCGTGGTATGGCGATGCCGCGACCGCGCAATGTCCTCATCCCCGCGATCATGAACGCCATACGCGCCGGTTTCGGCACGATAGCGATCGTCGGTGCCGACCACTCGTGGAGCAAGACACTCTGGGTCTCCGACAACAACCGCGTCGTCAGCGTACAGCCCCATTTCTACGCCGAACACCCCTCGGAGCGCGAGCGCGTGGAGGCGGTGTATAAGGATGTGCGTCTCCACGACATCTACGAGAGTTTCGCCATCGCCTTCCGCGCCTACCACCATATCGAGGCGTACGCCCACGCCCGCGGCATCCGCATCTTCAACTGCACCCCCGGCTCCTTCATCGACGCCTTCCCCCGCCTCCCCCTCACCCAGCTCCCCCTCCTCCTTTCTTAATTCTAATAACCTCATAAAAAGAGAAGAGGCGCGTACCAACCGTACGCGCCTCTTCTCTTTTTATGAGGTTATTAGAGATAGGAGAGGTTGTATTTGGCAAACTCGAGGTCCTTGCGGGCGCGGGTCAGCAGCGAGCTGTCGAGCTTGATGGCCTGACGGAGGTTAGACATAACCATGTTCTCGTTGTTGGTGCGCGCGCCGAGCACGGCGGTCAAGTAGTATGTGGTGGCATCGGGTGTGGCAACGCCGGCGAGGGTATTGCGAGCAGCGGCATAATCCTTGGAGAGGATCTGCGCCAGGGCGGCATTGTTGGTCTTGGAGTCACCGAAAGCACGAACGGCATTCGATACCTCGCCGCGGCTGAGGTAGTAAACACCGAGAGCGTCGGCAGCCTCGGGCACGCCCGCAGCGGCACCGATGAGCTCGTTGGCGTTCTTGTAGTCACCGTTTACCATCGAGATAAGGCCGAGGTTCATCTCTGTCTCCTTGGACTGCGGGTTGAGACGCAGTGCGTGCTGGAAGTTAGCCTCCGCACCACGGTAGTCTCCGGCTACATACTGGGTGAGACCGAGGTTGTTGAATGTGCGGTAGTCCTTGGGGAATGTCTCGGCTGCCTTGTTGTAGACCTCCATCTTCTTGGTGTTGTCGTCGGTGAGGGTGGCGATGTAGAGCATCTCGTCCACTGTCAGCTTCGACGGGTCAGTGTTGAAGAGGTTGATGAGCTCCTGGTCGCTCTTGCCGATGACGTTGATCTGTGCCATCACGCGTGAGTAACGGAGCTGCGGGAGAATCTGGTCAGCGAGTTCGTTGAACACTGACGAAAGGTTACGGATCTCGCGCTCACGCTGCTCGGGATCGGGATACATGCGGAGTACGCTCAGGATCAGATCCTTGTCCTGGATGTTTGATTTCTCGACAAGCTGCTCGAAACCGCTCCAGTCCTCGGGAGTGAATGACGATGTCAATTCGCCGAACTCAGTAATCTTATCCTTCTTGAGCTGGTTCTCGACGTAGTTGGCGGTATTGACCTCACGTTTCTCGGCGAGCTGGGTGTTGAATGCCAGCGAACCCTCGGGCGAAGCGTAAGAGTTGATGGTGATGCCGGCGATCTCCTGGTTGTCAGCCTGATTAGCTTCGAGGAGACGCTTGTTGAGGTCGATGTAATCAGGCTTGTCGGTCTGCGAGGCGCGGATGTTGGCCTGGTTGATGAGGAAGTGGATGTCTGCCGAATATTTCTCGGTGATGACTTTCTGGAAGTTATCCTTTGCTACGGCGGGAGTTACGGTCTTGGCGGAGGCGAGAGTCGAGGTTGCCACGACACCGTATCCTACCTTGACGCGGGGCAGCGTGTAGGTCTTGCCGTTCTGGTCTACGTTAAAGTCGAGGTAGAGGTCAGAGTTCTCCATTGCCGGAGTGTACTCAAGGGTGAAGGGGATTGTCACCGCGCCACCGTTGTTGTAGCTTACCACCTGACCGTTGGCACGTACGTTCTCACCCTGGAGCACGACGGGCTGTGCCGAAGCAGACTCGGTGGTGCCCAAGCCACCGTTCCACTGCAGAACGGGAGTGGCGGTCACCTTGGCATTCTTGACCATAAACTTCGCGGGGATGCGGCCCGAGATAGTACCCGGTACGGTTGAGCCCACTGTCTCAAGCGGGGTCGGGTTTGTAGAGAAAAAGTCGCTCTTGAACTGTCCTAACTTCTTGGAGCACCCTGTCACCGACAGAGCCAACACTCCTAAAGCCAGATACACTGTTTTGTTACTCATGACTATATCTTTTTATAAATAATTCTTAATATTTCTATTTTCGCGGAATCAATCCTTATTATTTCGGGTTATTTCTTTAGAAGAAACTCTTATAATTTCGAGTTATTTCTGTATAATGAACTCTTATAATTCGGGTCATTACAAATTTACTCATTTTTTTCTATTAATACCCGATATTAAGTTTTTTTATTACTACATTTACGATTACTTTTGTCAATAAAACGTAACGACTATGTCACAGGATACTCACCCGACCGAAAACCGCCTTTTCCTCCTCGATGCTTTCGCGCTGATTTTCAGGGCTTATTACGCCCTCATAAAGAATCCGCCCCATAATTCGTCAGGATTCAACACCTCGGCGGTGCTCGGCTTCGTAAACACCCTTGAGGATGTCATCCGCAAGGAGAACCCTACCCATATCGCCGTCTGCTTCGACCCGCAGGGCCCGACATTCCGCAACGAGGCTTACGAGCAGTACAAGGGGGAGCGCGCAGCCATGCCCGAGGATATAAGGGTGTCGATTCCTATTATCAAGGAGATAGTCAAGGCCTACAATATCCCCATCCTCGAGGTCGAGGGGTTTGAGGCCGACGATGTCATCGGCTCGATGGCGCGCCTCGCCGAGAAGAGCGGCTTCACCACCTACATGATGACCCCCGACAAGGACTTCGGGCAGCTCGTCTCCCCCTCTATCCTCCAGTACAAGCCCTCATACCGCGGGCAGGACTTCGAGCTGCGCGGCGAGTATGAGATCTGTCAGAAGTTCAACATCAGCCGCCCGGCGCAGGTCGTGGACCTGTTGGCTCTCATGGGCGACAAGATTGACAATATCCCCGGTTGCCCCGGCATCGGCGAGGTCACCGCAGCCAAACTCCTCAAAGAGTATGACAACATCGACAACCTCATAGCCCATGCCTCCGAGATAAAGGGCGCAAACGGCAGGAAAATCACCGAAAACACCGAGCAGATCCTCTTCTCGCGCTATTTGGCGACGATCCGCACCGACGTGCCTCTCGATGTAACGCCTGAGGACCTGCGCCGCAAACCCGCCGACCACGAGAAGGTGCTCGCCATCTTCAAGGAGATGGAGTTCAAGCGTCTGTCGCGCATCGTCCGGGAGCGCTGGGGGATCGCCGACCCCGAGGCTGCCGCCGACGGCCCAGCCGCCGAGGGCACAGCCGGAGCCGGCTCCAAGGCTTCGGGTGGCTTTGCCGCCGACTTGTTCGACTTCGCCGACCGACGCGACGCGGAGTTGCGCCGTGAGGCGGAGCAACCCAAGACTCCCCTCTCCGCCGAGGGGTATTTCATAGCAGACTCTCCCGAGGCTCTCGATAAGGTCAAGGGTCACCTGACGGCTGCCGACAGCTGCGGTATCTACTTGGCTGCCGCCGGCGAGACTGACTTCGCCGCCCGCTGGCTCGGCACCGCCATTGCCTGGGGCGACGGTGAGGCGGCATACCTCCCCGCGACTTTCGCCGAGGGCAATGCCGCCGTCCTTGACCTCCTCGCACGCCCCGATTTATGTAAGGTCACTCCCGATGTCAAGCGTGATTACGTCGTGGCATACCGTGCCGCCGAGGGTCCGAAGTTCGAACTTAACAACTTCTACGATGTCACTTTGGCCCACTACCTCCTCGACCCCGAGGGGAGACATTCGATAGACCTCCTTGCCTCTAAATATCTCAACATCGAGCTCAAGAAGCTCATGCCGCTGCTCGACAAGAAGCTCCCCAAGAGCATTGACCTCTCACCGGCGGCGCTGTGTGAGGCGGCGTGTGCCGTCGCCGACATGTCGCGACGTCTGCGACAACCTCTCAGCGAACTCATCGACAGGGAGGAGATGCGTCATCTGCTTTATGATGTTGAGTTTCCGCTGGCTCCGGTGTTGGCGCGCATGGAGATAACGGGTGTGCGTATCGACGGCGAGGCGTTGCGTAAGGCCGCCGAAGACCTTGACGCCCGCCTGAACAGTATCGCCGAGGAGATCTACGCACTCACGGGGGACGTCTTCAACATCGGTTCGCCGGCTAAGGTGGGCGAGATACTCTTCGACAAGCTTGGTCTCGACCCGAAGGCGAAGAAGACCAAGACAGGTCAGTACTCCACGGGCGAGGAGGTGCTCGAGAAACTTATCCCCAAACATCCGGTCGTAGCCCTAATCCTCAACTACCGGGCGATGAAGAAGCTCCTCACCACCTATCTCACCGCGCTGCCTGAGGCGGTAAATCCGGTTACAGGCAAGATTCATACCAATTACAATCAGACGGTTACGGCTACGGGGCGAATCTCGTCGTCGTCGCCCAATCTCCAGAATATCCCCGTTCAGGATGCGGAGGGAAGGGAGATACGGAGGGCGTTCATCGTCGAACCGGAACACCTCTTCCTTTCGGCGGACTATTCGCAGATTGAGCTGCGCCTTGTGGCGGATTTCGCCAATGACCCGATAATGCTCGACGCGTTCCGCAACAACGAGGACATCCACGCCATCACCGCCTCCAAGATATACCATAAGGATGTGGCGGACGTGACTGCCAACGAGCGCCGTAACGCCAAGACAGCCAACTTCGGCATCATCTACGGTATCTCGGCGTTCGGCCTCTCGACGCGCTTGGGAATACCGCGCGGCGAGGCTAAGGAGATCATCGACAACTACTTGGCGAAGTTCCCCACTGTGCATAAGTATATGCAGGAGAGCGTGGACTTCGCCCGTGAACACGGGTATGTGGTGACGCGGATGGGGCGCAAGCGCCGTCTCAACGACATCAACTCGAAAAATCCCGTCGTGCGCGGCTATGCGGAGCGTAACGCCGTGAACGCGCCGATCCAGGGCTCGGCGGCGGACATCATCAAGGTGGCGATGGTCAATATCGACCGCGAGATGCAGCGTCAGCACCTCCGTTCGCGGATGATCATGCAGGTGCATGATGAGCTCAACTTCGATGTCCACCCCGAGGAGTTAGGTATCATGCAGGAGCTCGTGGTCCGCGAGATGGAGCGCGCCTACACGGGCGCCGTCACCCTCACCGCCTCCTGCGGCGTCGCTACCAACTGGCTCGACGCGCACTAAACAAGGATTAAGAAATTAAGAGATTAAGGATTAAGGGCTACGCGACAGGAGTGGTTGGGATCGTAGGCCTCCCGGCCTGCGAAAAAATTAAGATTTTGGGAGTAGCTTCCATTTACTGACAAAATGTCAGTAAATGGAAGCTATTTTTATGACTGAACTCTTATTGCACTGCCGTTTGTCTATATCAATTTGATATTTTATTAAGGATTTTAAGATTTAAAAAACACATTACTATTATATGAATTTATCTTTTTGAAAGATTTTTAAAAAAATTTTAAAATTTTTATTAAAAATATTTGCATTTCAATTTTCAATATCTTATATTTGCCCTTGTAAGCCTCTCGAAGAGGTTTTATCTCATCCGCAACCCTCCCCGGAGGGGAGCCGACAGAGAGCCGCGGGGTGTATCTCATCTGCGTCACTCTCCGGAGGCTGCCGGTAGAAAGCCGTGGGATGTATCTCATCCGCAACCCTCTCCGCAGGCTTACGATGATTAGGTTATTTGGATATTTTGGTTAGACTAAGTAAAGTACTTGTTTCATGATTAATTAGAGTAAGTAGTTACCATTTGATTTCGGCAATAATCATCACTCCCTGATACGGGGCAACGGTGACTCCTATCACCGATCCCCTTTTATATTTGGTTATTCCAACGTGTTCGGCAGACGCGTTTACATATATGCAAACGAGCCTACAAAATGAACTCGATATATAAAAGGTAGTGAATATGATTCTTATCCTGATGGATAGGGCTTAAGTTCTGTTCATCTCAAAAAAAGGAAAGCGAATGTGTAACACCCGCCGTGAGGCGGGTCACCACGACTCTCTCGGGGTGTCGTCTTTTCGACACCCCGAGGTTTTGTGTGATTTGGGATTTTCCTTTTTCTTTATTATTTTTGGAAACGGCTACTTTATATACAAGTGTAGCCGTCAAGCTGCCGCCATAGCTACAGGCGGCTCCACTCTCTGATAAAACGACTGTCTCCATGAAAAAAGCAATCGCCACCGACAAAGCGCCGGGCGCTATCGGTCCCTACAGCCAGGCTACCATCGCCGGCAATCTCGTGTTCATCTCGGGTCAGCTTCCCATCGACCCCGCCACCGGCGCCATGCCTGACGACATCCGCGCCCAGACACGCCAATCCATCGCCAACATACGCGCCATCCTCGAGGAGGCCGGCCTCTCGCTCGCCAACATCGTCAAGACCACCGTCCTCCTCGCCGACATGAGCCTCTTCGGGCCGATGAACGAGGTCTATGCCGAGGAGTTCGAGCCGATATATCCGGCACGCGCCGCCTTCGCTGTCAAGGAACTCCCCAAGCAGGCTCTCGTCGAAATCGAAGCCATCGCTGCATTCTGATTACACCCCAAGGGGTATAATATTAGCATGATTTATTAATATTATACCCGTACGGGTATCTTATATATTATCCGCACCTCCTTAATCCGGGTATTATTTTAGTTTAATCCGAGTACTACTTGAGTTTAAGGCAGGTATTACTTGAGTTTCGGGTATTACTTGAGTTTAATCCGGGTACCGGATTTATCCTTAGCCTTGGGATTGAGGGCT
>CAZAWP010000013.1:24915-26487 GCA_964488855.1 uncultured Sangeribacter sp.
TTACTTGAGTTTAATCCGGGTACCGGATTTATCCTTAGCCTTGGGATTGAGGGCTGTGAGGGCGCTGAGCGTGATGCCGAAGCGCTGGGAGAGGGAGTGCATGGATTCCCCTTCGCCGATGGTGGCGCTCTTCTCCTTACCCTCATAGAAATCGCGCTTGGGTTCGAGATAGACCTCCTCCCATGCCTTTATTTCGCCGTCGACTCCTTTCGCATCGTTATAGGCGGCAAGCTGGCGGGGATCCATCTTGAGCTCGCTGCCGATAGTGGCATACGTGTCGCCGGGAGCGGCTATGACGTAATGCAGGCCGGTCGCCGAACGTTTCACGGGGTGCGACTTGCGCAGCGTCTCGAAGATAAAGCCGGCGGTCTCCTCCGCCTGTCGTCCCGAGCCGGTATCGTAGAGGTACAGGCCGTAGCGCTCGATAATCGAGATCAGGCGCTCGGCATAGTTGGGATCGGTGGCATAGCCGCAGGCACGCAGTCCTCGTGCCCAACCGGCGTAGTCGTCGGGCTCTAACTCAAAGAGGCGCGCATAGCGTTTGCGCATGAGGAAGCGGGAGTGGTCGGCGAAGCTCTCCGCCACATCGTCGTAGGCGCGGAAACACTCATCGGGCGCATCGTCGTCTCGGAGCACGCTTGCTCCGGTCCAATCCTTGTGGCATTTTATGCCGAAGTGGTTGTTGGCCTTGACGGCGAGGGTCGAGCGTCCCGCCGCCGATTCGAGCAATCCCTGCGCCAACGTTATCGAGGCGGGGATGCCGTGAGCCTCCTGCTCGGCGACAGCAAGCGGTGAGTAGGTCTCTATATAGGCGGTGTATGCGTCGGCAGTGGAGGTGGCGGATACAAAATAACACAGGGCGTAAAGCGGTAATATCATCATAATACAAAGATACGAAAGAATACAAAGATATGAAAGAATTTGAAATCAAGACCACAGTCCGCGAATACAGATTCGACGAATTGTCGGAGGAGGACCGCAAGCTGTGCGAGCTCGCCAAGGAGATGACGCGCAATTCGTATGCCCCTTTCTCGGAGTTTCATGTGGGGGCTGCCATCCTTCTCGCCAATGGTGAGATAGTGCGCGGTGCCAATCAGGAGAATGTGGCTTTCCCCTCGGGTACATGCGCCGAGCGCTCAGCTTGCTTTCAGGCGGGCGCGATATATCCTGGGGTACCGTTCAAGAAGATCGCCGTGGCCTGCTGGACGCGCCGTCATCACGATGACTCGGAGGGTGACGAGGCCTGCTTCCTCGAAGACCCGGGCAGTCCCTGCGGTGCATGCCGTCAGGCGCTGATCGAGTACGAGACCTTGGGCGGTCCCATCGAGGTGCTTCTCGTCGGACGCGATAAGGTATGGGTGCTCCCCTCGGTGTCGTCGCTGCTGCCGCTGACATTCTCGGAGTTCTAAACCGACCGCCGGCCGGTGTGCTGTAAATAGTTGCATAATCTGCAACTATTGACTATCTTTGTGCCTCAACCGAACCAAGAATATTAGAGAAATACATAGATATGGCATTAAAATGCGGCATTGTCGGTTTACCCAACGTCGGTAAATCCACTCTTTTCAACTG
>CAZAWP010000014.1:0-6354 GCA_964488855.1 uncultured Sangeribacter sp.
CGGCGTAGATGTGGGCGCCGCGTGCCTTGGCGTGCTCAAGCTCCTCGAGCACCAATGCTGCAGCACCCTCGCCGATTACGAAACCGTCACGCGAGCCGCTGAAAGGACGCGAAGCCTTCTCGGGCTCATCGTTGCGGGTCGAGAGAGCCTTCATGGAGTTGAAGCCTCCCACACCGGCGGGATAGATGGCTGCCTCGGCGCCGCCGGCTACAATAGCGTCTGCATGACCAAGACGGATATAGTTAAATGCATCAATAAGTGCGTTGTTTGACGACGCACATGCAGATACAGTTGCAAAGTTGGGACCGCGGAAGCCGTGCTCGATCGAGATGTGACCGGCGGCAATGTCGGCAATCATCTTGGGGATGAAGAAAGGATTGTATTTGGGACCCTGCTCCTCACCGTGAATTGCGAAATAACCCGCTTCCTCCTCAAAAGTGTGAAGACCACCGATACCTGCGGCAAAAATAACACCTACGCGGTTTTTATCTATACCTTCATTTTCCAGTCCGGCATCCTCGATAGCCTCGTCGGCTGCCTTGAGGGCGTACATGGCGTAGAGGTCCAGCTGACGCGCTTTCTTGCGGTCGAAATGTGCTGACGGATCGAAATCCTTTACCTCACAGGCAAACTGTGTCTTGAACTTTTCTGCATTGAAATGGGTGATCGGTCCGGCTCCACTCTTACCGGCTACGGCTGCCTCCCATGTCGAGGCTACGTCGTTGCCTAACGGAGTCAAGGCTCCGAGACCTGTCACTACTACTCTTTTAAGTTCCATATCAGAAAGTAAGATTGACCGCGGCTCTATGGCTCCGGTCTGTTAATATTGCGAACAGTCGTTCATAACAAAAGACGGCACGGCGTCTATTACACCGAGCCGCCCTGTGTTTCGGTTTGCGCATCGACACCAACGGGGTTCCCGGGCGCCGACCGCTATATCCGATGCGTATTTGTTACGCTTCGATTGCTTGACAGCTAATCTCTTATGCTTTGTGGCTCTCGATATAATCGATAGCGTCGCCTACTGTTGAGATTTTCTCTGCGTCTGCATCGGGAATTGTGATATCAAAAGCTTTCTCAAACTCCATGATGAGCTCTACAGTGTCGAGTGAATCTGCACCGAGGTCCTTGCTGAACTCTGCCTCACGTGTTACCTCACCCTCATCTACTGTCAGTTTGTCAACGATGATCTCTTTTACTTTGCTTTCAATTTCAGACATGTCAATCTAAATTTTATGTGTTAATATATTCTTTTCCAACCGCAGTCTTTGCCGCGGACTGACCTGCTCCCGACGCTTCGCTTCATGATGAATCGCCCTCAGGGAGGTCTGCTTCATGCCATTATCCTCTGTCCCTCAGTATTTAAGAGACCGGTAATGACCCCGGATTGCTTGATACAATCCTTTTCAGTCCGCAAAGTAAATGCATTTTTCTGATATTAAAAAATTTTTCGCCTAAAAAATTGCATTAACTTGCAAATTGTGTGCAATTTGATAATTATTTATTATTCTCAACTGATTTCCCAGCTCTCTACGGTGCCGAGAATCATCGAGCGGAGATCCTTGAAACCTTTCGCTTTCCTTACCTCCTCGACCTGTGCCGAAACCTCCTGATCGTAGGCAGGTGCCGAATAATCCCGGATGACTCCGAGAGCCACCGGAAGCTCGTGACCGTCCATCATAGCCAACTGCTGCTGCAGGAAGTTATCGCGGCGGTGAGCGTCATGAACCAGTACATCGTCGAGGGTATAGCCATCCTCACCGATTGTCACTGCCTTGAGTCCGAAACCGTCCTGGACGAGGCCGCGGTTGTTATCCTTGCCGAAAATCATCTTTTCACCGTGCTTGAGGTGAATGGTGTGATCGGCACGCTTGTCCTTATCTGTTATATAGGAATGGATTCCGTTATTGAAAATCACGCAGTTCTGCAATACCTCGATGACGGCACACCCTTTATGGGCGGCTGCCGCCTTCATGCACTCCTTTGTAGTGTCAAGAAGGATGTCGATGGAGCGGGCGAAGAAGTTTCCCCTTGCCCCGAAACACAACTCCGCAGGGATAAAGGGATCCTCGGTTGTGCCGTAGGGTGATGATTTGGAGACGGTGCCGCGGTCGGACGTCGGACTGTACTGACCTTTGGTGAGTCCGTAAATCTTGTTATTGAGAAGCAACATGTTGATATCCACGTTGCGTCGGATGGCGTGGATGAAATGATTGCCGCCGATGGCGAGTCCGTCACCGTCGCCGCTGACTTCCCATACTGACAGGGAGGGGTTGGCGACCTTTACACCGGTCGCGATGGCTGCACCGCGTCCGTGGATGGTGTGCATGCCGTAGGTATTCATATAATACGGCAGACGGCTTGAGCAGCCGATACCCGACACGACAACCGTATCGTGGGGTGCGACTCCTATCTCTGCCATGGCTTTATGGAGGACGTTGAGAACGGCATGATCGCCGCAACCGGGACACCACCGTGCATTCTGACTGTTCTTGAAGTCTGATGCGCTGTATGTTTCTGCTGTAGTATTCATCGCTTCTCCTCCTTTCCTGCCAATATCGCCTTTACTCCCGAGGTTATCTCCTTAACGAGGAAGGGCTGTCCTTCGACTTTATTTATACGTAATATATCCTTACCGGGCAACTTCATCTGCAGATAATCGGCAAACATGCCGGTATTCAGCTCCGCCACGATGATATTTTTGTAACCTTTGAGGACATCGAGTGCGTTCGCCGGTAGCGGATTTATATATTTGAACTGTGCCAACGCCACTTTCACGCCCTCGTCATTGAGATTCTTGGCGGCTGTGCGCATATGACCGTAAGTACCGCCCCAGCCGACAAGTATAGTATCGGCATCGGTGTCAAATTCGGGCTTCAGCAACGGTATCGTCTCGGCGATACCGGCAATCTTGCGTCGGCGAGCCTCGACCATGCGTGCATGGTTGGCGCCGTCGGTCGAAATAACCGAGGTATCGTAATCTTTTTCAAGTCCTCCGACACGGTGCATGGCTCCGGGAGTACCGGGGACAGCCCAACTGCGAACCAACGTCTCGGGGTCGCGATTATAGGGAAGCCATCCTTTCTCGATCTCTTCGGGGGTAACCAAGTGGGGTTTGATCTCCGGGTAATCTGTGGGTTCAGGGACACGCCACGCCGAACTGCCGTTGGCGATATACGCGTCGGTAAGGAGGATGACGGGGGTCATGTACTCCAATGCTATCCTTGCAGCCTCAAAAGCCATGTCAAAGCAGTCACCGGGCGACGTGGCGGCCAAAACACATACGGGTGATTCGCCGTGTCTGCCATAGAGCGCCTGCATGAGGTCTGTCTGCTCTGTCTTGGTCGGTAGTCCGGTCGAGGGACCGCCACGCTGTACGTCTACCACCACAAGTGGAAGCTCGGTCATTACCGCCAGTCCTATACTTTCAGATTTCAGTGACAGTCCGGGGCCGGAGGTTGTGGTAACAGCCAAATCGCCTGCATACGATGCTCCGATTGCCGAGCAGATGCCGGCAATCTCGTCTTCCATCTGGCACGCTTTGACTCCGAGGTCTTTTCGTTTGGCGAGCTCATGCAGGATATCGGTAGCCGGAGTGATGGGATAGGAGCCTAAGAAGAGGTCTCTGCCGCTGCGCTCGGATGCCATGATGAGTCCCCACGCTGTAGCGGTGTTTCCCGTTAGGTCTACATAGACACCGGGCAATGCGTTTCCGGTCTCGATGCGGTATGTCGGCATTGAGGCATGCTGATTGTGGGCTATATCCCAACCGGCATGAAGGACCTTGATGTTTGCGTCGGCGATCGCCGGCTTTTTGGCAAACTTGGCACGGAGTTTCTTCTCGACACTTTCGAGAGGACGCTCGAAGAGCCAGCATATCACACCCAAGGCGAGCATATTCTTGCATTTCATGATCGACTTGAGATCCATGCCGGTGTCGGCGAGCGTATTTTTAAGCACGGAGGTCATCGGCACAAGCATGACGTGCTTGGGGTCGATGCCGAGTTCGGCGATAGGGTCGAGTGTCTTGTACTCTGCCTTGCGAAGATTGGCGTCGGTAAACGAATCGCCGTCGCACAGGATGATACCACCTTTTTTAAGGTATTTGAGATTGGTCTTGAGGGCAGCGGGGTTCATCGCCACGAGCACATCGGCTTCGTCGCCGGGGGTGTGCACGTCGTGACCGACGCTTACCTGATAACCGGATACACCACTGAGGCTGCCCTGCGGTGCACGTATTTCTGCCGGATAATCCGGAAAGGTTGATATCTCGTCGCCTTGTCCTGCCGAGATGTTTGAGAATATGTTGCCGGCGAGCTGCATACCGTCGCCGGAGTCGCCCGCAAAGCGGATGACTATCTTCTCAATACTGTTCGGTTGTGTTTGTCGTGCCATTACTGAATAAGGTTTCCGATTTAGGTTTCGACTGCAGACAGTCCAGGCTATCCGCTTTAGATAAAGCAGACGCACACAGCAGTACTGTCACTGCATCAAATCACTCTCCGACCTCAGGGCATCAGCACTTTCTCTGCGCTGCCGCCGGTCCTTACGATGATGTAAATACCTGCCGACAGTCCGTTGCCGCTGACCTGACGTCCGTTAATGTCAAATATCATGCTCCCCTCGGGGGCGATGATAGAGTTGCCTGAGATGATTACAGGCTCTACCGATTCCTCCGGTGCCGTGATAGCGGTTATGGTGTTGTTGGCATAGCCGTTAAAGCGGTACAGATAGATACCGGTCTGTGAGGTAGTGTAGTTAAGGAAGCGAGGTTGAGTCTTGTTAAATTGCAGAGTACCCGGGGTAGAGCCGAAATCGGCCTTGAAGATGCCGGTGCCGTCGATGCTGACGGTCGCCGCCGTACCCTGGCCGCTCTTGAGCGACATGGAGTTCTTTGCAGTCGTGGTGTAATAACCCTTACTCTGACCCTTTACATCCTTTATTTCGAGCGCATATTGGTTTGAACCGGCCTTATGCAATGTCACTACGGCTGCATCCATCGGCAGCTGGGTGATATTGTAATCGGCATCGTCAAACTTGACGAATCCTGCACTCGGCATAAATTTTGTGGAGATACCGCCGTCAGCGCCCATCACATGGAGAGTGTTGGCAGACAGCAATACGTAGTTACCGCCGTCGGTGATCTGCGTCATATCGTGTACGGGTTCCCACACGGCATCTGCCATGTCCGGATTAGCCGGATTGGCGGCATGAAGTGTAAGGGTCGCCACGGCTGAGCGTAAGGTCATCCCTCCGACAGTGCGTTCGGTATAAGCCGACACGGTGTAGATATCATTATCGCCTGAGGCTGCCGGTATATTCAGCTGCCCGGTGTGTGACTGGTACGCTCCCCCTCCGGTGCTTACAAAGAGCTCTGCATCCGGCTCCACAGCGATATTAAGCAGCAACGGGTGCCACCATCTACCGGTGTAGGTATTGACATGTGTCAGACGACCCTCCTCAAATACAGGTGCCACCGGGCGGTCGATCGCATCGACAGTTTTCTCCGCGGTGACAAACTTCTGATTCTTCCGGGCTCCCCAGACATAATCGGCGAGTGCCGGCATGTCGATAAAAGGATTGCGGTTCCCCTGCTCGAGAAATATCGCCTCATTGCGCTGCTGCTCCTTGCTGTCGACCGGATCCTCTTCCGACCATTTCAGCAGCAGTTGCGCCGCCCAGGGCTGCAATGTGGCGGTTGTCCCGCTCAGGGTAAACATATAGGGATACTTGTTACCATCCCAACTGTTTTGCGCGTATGTCACAAAGACATACATATAGGCGCGCGCAAAGTCGCCTTTGTACTCATCTGCCGGCTCAAAGACGGTGCCTGAGCCCCCTGCCTCGCCGGCGGGCGTACCGACACGGATCACGCCGTTGTCGTAGCTTGCCTTCGATACCTCGCCGAGAGGATGATTCGATTTCTGTCCGTTGGCTATGGCATCCGAGGGGTTGAGGTGGAAGAGATCCTTGTAGGGATTGGTCTTCTGACCGCCCCACCATGAGTTAGGCACACAATGCTCGATGTTCATGGCATCGTATGTCGGCAGATAGACTATGTTGTTAGAATACATATCCCACCAGGCTTCGCGACCGTTGATAAGACGCACGTCCGTGTTTACGAACGATGCCCATGTACCTTTGGTGCCTCCGCCGTAGCTGACGATGGTCTCGGGCTGCGAGAGCGCCGTCAGTGCCGTGAGCAGCTCCGCGCCGCTCTTGTTCTCCAGACTCTGGTAATAGCCTGCCGGAACAGCCGCAGCGACGGTCAGCGCACTCACCGCCATAGTAAGGTTAAGGATTGCTTCTTTTATCATCTATGAGAGATTAAGAAATTAAGGATTAAGGCTACGC
>CAZAWP010000014.1:6454-10737 GCA_964488855.1 uncultured Sangeribacter sp.
GTGGACTTGACCACGATGTAGACGCCGCGCTGCAGGTTCTCGCCGTTTACCTCAACGCCGTTGAGATTGAAAATACGGGCTCCTTCGGGGGCGAGGATGGTGTTACCCCATACCTCCACGAGGAAGCTGTCATCGTCGCTCTCCTCAATCTCCTCGATGGCAGTGCCCTGTTTCTTGGTAGCCACAACCTTGACATCGTCAAGACAGTATGTCGAACTGAGGTTGTTGCCGCCGGTGGGGTTGGTGAAACGGAAACCTACGCAACCTTTGGCACCCTGCACCGGCACCTTAACCGCGCCTGACTCTTTCCAGTCGCTATAGACGGGGCTGCCGCCGTTGGGATTGGGGGTGCAGAAGACGGCATTGAGCTTGTCGCAGTTGCCGAGTGTGCGGCAATCGGCTGCAGAGGGGAGGGCGTAGGCCTCTACCTTGCTCTCGGCGTAGTAATAAGCGCCCTGGGTGCGGAAGGTCAGTGTGTACTCGTAATCATCGTTCATCTCGAACTCCGGGCTGATCAACCAGAACTCGAACGGGCCGCCGGCTGCTGTCGATGAATAAGTCGAGGCTGTGGCGTAATGGTTGCCCTGATAGCTCTTGTCGTACCACCCTTTGTTGTTACCCGACACTACGATGTTGGTGAAATTACCGAGTGTACCGTTCTCGAAGTTCTCGTTCACGAGCACTTTCTCCTCCGGATCCTCGATGGGAGGCACGATGGGATCATCGTCGTCACCGCCGCCGTTGCCATCTAGATAGAATGTCTGACCACGTTTCGAGCCCCAGATATACTCAGCCAATTCGGGATGGTCGATAAAGGGGTTACGGTTTTTCTGATGTTTGTAGATACCGTCGTTACGGTCGCGCTCTTTCTGGCTCACGGGGTCATTTGCCGACCATTTGAGAAGCATCTCGTATGCCCACGGCTTGAGAAGGAGGTCGCTGGCGGTGTTATACATCCAGTTGGTGTTTGAGGTCTTCCAGCTGATGTCATCGTAAACGGTAAACATATACATGAATACGCGGGCGAAGTCACCCTTGTACTCGGCAGCGGGCTCGTAAACGTATTGTGCGCCGCCGCAGGTACCGGTAGCGGGTTTACCGATAAATGTCACGCCGTTATCCCATGTATGGGTGGCTATCTCTCCAAGGGGATAGTTGCTCTTGCGCGAGTTGGCGTCGGAGTTGGAGGGATTGAGGTGAACGAGATCCTTGTACGCGTCATTTTTGGTGCCGCCCCACCATGAGTTGGCGACCGAATGCTCCACGTTCATGCCGGGATGGCCGGAAGAGACAGGGACATTGTTTGACGAATACATATCCCACCAGCACAGAGTGCCGTTTACATAACGCACGTCGGTATCATGAAACGCTGTCCATGTACCCGAGCTGTAAGAGATGGCGGTATGATTGACGACAATCGCCTTGACTGCCTTCTTGAGTTCTATATCTTTCTTGCCGTTGAGGCTGTTGTAATAGCCGGCAGGCTCGGCGGCGAACGCCGATCCGCAGGCAAATGCCACTCCGGTGGCTGCGAGGAGAGTTGTAAAAGTGAGTCTCATATCAGAGATATCAGGTAGTTTGTTTTAAGTCCAATTATCATGTCTGCATCGGGATTCCCTCTTTTTAGCAGCGGAAATTTCCGGTTTACACCGTTTTTAACCCCGATTTACATACATTTTGCTATTGAACTTCAAATTTATAACAGATTATCTACTTTTCAAAATGATTTAACTCTTTTTTATCGGAGTCAGGGTACAATCGCCTTTACGGGGCGGCGGTTATTGCCCGTTGTTATGACGTAGACGCCTGCCGGCAGCTCGACAAGGGTACCGGGTTCGGCACCATCCAACTCTGCCACGCATATACCCGCCACGTCGTAAACTTTTACCGAAACGGTTTCACCCTCGCCGGTGACGATTATACCTCCGCTGACGATGTAGATTACCGGCGGACAGTCGATTACCTCCTCGATACCGCTGGTATTTACCACTACCGTGTTGCTTGCCGGCGAGAGAATGCCCAATCGTGAGTACTGCACGCTGTAGCTCTCCTCGATTTCGGGGTCGCGGTCTGTAAAGGTGTATGAGGTCGAAGGTGTCTCGTAAGTCTCCGCCTCGGCGTTGCCATTGACATAGCGGATGCGGGTCACTACGTAGAAGTCAGCGATACCGGTTGCCTCGGACCAGTTGGCGGTATATTCGTTATCGGAAATACCGGTAGCCGGGAATGCCGTCAGCGCTGTCAGCTGAGGCACGGGGAGGCTCTCTCCCTTGAGATTGACCACGATGGTCTGACCGTCGGGGAGTCCGCCGTCATAGAGGATGACTTTTGCCTCGTGCTTACCCTCGGTCTGCGGCAGATAGGTGATGTTAAGGAGGTAACCTAAGTTCTGGTTCATCGTCGCGGCGGGTATCGAAGTCACCTCCGGGACGAAATACGCTTTGTCAGTACCAGATACCCGTACCGACAGGGGCATGGTGAGATTGGCACCGGCAATCTGGAGGGCACGGTTCACGGCGTGACCGACAGCGGTCTGTCCGAAGTCGAGTGACTCACCGTTTACGGGACTGGTAATCTCGGGGTCGCCGGTAATCGGGGGTGTCGGGTCACTGTTATCCTGCTCCGCGATGTAGAACACCTGATTCTTGCGTGTACCCCAGATATATTCAGCTAATTCGGGGAAGTCCACAAAGGGGTTGCGGTTACCCTGATACTGCTCCACTATGTTGTTACGGTCGATCTCTTTCTGACTTACCTTATCCTGACGCGCCCAGTCCAAGAGCATATCTACCGCCCAGTCGCGCAGCGTCGGGTAACTGTTTTTCTGGAACATATAGTTAATGACCCAGTTAATATCGTCGTACACTGTCGCCATGTAAAAGAAAGCGCGGGCGAAGTCACCCTTATACTCGTCGGCAGGCTCGAAGACTTTTGACGAGCCGCCGCCGTAGCCGGTGCGGGCGCCACCGACTTTGGTAACGCCGTTGTTGTAGCTCACGGTATTGACCGGACCGAGGGGATAGTTGAGCTTGGCCTGATTTGCCGGGCCATCCGAGGGGTAAAGATTCCACATATCGGAATACGCCGGGGTGTACTCGACATCACCGTTGAGTTTCCACCACGATTTGGGCACAGCATGCTCACGCTGCATCTTGTTGGCGGAGAAGCTTGATTTGCCGCTCACACCCTTCTGGATGAGGTACATCTCGTCGGAATACATATCCCACCAGCGTTTGAGACCATTGACGAGCTCCGGATACACGTCCGAATACTGCCAATAGTTGGGGAGTTCGTAATACTGGAGGGTGTTGTGTTTAAGCACGCTCTGTTTGGCGGCAGCCTTGAGAGCCTCACGTTTCTGACCGTCGAGGGCGTTGTAATAACCCGGTTTGTAGTCACCGCGCGCGGTGAGCATCCCGGCGCCGACGATTAGGAGCACCAAATATAGCGCTATCCTGCTGTGCGTCAATTTTACTGTCATAATCTTTCCTTTGTTCTCTGAGGCGGGTTCAAGCGCCTCAGAGATATTTTCAGTCGATACAATCATCTGCCGTTTCGTGACAGTGATGATTATCGTTCTCAGTCGATGATCACGTACTCGGTGACATTCTTCATACCGCGGATACCGAAGTATTTGGTCACATCACCTTTGACCTTGACCTGCTTGCCGTACACGCCGGGATTCTTGGACAGACCGAGCTTGGATCTTACGTCGCCCGAGGTCGAGAGACCTACAGGGATTGAGTTGGAGGTAGTAGCCTGAGCTGCCGCTCCTGACGAAAGAATCACGTTGGTACCGTTGGCGTAGTTGGTCGAACCGTCGGTAGCCTGAGTGCCGAACACTGCCGAGCTCTGCCAGTTCATGTCAGCCACGTAACCTGCCACGTAACCGATCATCCATACGCCTGAAGAGTCAGAAGTCGAAGCCATGACCTGATCTACGGTGAAGGGATTATCGAGAGTACCGTCGCCGGTGCCGGGTGTAGGTGTCGGGGTGGGTGTGGGAGTCGGGGTAGGCTCAGAGCCGCCGTCGCCGAGGTCGTATTCGGTTACGTTCTTAAGACCGCGGACACCGAAGTACTTGGTCACGTCACCCTTGACCTTAACTTTCTTGCCATAGACGCCGGGGTTCTTCGACAGACCGAGCTTAGATCTCACGTCGCCCTGTGTCGAGAGACCTACGGGAACTGAGTTAGAGGTGTTTGCCTGAGCGGCTGCCACTGACGAGAGAATCACGTTGGTACCGTTGGCGTAGTTGGTCGAACCGTCGGTAGCCTGAGTGC
>CAZAWP010000014.1:10837-22488 GCA_964488855.1 uncultured Sangeribacter sp.
AGAATCACGTTGGTACCGTTGGCGTAGTTGGTCGAACCGTCGGTAGCCTGAGTGCCGAACACTGCAGAGCTCTGCCAGTTCATGTCAGCCACGTAACCTGCCACGTAACCCTCGACCCATACGCCTGTTGCATCGGCTGTAGACGCCATTACCTGAGCGATGGTGAAGGGTTTCTCCTTGCTACCGTCACCTTCGGGCTCGGGGGTGGGTGTCTGACCGCCGCCGTTACCGCCGAGGTGGACACCGTTCACGCTAAAGGTGTTTGCAGCGCCGCTGCCGACGATACCGGGGAGACCCAAGAAGGTAGTGAGCTCTCCATAGGCGGCAAACTCCTGACCGTAATTCTCGGGGTTGTCGATGAGGTTCACATACTCGCGGAGCGGGGTGCCCTGAGGCAGCTCTACGATCATACACTTGGTGTAGTCCTTGACATCCTTAGAGGGAGCGATGACGATGTTGTTGTCGATCTCGACATCCTCAGCCCACATGATCTGGTCGTTAGAGGTCACCTGCTGTACGCCTGCCTTTACAGAGCCGACGATGTAACCCTTGGTCCAGGCGCTTACACCGGTATTCTGTGCCTCCATAGCCTCCTCGATGGTGTAGGGGTCATCCTCCTGACCTTTCTGGTCGAACATCACGTCGTTGAGGCTGCGGAGCAACAGCTGCCACTCGGAGCCGTAGTATGAGAGGATACCACGGATGGTACCTGTACCCTCGGGGAGGGTCTCGTTATAGAAGGTGCTGTAACCAGAGGTGCGGACGATCATCGTAGCGCCGGCGGCATCCTTGATGTTGGTGTTTACAGTCTCCTGATAACGGGCGTAAGTGGTCTTGCCACCCTCCTCAAAAGAGACGTTGCGGAACTCCACCAACTGTCCCTGCATGGCGCGGAAATCAGCACCGCTTGAGGGGAGGGCGCCGATAGTGGTCACGATGCAGTAAGGCTCTGCAGAGGGCCACTCCTCGTTCTGGCTTACATATTTGAAATCGGGGTCGGGGAAACCGTTGAGCTCGCTGTGAGCCTTAAACATATCCCACGCCATGAAGTTGAGCTGGGTCACTCCGTCGTAGGGAGTACCGAGCCAGCCGATCTGCTGGAGGCCGCGGTAGTAACCGATGTAGAGACCGGTCACGTTGAGCACCACCTCCTGACCGACGGGATAGTCGGTGTACATACTGTTCTGGTTGATAGAGAGGGGCATTGCAGCCGTCTCGTCCTGGATAACCAGACTCTTATAGATATTACCGGTTGCATCTGACGAGATAACACGTCCCTTGATGATGTAGGGAGTATTGGTAGCCTCATCCTTCATCGGGCAGAGCACCGACACACCGTCGAAGGCAGCCTTAAGCTCGGCAATGGTTGTATTTGCCTTCATGCTTGCCACCGGCTCGATGATTTCCGGAGTGTCCATCTCTGCCTGACAGCCGGTGAGAGCCGTCAGCGATGCTGTCGCCATCAGCAGCATCGAGAGTTTCTTAAAGACGTTTACTTTCATCTGTTTTATGTTTGTGCTGTTGATGATTATTTCTTAACACCTGTTACCTTGACATTCTTGATCTCCCAGGTATCGGCACCCTGCTCTGACGAAGCATACTTGAAGCCGACGACGATCTTCTTGCCGGCGAATGCCGTGAGGTCGATGACACCTGACTCCGAGAATGTCCATACGCCCTCAGAGGGCCATACGGGGATATCCATCTCAGTCCATGCGGTGGTTCCCTCCTCGCGCACCACAAAGCGGCAGAGCTCGCGGAGAGTGGTCTGGAATTTGGCGGCATGCTCGAAGACAACGGCTGCCGAGCTGTAATCGGTCAGGTCGATGACGGGTGAGTATGCGTAAGCCTCGGCTGCGATGTTCTTACCGCTGTAATAGGCGCTCGCGTTGAGGTAGTGGTTGCCGTTATACTCCTTCCAGCTCCATACGTAGCTGAGGGGCGAGGGCATCACGACGTTGTCGTAAGTCCAATCCACCTCGGAGGCGGCAGCCTCAAGACCGGTGTAGACGGTAGTGCCGGTTACGACGGGCTGATCGGGCTGAGGCACGTCAGAGCCGTCATCGAGACCCTCCTCTCCCCAGTTGTAGGCGGTAACGGAGCGGACACCATAGACACCGCAGTACTTCGAGCCGGTGGTACCCTTCATGCTCACGAGGAGACCCTGGTTCTCGGGGTGGTCACCGAGGTTGAGGGCGCGACGCACATCACCCGAGGGGAGCTGCACTGTGGCGCAGTTCTCCCAGTTGCGCTCGTCGGGGGTGGCGGCGATAAGGATGTTGGTGTAGACCGTTGCCGGTACTGTAAATTTACAACTCTCTGCGTTGGCTACGGTACCCACGTTGGTATCAACGTAACCTACGATGTAACCTTTGACCCAAGGTGTCGCCAGGGCATCATTGACTGTGCCGAGCATCACCTGATATGTGGTCATCGGGTTATTCCACGCTCCGGTACCGATACCACCCTCCGGCATATTGACGGGCGGCTGAGCGAGCTCGTCGTCGCACGACACCAGTCCGAGGGTCATTGTGGCTATCAGTAACGCCAGATATATTTTTATGCGATTCATTGTTGCTTTTGATTTATGGATGTTGTCTTACTGTTTCTTCCCGCGGGGATTACCATCTGATACCGGCGTTAAAGAATACGCGGATACCCTGGGCGTAATAGATCTTGTTGGGGAATTTGTTTACATCGTAATTGGTGTAATCGAACTTACCCTCCTGATAGCCACCGGTCTGGATGTTGCGGTTGTTGAGGACGTTATTGACATTGAGGTTGAGGTTGATCGAGCCGAAACGGGTGTAGATAACCTTACCCACCGATACGTTCATCACCCACTCGGAGTTGAGTTTGTCCTGACGGGTGATCTCGTCGCGGCGCTTGATGTAATCCTCCTCGCTCATGCAGAACTTCCACAGACCGGGCATCTCCTCGTGACGTGCCGGAGAGAGGTCGATCCAGTTGTCGCCAAACCACTGGCCATTGACCTCAAAGAACCAGTTCTTGATGTTGTAGTTCAGTCCTATGCTGTAGCACTGCTGCGGTGTGCCTCCGATGTGATAGTTCTTGAGATACACGCGGCGGGTTACGTCGTCTTCCGAACCGTTCTCGTAGCTGCGTACACCGAGGGGATTGTTCTCGTAGGTGTAGCGTGAGAATGTACCGGCGGCGCTGATAGAGAGGTTGTGGAGAATCTTGTACTCCATACCCAACTCGATACCCTTGTACTCGGTCTGCATACCCGACATGGTGTAGTTCATGAAGGTGTTGAGCTGATAGTCATAGAAGCCTGAGCGCTTGACACCGTTCCACATCTCGGTAAAGAATCCGGTGATGCTACCGCGGAAGTTATGGTAGTTCCATGTATAAGAGAGGTCAGCCGAGAGGAAAGTCTCCGATTTGAGACCCTCGATCGAGGTGTCTTTGGTACGCGGTGATACGTATGCGTAATCGGGGAGCGGGGCGCGTGTGCCGTACGAAGCGTGGGCGGTGAAGTAGTTACGGCCGTTGAGCTTGTAGGTGGCACCTGCCTTGATGGCGGCGTTGTCGAACGAATGGCGCTTACCCATGCCGAGTGAGTTCTCGGGAGCACGACCGTTCTGCATATTACCGTAGCGGACGAAGTTGTTGTAAGACATCTCCAAACCGTAGTTTACATCCCAGTGCGAGGTGATGATCTGGTTCTGCAGCCATGCCTTGGCGGTGTAAACGCGGATGTTGTAGTCGTAACCGAAGGTGTCACCCTCGTAAACCTTGCGGTTGGGGTAACGGATATCGTTCTGGAGGATGTCGGTGTTGCCGGCGAAGTCACGCTCTGAGAAGTTATCTACGTCGCGCCAGAACTCACCGCCCAGAAGGTTACGGATAGTCTTGTAATAGTGTGAGTTGGTATGGTTGAAGCTGATACCGCCCTGGAGGGTCATGTAGTCGTTGATGCGGTGATCGACGTAGCTGTTAAACATGTAGGCGTCGAAGTTGCTGTGACGGTCCTCAAGGATGTATGATGACTGACCTACGAGTGAGGGGTCACGGTCATACTGCTCGCGGTTGAGGATGTTGGTCTTGTACATTGACTCCCAGTCGAGCTGATGATGATCCTCCTGTTTCCACCAGTCGGTGACAAAGTCGAAGACTTCGAGCTGAGCGGCGTAGAGGTCGGGGTCAGTGATGGGGTCGGCTGTCGGACGCGAGTATGAGGGGAGGTAGCGGTAATAGTCGGGACGCGGGTCGGCGGTCTGGTACCAGTTCAAGGCTGAGCTTGAATAGAGGCTGCGGCGCCAGCCGATACCGGTGTTTACCTGTGTGCCCATGCGCGGCTTCCAGATCCAGTTCAACAGAATCGAGGGGTCGCATGACTCCACGATCTTGGAGCTCTTCTTCTTGCCGTTGAGGTAACCCCAGTTAGGGTTGTAGAGGTTGGTGCCGGCAAGGTCGTAAGCCTCCTGAGTGGCGGCGCTGTTGGTGGCGCGCTGTGTGGGGGCTGCCCATGCCGTGAGGTTTAACGAGTGGTACTGGTTGAAGACCTTCTGCAGCGACATCGACAGACCTACAGAGTTGTAGAATGTACCCTCGATGATACCCTCGGGTGCATAACGACCGATGGCGGAGATTGCGAATGCCCAGCCGTTGCTATCGAGACCGGTAGCGTACTGGAACATCGCACGCATCATGTAGTTGGAGTTGGTGTAGGCGAGACTTCCCTTGAAGCCGGGGGCATAACCCGCGGCGTAGGTGGTGAAGTTCGAGCTACCGCCGATGTTGCCGTAGCCGTATGCACCGGCTCCGAGACCGATCTCGGTCGAGCGGTTGCGGAATGCCGTCGAGGTCATACCGCCGAGACCCGAGAAGTTGAAGCGTCCGCGGATGGCATCGTTGTAATTGAAGCCGTTGATATAGTTGGTGTTCCAGTTGGTGTCGTAACCGCGGAAACGGAAACGCGCTGTCGAGAAATCGTAGTTGGCGGTCTGGTAGAAAATATCGTCGGTGGCACCCATGATGGTACCGGTGCTCTGGGCGATACCCTCATCCTCAAGGAGCTCCTGCTCATCAAAGAGGAAGTCATCCGAGTTGAGATTTGAGGCTACGAAACCGCTCGGTGTGAGCGCGATCTCGCCGACATTCTTTACCATGCCCTCGATCAGGGTCACATCCTGATAGGTATCAGTATATCCTGAGGCAAAAATTTTAAGCAGCTCCGGGCCCGGGGCGGCGTTCGAGATCTGGAACGTACCGTCGGCACCACTGGCTACAACTGAGTTGGACTCTTGCAATACGATAGTTGCACCCGCTACCGGCGTACCGGTCTGGGCATCTACCAGAGTACCTTTGACACCTGTGGCGGCAAGCAGTGGCAAACCGCTGACCAGCAGGAGCAGAAGCAGAGATAGTGTTTTACGCATAAATTTGATGATCAGTTAGTTTAGTGATCAATATTTCTTAATCAGATATATTTCAGTGGGGAGGTGGTCGGAGTAACCGTCGGTCCATGCACCACCCGAGAATGTGCGCAGCGGATAGCCTTTATACTGACCGTCGGTCTGCAGCAGGAAGGGCTTGTTGAGAACCTCGGCACCATAGAAACGGAGGCCGTTGGTACCCTTGGTGAGGTTGTAGTTCACGATGATCTGGTCGAAGAGGTCCCAGCCGCCGCGGTATATGTACGAGCCGATACCGTCGTCGAGTTTCTTCCAGAAGGGGTTGTAGAAACCTCCCTCGACAACCTTCTCGGGTTTCTTGACGGCACCGAGGACTTCGGAGCAGCTCTTGTCGGAGGGGTCATCATTGAGGTCACCCATCACAACGACAGCGATACCGGGGTTCTTGGCATCGAGGTCGGCGGCGATGCTGCGCGAAAGCTCGGCTGCTGCCTCACGCAGGTAGGAGCTCTCCTTGTTGCCACCGCGGCGCGAGGGCCAGTGATTGACGATGATGGCAATCGGGCTGCCTCCCATCTTGCCGACTACACACATCTGGTCGCGGGTGCGGAAGCGGGGCAGGCTCGGGATGGTGAGACGGTGGTTGGTGACGCTGTCGAGCTGGAAATAACGGGGATTGTAGAGCAATCCCACATCGACACCGCGCGCGTCGGGAGAATCGTGATGCACGATCTGGAGATTCCAGTTCTTGATGGGGGCTGCCTTGACGAGATCCTGAAGCACGGTGATGTTCTCGATCTCGCTGACACCTATCACTGCCGGACCGTTGGGGGTGTATTTATTGGTCATCTGGGAGATGGCGTAGGCAAGCTTGTTGATCTTGGACCAATACTTCTTGCTGTCCCAACGGCGGTCACCCTGCGGTGAGAACTCCAGGTCATATTTGCCGTTGTTGTTGATGGTGTCGAAGAGGTTTTCTAAGTTATAAAAAGCCACTCCGAACATCTGTGATTTGCCGGCGGTTTGCTGGGCTGACGAGGCGAAGGCACCGAGTACGACAACTGCCGCCACTACCAACATTCTACTTAATTTCATTTGCGTCGGTTATGTTTAGTTAGTATTGTAAGTACAAATAAAGCCGTTTTGCCTCTCATCTAAGGCAAAACGACTTCGGTTATACTGTTTTTAGAAGAATTTGACCTCTTTACCCTCCATCGACGAGAGCAGGTTATTGGCGAGGCTGCTGGCGCCGATACGGAAGAGATCCTGATTGAGCCACTCGTCGCCCAATACCTCCTTGACGATGGTGTAATAGGCAACCGCCTCGTCGGTGGTGCGCACACCGCCCGATGCCTTGAAGCCCACCTTGCGTCCGCTCACCTGATAATACTCCTTGATGCACTGACACATCACGTAGGCTGCCTCAAGCGAAGCTCCGCTGTAGATCTTTCCGGTAGAGGTCTTGATGAAATCGGCACCCGAATACATCGAGAGTATCGAAGCCTGTTTGATGGCGCGGGCGGTCTTGAGACAGCCGGTCTCGAGGATGACCTTGAGACGCGCGTCGCGGGCGGCATGCTTCTGCTCGATGATCTCGTCGCAGAGATCCTCATAGTTGCCGTCGAGATACATACCGACGTTAAAGACGATATCAACCTCATTGGCACCCGATGCCACTGCCATAGACACGTCGGCGATCTTGACTGCCAGATATGTCTGGCTCGAAGGGAAGGCACCTGCCACGACGGCGACATCGACTCCCTCCACGTCGAGATGTGTGCTGACAACCTCGGCGAAGTTGCTGTAAACGCAGATGGCGGCTACATTCTTGTACTGGGGATAATCGTTGTCAAAGTCATTTACCCGCTGGGTGAATGCCGCTACACTCTTTACACTGTCCTCGGTCGAGAGCGTGGTGAGGTCAATCGAGCTGAAAAGGAACTGATACACCTCGGGAGTATGGTACTCCGGGGCTTTCTCCATAATCTTCTTGACTTCGAGGGCGACTGCCTCATCGTTCTCTGTCACCTTGCTGGCGGCGAGCGCCTCCTGATATCTATCCATATTTTCTAAATTTTTAGGCTCTTTGCATCACTTCTTACACCGCACCTCACTCTGCTCGCCAAAAGGCGCTCTGGCTACGGCATAGTCGTGGCTATGCAAATTTAAAATCATTCTGATAAATACCAAAATTTTAACCGTTAAAATCAAAATTTTAACGGTTAAAAAATATGATTGATATTGAAGTCGCCGGACTTCTTAACCAATGATAAAATAATATTGCCTTTATTGGTCTTATATTTTCATTTATTGCGTCGCGGGGCGAGGCGGTCGGGGTTCTGACGCAGGAAATCCGCCCAGTTCTTCGGTCCCTTGGCGACCGCCGGCTTGCTCTTCTCGTAGAAGTGTGCCAGAGCCACTGCCAGGGCATCGGTGGCATCCATAAAATCGGGCATATCCTCGGTCTTGAGATTGAGGATATGGCGGAGCATGTTGGCAACCTGCTCCTTTGACGCCTGACCGTTGCCGGTGACCGCCATCTTGACCGACAGCGGCGGATATTCGCTTACGGGTACGTCGCGGGTGAGAGCGGCTGCCATCGCCACTCCCTGCGCGCGTCCGAGCTTGAGCATCGACTGGACATTCTTGCCGAAAAAGGGTGCCTCAAGCGCCATCTCGTCGGGGAGATACTGCTCCACGAGGCTCTGCACGCGCTCGAAGATGCGCAACAGGCGTTTGTAGTGACTCTCGAATTTCGACAGCTGCAACACTCCCATCACTATCATCTCGGCTCGCTTGCCCTTGACCCCCAACACGCCGTATCCCATGACGTTGGTGCCCGGGTCGATACCCATGATTATCGTGTCGTAATCCTTTAGCGATTTTTCCATTACACTGAATTAAAAGCTGTCTGCCGGTTTTAAAAGCCGGTTATCTGTTTTTAGGAGCCGTCTGCAGGTTAAACGCGGGTAGTTGTCAAGAGTTGGCTGTGACTTCGCGGAATACCGAGCAGAAGAGCATCCCTCTGCCGGGATAACGGTTGTCAAATTCCTCCGAGATACCGGGGAGTGCGGCGGTTTCCCACTCCTTGAGCTTGGCGTACGTATCAAACTCAAGCTGAAAGGCGACGCTCTGCGCCTCGTCGTCGCCGGTGGTGGCGCCTCCTGCCTCCACGAGTACCGACAGTCTGCCCCCCATCACGTCGGAAGCCGTCATCTGCGATTGCGCTATCGGGGTGAGCCACTCCAACAGTGACCTCTCCTCTTTCTTCTCGACCATAAAGGTCGCGTTGTGTATATATCGAGCCATATCTATAATTTTCTGTCTATTATTGATTTACGGTTAGCCTGAAGCTGTAATTTTATTTAAGCCTAAGCTGTAATTTCAGGTGGGCAGGAAGATAAAAAACGGCGCGTTTATCACTAAACACACCGCCAAAACAAAATTATGAAAAACATTATCCTTTATAACCACCAATGGTAATTACTTTAGAGCCTCTTGTCGGATTCGAACCAACGACCCCGAGATTACAAATCACGTGCTCTGGCCAACTGAGCTAAAGAGGCAGGCGGGCGAGCGATCTACATCGCACCGCTCAACCCACTACCCTTGCTTCGGTCAAGATCTGGGGGATTTCATGGAGAGCAAGTCGTGCAGGACTCACCCATTGCAAAGTTATAAAAAAAATCGGTCCGCTCCAAATGCTGACCGACTTTTTTACCTTTTTTAATCTTTTTTACGCTTAGATTTTATTATCCTAATGAGCTTGTCGCAGCGTTAATGCCGGCTACGGGCATCCGGGTTACTCTTGAGCCGACTGTTTATTTCTTGCGGCTGCGGCGTTTGTCCTTGTTGCGCGACGGCTCATGTCGCTTGCCCGGCTTGTGCTCACGGAGCGGCTTGTTGGGATTGCCGGTATCGGTGATGAGGGCAAAGTCGAGCTGCTTGCGGTCGAGATCCGCACGCGCCACCTGCACCTTGACCTGATCGCCGAGGGTGTACTTGTTGCCGTGACGGCGACCGATCAGGCAATAGTTCTTCTCATCATAGTCGTAATAGTCGTCGGCAAGGTCGCGCACCGGCACGAGTCCCTCGCACATATTCTCATCGAGCTCCACATAGAGTCCCCACTCGGTCACGCCCGAGATGACTCCGTCATAGATCTCACCCATCTTGTCCTGCATGAACTCCACCTGCTTGTAGCGGATTGAGCTGCGCTCGGCGTTTGAGGCGAGCTGCTCCATGTCGGACGAATGGCGGCACTCATCCTCCAAGTGCACTTTGTCGGCGCTTCTGCCTCCCTCGGCATAACGTGCCAACAATCGGTGAACCATCATATCCGGATAGCGGCGTATCGGCGACGTGAAGTGAGTGTAATAATCGAGGGCAAGGCCGTAGTGACCGACGTTGTCGGTGGTGTACATTGCCTTTGCCATAGAGCGGATGGCAAGCATCGAGAGCATATTCTCCTCGCCGCGACCCTTTATATCCTTGAGGAGGCGGTTGATACTCTGATTGACCTCGCGCGCCTTTCCGTCGCTTACGACCTTATGGCCGAAACGCTGCGCGATAAGCGAAAAGTTATGGATCTTCTCGGGATCCGGATTGTCATGGACGCGGTATACGAAGTTCTTAGCCTTTCTGCCCGGCTTTGCCTTGCCTATGTGTTTGGCTACGGTCTCATTGGCGAGCAGCATGAACTCCTCGATGAGCTTGTTTGCCTCTTTCGATTCTTTGAAGTAGACGCTGATGGGCTTGCCATCCTTGTCGATGTCGAAGCGCACCTCGGCACGGTCAAACTCTAGTGCGCCGGTTTTATATCGGCGTGCACGCATGGTCTGCGCGAGTTTGTTGAGCACGTTAATCTCCTCGGCATAGTCCCCTTTACCGGTCTCGATGATCTGCTGAGCCTCCTCGTAGGTGAAGCGGCGGTTGGATTCGATTACGGTTCGTCCGATACGGTAGTTTACAACCTTGGCATCGGCATCGAGCTCGAAGATCGCCGAGTATGTCAGCTTCTCCTCGTTGGGTCGCAGTGAACAGATGCCGTTAGAGAGGCGCTCGGGGAGCATCGGGATGGTGCGGTCCACGAGATATACGCTGGTGGCGCGCTGTTTTGCCTCTTTGTCGATTACCGAACCCGGGGTGACATAATGTGTCACATCGGCGATATGCACACCGACCTCCCAGTTGCCGTTGGGCAACCTGCGGATGGAGAGGGCATCGTCGAAGTCCTTGGCATCGCGCGGGTCGATGGTGAAGGTTGTCACACCGCGGAAGTCCTCGCGCCTGGCGATCTCCTCGGGTGTTATGCCGGCATCAATCTTGTCGGCGGCTTTCTCCACATTCTCTGGATATTTATACGGCAGTCCGTACTCGGCGAGGATGGCATGCATCTCGGCGGTGTTCTCACCTTTGCGTCCGAGGATGTCCACAACCTCTCCGCGGGGGTTCTGCTCGTCATCTTTCCAGTAAGATATGCGCACGACAGCCTTGTCTCCATCCTTGCCACCTTTGAGGCGGGCACGGGGGAGGATGATGTCGGCGGCAAGATATTTGGAGTCGGTGACGAGGGTGGCGGCGTTGCGGTCTACCTTAAGTGTACCGATAAATACCTGGTCTTTGGCTTCGAGGATCTCGAGGACACGTGCCTCGGGCTCCTGACCGCGACGGGCGGCGGAGACCATGACGCGCACGCGGTCACCGTTGAGGGCGTGCATCGAGTCGCGCTCGGCGACGTTGATCTGCTCCTCGTCGATGATGACGGCGTTGCGACCGTTAGAGCGACGAACGAAGATACCCTCCGACTCGTTGCCACGGTTGGCGATTGCCTTGTATTTGCCTAAATCGACTTCGAGGATGGCGTCGGCTGCCACGAGTTCGTCAAGGAGGTTGATCACATCCTCACGACGCGCGTCAGCCTCTATGCCGAATGCTATCTGCTTATAGTTAAATGATTGACGTTCATTCTTATGTAAGAAATCAAGTATCTGGCGTTCCAGCTCCTGCTTGCGCACGCGGCGCATCGGAGCCTTCTTATTATCTTTTTTCATCTTTTCTCAATTTATCTCAAATTTTGGGTATAAATACATTATCCGACCGGTCAAATTCGTCCTGATAGTTTTATCCGGTCGCATTCTCCCTTATGGAATCTCTAATACTATAACATATTTAATGCCAATTTGTATTTCAGATTGTTAAAAAATTCGCCAAAATACTTGAATTTCCTCATCCGAACAAACCTATTTTGCACCCTTTTGGTATTTATTT
>CAZAWP010000014.1:22588-24447 GCA_964488855.1 uncultured Sangeribacter sp.
TCGCCGACAAGGCGGTCGATGCCGTTAGCCTTGAGCATCTCGTGGACGTTGCTGCGCACGCCCGAGAGCACTATCTCTATGCCCTCGCGATGCGAACTCTCGATGAGTATCTGGAGGTTATGCAGTCCTGTAGAGTCGATAAAGGGCACCTTACGCATACGGATGATGCGCACCTTGGGGTTCTCCTGGAGACTGTGACGCACCACCTCGTCAAACTTGGTTGCGGCACCGAAGAAGAACGGTCCGTCGATTTCGTATACCGATACTCCGGGGGCGAGGTCGAGAACCTCATGCTGCGTAAGGTCGGTACCTTTGGCGGCATCCAACTGTTCGCCGTAGACACGGATGGTGGTGTTCTCCATAACGCGGCGCAGGAATACCACCACTGCCAAGAGAAGTCCTACCTCGATGGCGATGGTGAGGTCGAAGATGACCGTGAGCAGGAAGGTCACGATGAGTACCCAGATGTCTCCTTTGGGGTTATGGACCATCTCCTTGATGGTGCGCCAGCCGCTCATGTTATAGCTCACCATGATGAGGACTGCCGCCAGACAGGACATCGGCACCAGTGAAATCAGGGGCATGGCGAAGAGGAAGATTATCAGCAGTACCACGGAGTGCACGATGCCGGCGACGGGTGTCTTGCCACCGTTGGTGATGTTGGTCATGGTGCGGGCTATGGCGCCGGTGACGGGGATACCGCCGACAAAGGGCACGGCGACGTTGGCGAGGCCCTGACCGATGAGCTCGGTGTTACAGTTGGTGTGCTTGCCGGTGCGTCCGTCGGCGACCGTGGCGCTGAGGAGTGACTCGATGGCACCTAACATGGCAATTGTAAATGCCGGCGGGAGGAGCTGGTTGAGCGTAACCCAGCTGAGGTCAAACCCTTCGTTTTTTGGCAACGAGGGTGTCAGCACTCCGAAGCGGTCACCGATGGTGAGGATTCCCTCTACGCCGCAGAATGTCTTGAGCGCCCAGACTACGGCAGTGACCACCACGATTGCTGTCAGCGCACCGGGTAGCTTATGTGAAATCTTGGGGGTGAAGATGATAAGAAGCATTGAGCCGAGACCCACAAGGGTGGTGGCAAGATTGAGGGTGCCGAAGTGTGAGATATACACTTCCCATTTGCCGAGGAAGTCACCGGGGATTTTTTCGTTGATGGTGAGTCCGAAGAAGTCGGGCATCTGGGTCGAGAAGATGGTCAGGGCGATACCGGCGGTGAAGCCTACCACGATCGGGTACGGGATAAATTTGATGACCGTTCCGAGGTGACAGAGTCCCATGAAGACGAGCATGATACCCGCCATGAGGGTGGCGACTGCAAGCCCCTGCAGTCCGTAGACCTGGATGATATTGTAAACGATTACGATAAACGCGCCTGTCGGTCCACCTATCTGGACACTGTTACCGCCGAATGCCGAGACGATGAAGCCGCCGACGATGGCTGTTATAAGGCCGGCAGTCGGACTCACACCGCTGGCGATGGCGAAGGCGATAGCCAAGGGGAGGGCAACGATACCCACCACGATACCGGCGACGAGGTCGCGGCGGAACGTCTCCATGTTGTAATGGCGCAATGCTTTGAAGAGTGCGGGGTGAAAATCAATCTCACTGACCAGATGCCTGAGCTTACTTTTTCTCTCTTTGGGATCCTCCCCTACACTGTTGTTACCTTGTTCTAATTTTGGGTTAGGCCCGTTGCCGGCAGTTTGCTCTGATTTTGGGTTAGTCCCGTTTACGGGATCTTGTTCTAATTTTGGGTTCAGTCCGTTTTGGGGACTGTTAATAGCTACAGAAGTCTCCATTTTCTCATTTTGCGATTTTCCAAAATTTGCGTCCACTCCCACGTCCGCGCC
>CAZAWP010000015.1:0-5473 GCA_964488855.1 uncultured Sangeribacter sp.
ATACCGGCTACATACTCTCATTCAGGCACCGGTGAACGGATATCGGAATGTAAGTTCTGCCACTACCGCACTAAAAAGGACTTCACCATCCCCAAGAAGGAGCGTCCCATCGTCATCATCCCTCCCGGAGGCGGCGGTGGCCGCGGCTTTGGAGGCGGCGGAGGCTTCGGTGGCGGTTTCGGCGGCGGCATGACCGGCGGCGGTGGCGCCTCCGGCCGCTGGTAAAACTCTATATCGCCTCTATGCGTTATTACTACGGGTGCGGACGGGTAAATGTCGGTCACACTCATTGCACAATAATTAAACAGCAAAATTGAATAGAGAAGTATAAATAGAATTACTGAAAATCAGAGACAAGAATGAAACTTACACGAATTTTACCGGTAGCGATTATCGGTGTGTTGGGTCTCGCGGCGTGCAACAACTCCAAAGAGCACTCATCGCAGAGCGTAGACCCCAATATGAAATTTGAATCCTATACATTTGACATTATCGGCGAATTAACCGACGCCGATTCAATATTCCCGGGTGACTCCACAGCCCGATATATCAGATATATGGCGCAGGGTATCCTGCCCGAAAGCGTGGGCGACAGCGACATCTCAGTGCTGCGTGACTCACTGCTCAATATGGCGCGCATCGAATACAGCGAGGACGAACAGATCCTCCCCGTCACCTCTGCAGCCTATACCCTCACAGACCTCTCACCCAAGACAACCGATGCCTGCGGCTACGTGTACTCCACACTTGCCGCAACCTTGGTGACACCTAAAGTGGTGGTATGGGAATGCACACGCAGCAGCTATGCCTGCCGCGCCGCCCACGGCAACTCCGGCACACAGTTCATCAACTACAGCATCGTCGATAACCGCATCCTCTCCCTTGATGATATAATGAAGCCTGGGTACCAAAAGAAATTGGTGAAACTCCTGCGTAAACAGCTCAAGCAGGACAACACTCCCCTCATCTGCTCGCTCGACGAGGTCGAAATTCCTTCGCAGTTCGAGATCTCAGCCACCGGTCTCAAATTCTCGTGGGATCCTTACGAGATAGCCCCCTACTCCGAGGGTGTCGTAAAGGTCTCCCTCTCCCTGACCGACCTCTACGATCTCCTCAACGCCAAAGGCCTCAACCTGTACTCGGTTGCCATCAAGTGACACCCCGTAAAATGATAGGCCCCATCTGCCACGAAAAGGCAGAGTCTTTAGCTAACCAAAATAAAAGACCCTTTGCTGTGAAGTGACAAAGTTTGTCTCCGGGTTATGGGTAGATGATACGCAATATTCACCCCCGTTATATCGTTAATTACAAGAGTGATTTAGCCTCTAAGCTATTCACTCTTGTTTTCAGTTTATAAAGCGGCAACGATTATAAACCAAATAGTTTCCGGACGGTCAGATACCACCGGACCGTAACACGCTGAAATCATCTGACCATAATACGCCGAAATAATCTATGAATAAGACACCCTTGGTATTTGCCACCAACAACGCACATAAGCTTCGCGAGGTCCGCGAGATGTTAGGTGATAGATTCAATATCATATCCCTCGCCGAACTCGGCTGCAACGAAGAGATCCCCGAGACCGCAGACACCCTTCAGGGTAACGCACTGCAGAAGGCGCGTTATGTCAAGGAACATTACGGTGTCGACTGCTTTGCCGACGATACAGGTCTCATGGTCGATGCCCTCGGTGGTGCCCCCGGTGTCTATACCGCCCGGTATGCCGGTCCCGCCCATGACTCCGAGGCAAATATCAACCGTCTCCTTAAAGAGCTTGAGGGTGTAGAGGAACGCAAGGCGCACTTCACCACCGTCATCGCCCTTATCCTCGACGGTAAGGAACATATCTTCGAGGGTACGGTCGAAGGTTTTATCGACACACACCGCCACGGTGAAGGAGGCTTCGGCTATGATCCTGTCTTTGTGCCGGACGAATCGGGTATCGCATTCGCACTGATGGCCCCCGAGGACAAGAACGCCATATCCCATCGCGGTCGTGCTATCCGCAAATTAGTGGACTTCCTCTCTTAAATAACACATAATACAGCATAATAAAGCACCATACAGTACAATACAGCATAACGCTGCATAATACAGTGTAAAACAGCATATAATGTCAATACATACTTCAACCGATCATAAAACAAGCGCTATGGCGACCATCACCCGGATATTTACCGTGGTGATGCTCGCACTGTGCTCCCTGACCTCGCGAGCCGACTCGTGGCGACTTCACGCCACCTACGACGGCTCGCTCAGCCGTATCGTAGCCACACCGGATTATACATACTTCCTCAGCTACGCACAACCGTTGATGCCCAACATCCGCGACTTCTCGGGTAAATATCTCACCCTCTTCCGCTACAACAATGCCAACGAGGAGTTCGAGAATCTCGATGCCACCGGTCTTCTGTCGGAGAACATCGTAGCCAACATACAGTATAACCCCGACAAAGGTTATCTTATGGTGGTTTATCCCACCGGCAACATCGACCTGCTCTACGACAACGGAAAGGTCGTAAATATCCCCGGCATGATGATGGCGAATGACTACGACGTCACTCCCAACACCATCACTTTCTATCCCGCCGAAAATTTAGCGTATATAGGCACTCCGTTTGGTTACGTCGCAATAGATGATGAGAAAGGAGAGGTGCACCATTCGCGTAATTTCGCCAAGAACCTCACCGCAGTGGCGCGTTTAGGCGACATGATTATCGTCGGCAACGCCGAGGGTCTTTATTACGGTCCCGCCGCCGCCAACTCTTTTTACGATCTCAAGCAACTCGACGGATTTACCGATGTGCGTCGTCTGCATCCGTTGGGTTCGCGTCTGTATGTGCTCCAAGGTGCAGACCGCGCCGCCAAACTCAGTTACCTGACTCTGCAGAACGGTGTGCCGGTAGACACCCCGTGGCAGACCGGTATCGTCACTGCCGTCGAGCCCTATAAGGAGGGTATGATAGTAATCTCCCCCGAACCTATCCGCATGGTAAACGGCAAGACATACGAGCACACGAATTTCATCTTCCAGCCGGAAGATGTGTTTGCTCTCGCCGGCGGTTGGAACGGTTCGGATTTCTGGATCAGCCGCGGACGCAAGGGTCTGGCATATATGCGTGCCGACCGCGAGACCGGCTCGACCCGTTGGACAACCCTCCGCGGCGAATCCCGTCCCAACGCTTCGGCTGCCTTCAAATCGGATGCACTGACCTACAGTCCACAGTACGGCATGTTAGTGCGTAATCATGGTATCAACTGGAACTTCACCTCTCACGATGCCCCCGTATCTGACCTGCTGAGCGTATGCAACAATCTCGAATGGAAACCTATAGGCACCGGTTACACCGACGCCGATCACGCCACGTTCTATAACCCCAACGGTGCCGTCATCGACCCCAATAATCCCAATCATGTGTATGCCGGCTCGTTCCTCAACGGCATCCTCCGTCAGGACCTCTCAGACCCGGCGAATGTGCTGCACATGACGCATCCCTCCGACCCCGCTGCCGGCAAGAAAGGATATGTCAAGCTCGTCGATGACCTCGTGAGCTGGAAGGAATTGTGCTCCTTCTCACGTCCTGCCTTCGACAGCCGCGGATATATGTGGACCGCATACCACAATCTCGACAAGAACAAGGATGGTCAATATGCCGAGTTTTACTACTGGTCACCTGAGGCACGCGCGGCATCGACATCACCTGCCACATTCCGTAAACCCGGAGTCATAGGTACACCGGTCATCGGTGCGGGAAGTACATTCAGTCTCCTGCCCCTCAAATACGAGGCAAACAAGAACCTCCTCGTGTACTACGAGGGTATCTGGAACGCCCGTCTCTTGATCTATGACCATAACGGTACGTATGATTCGACTTCCGATGACCGCAAGGTGGTTATTACCCGATTTACCGATCAGGACGGCAACGTGATTTCCCCCGAATACATATACTGCATCTACGAGGATCCCTCTACCGGCAATGTATGGATTTCGACCAACGAGGGGATGCTCTACATCAACCCCCGTGACCAGTTCAATTTCGCCGGCACCGCAACGCGTCCCAAGGTAAATCGCAACGACGGCACCAACCTTGCCGACTACCTCCTGACCGGTGTCGGTGTAAACGCTATACTCGATGACAATAGCGGCAGGAAGTGGTTTGGCACCCGCGGGGGCGGTCTTGTGTGCACATCATCGGACGGTCGCACGGTCTATAACACCTATACCGCCGACAACACCCCTCTCCCCGACGACCTCATCTACGGCATGGCGCTCAACCCCGCACAGAACTCCCTGATGGTATCGACCGACAAGGGACTCGCCGAACTCTTCTTCTCCGGCAGCGGTGGCGGTCAAAGCGAGTCCGAAGTGAGGGCTTATCCCAACCCCGTGCGCCCCGAGTATTACGGGTACGTCACCATCGACGGTCTGCAGGAGGGCGCTATCGTCAAGATTGTCGATGCCGGCGGTAATATGGTCAAGGAATTAGGCTATGCCTCGGGCGGCACACTCGAATGGGATCTCACCAATCTTAATCATAAGACCGTGCCACCGGGAGTATATCATATCTTTGCCTCGTCCGGACCCTCTAACCAGGATTTTGCCGCCGCCGGCAAGATTCTCGTGATTCGCTGACACACCGTAGCGGATATATTATAAATTTTTACTAAATTTGTGAGATTTCAAATGAAGTTGTGTAAACTACTTCTATAATAGCAACCGATCAATGAAACAGTATATAGCAGTCATACTTGCAGGGGTCGTGTGCGCGATGACCGTACCGGGTCTCAACGCCATGACTTTTAACCTCACCCCGGGTGGCAACTCCGACTTCGTGCAGAAGATGAAGTCGACCACCGACAATACTGTTACGCTTACGGGTCATGCCAATGTCACTGACCTTGCCGCTCTAAAATATCTTCCGGCATCCGTCAAGACCCTCGACCTGAGCGGTCTTACCGTCGATGCCTATAAATACACCGACGGTGACTATCACGGCAGGAAATCTTTTGCCGCCGGCGAACTCCCTCCCTACATGTTGTTTGACACCAAGGTGGAAAATGTGACGCTACCCGCCAATACGACTATCGTGGGAACAGGGTGCTTCGCTTCGTCAAAAATCAAGACCATCACCATCCCCTCCACCGTCACCGCAATACAGGATTACGCATTCTACGAGTGTGAGAACCTCAGCGACATCACCATAAACGCCCCCATAGTCACAATAGGCGAAGGAGCGTTCGGCAAATGCTCGTCGCTCGTCTCCTTTCCCGTAGGGCACCTGGCAGGAGTGGAGATACCGGCTTCATGTTTCGAGGGTTGCACAGCGATGCACAGTTTCAATTTCGACCATATCAAAGCCGTCGGCACCAAAGCGTTCTATAATTCCGGTTTGGAAACAGCGATGCTTCGGGAGGTCGAGACCATCGGCGACTATGCCTTTGCAGACTGCGCCAATCTTGAGTCCGTGAC
>CAZAWP010000015.1:5573-7695 GCA_964488855.1 uncultured Sangeribacter sp.
TCGAGACCATCGGCGACTATGCCTTTGCAGACTGCGCCAATCTTGAGTCCGTGACCTTTAACCCCAATTCGGTAGCGGGCAAGGGTGCCTTCTTCTCGGACCCGGCACTCGCCACGGTCATAAATCACCCCTCCAATACCCCGGCTCTCCTTATGGGCAACTCGGGAGTAAATGTTCTGAATGCATACATACCGGGTCCGGAGGTGCACGAGGGTTCATTTGCCGGAACAAATGTCTCGCGCGTCACTTTAGCGGGTACTGTAACGGATGTCAAGGCACACGCCTTCCATAACATGGACTCTCTTAAGGAGGTCGATGTGACGATGCTCGGCGACCGTATCCCCACAGCCGACAGCAAGGCGTTCGACAACCCCTCGGATAAGGTGCTGTACGTCCTCCCCGAGACTCAGGAGCTCTGGGAACAGGCACCGGTGTGGAACGAGTTCCAGATCGCCGGCAACTCCACCATCGTCGAGGATATGACCTCAACCGACAGTGACATCAAGGCGACCCGCGACGGCAATGTCATCTCGCTGAGTTCAAACCGTCCTCTCACCCGTGTCGATGTCTACACACTTGACGGCAAGATCCTGATCACTGCCACCCCGATGGCATTCGCCTGTGAACTGTCGGGTCCCGAACTGCCCGAAGTTGTCGTAGTCCGTGTAGCCGACGACCGCAATGTCACAGCTATCAAACTGCGCTGACCGTATAAGTATGACAAGTTACGATAACCGTAGCTGTCTGACACAACGATGATTACATATCCTTAAGCCGATAAGTACGTCCAAGCCCATAATTTATGTCTAAGAATAAACTGAAGAAATTTGCAGAGATGAAGACGTTTCGCTGCGCGCTTGAATATCCGCGTGAGCGTCTTCTTGCCGAGGGTTTCCCCTACCGCGGCAGCTGGAATGAATCATTCTTTGCCGCCCCGCTCCCTATAACCTTGGAATTGGGATGTGGCAAGGGTGAGTACACCGTGCAGTTGGCGGGTCACAATCCCGGTCGCAATTATATAGGCATAGACATCAAGGGTGCGCGTATGTACACCGGTGCGAAGACAGTCGAGGAGCAACAGATACCCAACGCCGCTTTCCTGCGCGCCGAGATAGAGAACATCGACAAATTCTTCACCCCCGGCGAAGTGGACGAGTTATGGATAACCTTCCCCGACCCGCAGATGCAGAAAGTCCGTAAACGACTTACTTCCTCAAGGTTTCTCAATCTCTACCGTAACATTCTGCGCCCCGACGGAGTTATCAATCTCAAGACCGACTCCCCTTTCCTCTACGAATATACACGCCGTCTGGTCAAGCTCAACAACTTCGAGATTCTCGAGGACACGGATGATCTCTACGGCTCGGGCAAGGCAGACCGCACCACTTCGATAAAGACTTTTTACGAGCAGCAATGGCTTGCACGGGGCAAGAAGATCAAGCTCCTGAGTTTCCGACTGCCTCACGGCACCGTCATCGATGAGCCCGAAGCCGACGACATACCGCGTGACGACTACCACTCGATGGCACGTCACACCAACATCGCCCATAACTTCGACTAATAATTAACCATCAGTTATAGCTTCACTAATAGCTATAACTAACTGTCCGACTATAATACATGGTTACCTTATATCCCAATCTTATACTTGACGCCCTGCGTACGGTCAAATACCCGGGCAATGGCAAGAACCTCGTCGACAATGAGATGGTCGAGGACGACATACGCATCGACGGCAACAAGGTGAGCTTTACCCTCATCTTTGACAAACCCACCAACCCGTTCATGCGCTCAGTGATGCGTGCCGCCGAGGCAGCCATCCACGCCCATATCTCACCCGAGGTCGAGGTTACCGTAAATCATGCCACACTCAAGCCGGCGGTCCCGGCACCTCCCCCGGTGTTGCCCGGTGTCAAGAACATTATCGGTATCAGTTCGGGTAAAGGAGGTGTCGGTAAATCAACCGTTTCGGCAAACCTCGCGGTTGCCCTCGCTGCAAAAGGATATAAGGTAGGACTTCTCGATGCCGACATCTTCGGTCCCTCGATGCCCCGCATGTTTGGCGTTGAGGACGAAGGTATCTACATGATCAATGTCGATGGTAAAGACTATATAGAGCCTT
>CAZAWP010000015.1:7795-24175 GCA_964488855.1 uncultured Sangeribacter sp.
GAGGACGAAGGTATCTACATGATCAATGTCGATGGTAAAGACTATATAGAGCCTTTGGAGAAGTATGGTGTCAAGATGCTCTCGATAGGATTTCTTGTAGACCGCAAGCAGGCGGTGCTCTGGCGCGGCGGCATGGCAAGCAACGCCCTCAAGCAGCTCATCACCGACGCATGGTGGGGCGACCTTGACTACTTCCTCATCGACATGCCTCCGGGCACAAGCGACATCCACCTCACATTGGTGCAGACACTTCCCATCACCGGCGTGGTGGTTGTGAGCACTCCGCAGGAGGTTGCCCTCGCCGATGCGCGCAAAGGTATCTCTATGTTTACCGGTGACAAGGTTAATGTACCTATCCTCGGCATCGTGGAGAATATGGCATGGTTCACCCCTGCCACACACCGCGACGAAAAATATTACATCTTCGGCAAGGAGGGTGCCAAGAAACTTGCCGAGGAGACCGGTGTCAAACTGCTCGCACAGATACCCCTGGTAATCGACATCCGCGAACATGCCGATGACGGTGAACCGGTTGCTGTAAAGCTGTGGCACCCCGAAGAGGCTGCCGATGACCCCGAGGCTCTCGCATTCGGCGAACTTGCCGACAAGGTCGTAGAGGCTGTCAAGGAGAGACGCGAGCAACTCCCGCCGACTCAGAAAGTCGAAGTAAAATAATAGATTACGTTTATGCAGTGGTTATCTGACATCATATCGACCATGACCTCATTGGAGGTGAACTTCCCTAACAGCATGTTCCGGTTAGTACTGAGCATGGTGTTGGGTATGGTGGTAGGTGCCGAGCGTAAACGCAAGGGACAGATCGCCGGTATCCGCACCTTCGCCCTGATCTCGATGGGTGCATGCCTGGCGATGCTTCTCTCCATCTATGTGCCGCAGGTTTACCTCGGACTCAAGAACGGTGACCCGGGGCGTATCGCCGCACAGGTTATCACCGGTATAGGTTTTATAGGCGGTGGCGCGATGATACACATGCGCGGAGCTGTAAAAGGACTGACCACAGCCGCCGGCATCTGGATGACAGCGATCATAGGCATGGCCGTCGGCATCGGCATGTACGGCATATCAATCGGTGCCACGGCGCTGATTCTTATTACCTTGGCAACTTTCGAGCATTACGGCAAGAGCCGGCAGATCGGTCAGGAATCGAAGGTTATAAATGTGGAGGTCAAAGGTATCCTTGAGGACATTGATGCCTACAGAGAGCTTTTCAGACGAAAGAACGTACATCTCTCAACTTATTTTGTAGAATACGATTACGCCAACGACACCACCAATCTTAATTTCATCCTGCTGGTTCATGCCTATACCGACCTTCTCCCTCTCATGGCGGAACTGCGGCGAATAAATCCTACGATCAAAATCGCCCTCTCTACTCAAGTCGATATCTGATTTTATCTGCTATAACAGAAACGATTAATAATAATTGAGAACTATTTTAGTCTAACTTGACTAATGATAGAGATTTATTCAGCCATACGTGACAAAAAATATAAAATTATTAAAGTAATAGAAAATTATCATAACTTACTTGATTGATAATTGTAATTTTATTATCTTAACAACACGAATTTAAACATCACAAAATTAGATAACACGAATTTAATCGTAAAACCTGAATATATGCAACGATTTTCTCTTTATCTGATGGGCGGATCACTGCTATGCGCCGCCGGTATCACCGCCGGTGTCTCGCAGTCGCATCTGCTTGTCCCTAAAAATTCCACTCCGACCGTTCAGCCGGGTACTCCCCTTTCGTCATCAAATACAAAGATCGAGGAGAAGACAGCTCCGGCAGTAAAGGTCCTCAACTCACCTCAGCGTGCTCAGGAAGGATCGGCAATACCTTGGAGTGTCAATTTCGAGACCTCTAATCTTAAGGACTTTACTATCATTGATGCCAACGAGGATGAGATCACATGGCAGATGGGCAGCGGCTATGCCGAGGCTCCCTATAGCGCCAAGGATCCCATGGACGACTGGTTGATCACTCCCGGACTCGCCATGGACGGTGGCAAGGCCTACACACTCTCTATTTCGCTCGCAGCCAATTCCGCTGCATACGACGAGCGTATGGAAATATGCTACGGTAGCGACAACACTGTTGCGGCAATGACTCATGTCGCCGCCGAACCGTTCGTCATCTCCGGTACTGATTTTTATACTGTCGAGAGCGTTATCGTACCCAACCGTGACGGCAAGACATATATCGGTCTGCACGGTATCTCCGATGCCGACAGATATAAGATTCTCGTAAAGGAGATAAGCGTGAAGGCAGGTGCCACAGGCGATGTCCCCGCCGGAGTCTCCAATCTCACCATCACTTCTGATGATCCCTATTCGCTCAAAGCCGATGTATCATTTGATGCTCCCACTACTACCATGGCGGGCAAGACTATCGGCGCTATCTCCAAAATCGAGGTTATGCGCAACGGCACCCTCGTCAAGACATTCACTTCACCGGCTGCCGGTGCACACCTCTCATTTACCGACAATATCCCCGGCGGTGACACCTATACTTACAGCGTGACTGCCTACAACAATGCCGGTATGGGTTACACAATGACCGAGACCGCCAAGGTTGGTGCAGCGCGTCCGGATGCTCCCGAGACAGTATATCTTCAGGAGCTCGAACCGGGTAAGATGAAGCTCACCTGGTCACCTGTCACTGTCGATGAGGATGGCAACACTATCCCCGCCGGCATGGTAGAATACCTTGTGGTAGATAACGAGATGACCGTAATCGGCACTACTCAGGATACTGAGATGTATATCAACCTCCAGGGCATCCAGGGTCAGATATTTGTAGAGCTCCTTGTAGCCGCACAGACCAGCGTCGGGGGACTCGGCGACGCCCGTATGTCTAATGTATGTGCCGTCGGTACACCCTTTGATGGTGCAACATACCGTGAGTCATTCAAGAACGGTAACCTCGACACTCTCATCGGCGTGGGTTACGAGTTCGGCTATGTCGATTACGTAGGCTGGGATGTTGCCGACGACACTTCGTTCGACAACTCCGAGGCTATTATCCCCGTAGTTTCATCTGACGGTGACAATGGTTTCGCTTTCATGAACTGTGAATACCGCGACACCGGCGCAAGCCTCTTTACCGGCAAGATCACAATGCCCGCAGAGGGACCTGCCGTTAAATTCGATATTTTCAACCAGAGCCTCACCAACATCCCCGACGAGAACCTCGTGGAGCTTATGGTAAGCGAGGATGGTGAGAACTGGACCGTAGTGGATGCCGCAACCGTATTCGATCATTGCAGCCGCAACTTGGGCTGGAACGAGATCGTGGTCGGTCTGCAGCAGTATGCCGGCAAGACTATCCAGCTCCGCTGGCAGGTTACAATCGAGAGCTTCCCCTACTTCCTCTTGGACAACATCCGCATCGTATCACTTCCCGCCAAGGACCTGTCGTTGCGTCGCTTCACAATCCCCGGCTATGTAATCCCCGGTCAGACCGCAGAGGCAGAGGCAGAGGTAATGCACTTGGGAGCATCAGATGCCGGCACTTATAATGTAAACCTCTATGCCAACGGCCGTCAGATCGCGTCAGCGACTGAGTCGGGTCTTGTAAAGGGTGGCAAGGCTACTGTTACCATCCCGTTCGAGGTTACACCGGTAATGGGTGAGAATGTAGAGCTTTATGCTGAGGTTGCACTCCGCGGCGATGCTGTGGCGGACAACAACTGCACCGACGTCAAGAGTGTACGCGTAGAGTTGCCCAAGCTGCCGTATGTAACCGACCTCACCGGCAACTGCGATGAGAACGGTATGGTATCACTCAACTGGTCAGAGCCTGCTATCGCTTCGTTCTCTCCCGGTATCTACGAGGGCTTTGAGGATGGTAACGACTTCACCCAGGAGTTCAAGGACTGGATCTTTATCGACGGCGACAAGAAGGCGATCGGAGGTCTCATGCCTTCGACAATCCCCGGCCTCGTACCGGGTGAGACCCGCTGCTCATTCTTTGTGATGAACCAGAACGAGCCTTCATTCACAGCCAATCTCTCGGCTCACACCGGCGACAAGTTCCTCGCATCACTCTTCAACTTCTACGGTGAGCAGAACGACGACTGGGTTATCACACCCGAGCTCAACGGTGCTGCACAGGTAGTGTCATTCTGGGCACGCTCTTGCGAGGCATTCTATGCAGAGAGCATGGAGGTGCTTTACAGCTTCGGCGGTACCAATCCCTCTGACTTTGTCAAGATCGTAACCGTTGAGACCGTACCCGGAGCATGGACAGAGTATCAGATACCGATCCCGGCAGGTGCCAAACGTTTTGCTGTCCGCAATGTCTCAAGAGACCGCATGGCACTCTTCCTCGACGACTTCTTCTTCGCTGACGCTACTTGTCCGGTAGGTGTAACCCTCGAAGGCTACAATGTATATTGCGACGCACAGAAGGTAGGCAGCACCGGTAAGGATGAGCGCACATTCAGCCATCTCGGCACCAACGGTTCTCGCACATACGCAGTGACCGCCCTTTACAAAGACCAGGGTGAGTCGAAGGGCTCAAATAACTTTGAGATTGATGTAAATGGTGGCAACTCCCTCATCACTGACATCAACGGTGGTCAGGGTATCATCAAGGAGGGCAACATCCTCCGCCTTGTAGGTCACGAGGGCGAGACGCTGGTCGTTTACTCAATCGACGGCACAGTACAGGCCAAGGTCGAGAACCTCCCCGCTGACTACAGCATGGAGATGCCCGCAGGTATCGTTATCGTCAAGGCCGGCGACTCTCACCGTAAGATCCGCTTCTGATAAGTATATCTTCTTCTAATAGTAAGCTCAATTTCTGATGCTTCTTATTAGGAGAAAGCCTAAATAATTAGGAGAAAGCCTAAAATAGAATTCGGGTGTGCAGGAATAAATCTTGCACACCCGAATTTATTTTTATATACCCGGAATTATCCTAAAAACTCTGATATTATCAATAGAAATCAATAATGAATCAGTAGGATTCGGCTTCGGAGGGGAAGTCGCCGGACTTTACATCCTTGATGTAATTCTGTACGGCATCGGTCATTATCGAAGCGACATCGGCATAGCGACGCAGGAATCGAGGCGAGAAGTCGGTGTTGATACCCAGCATGTCGTGCATCACCAATACCTGACCGTCCACGCCACCACCGGCACCGATTCCGATAATGGGAATGCTTACAGCCTTGGCGACCTCTGCAGCGAGCTTGGCAGGCACTTTCTCGATGACAATGGCAAAACAACCAATCTCCTCAAGCATCTTGGCATCCTCGATGAGCTTGGCTGCCTCAGCCTCCTCACGTGCCCGCACTGCGTAGGTACCGAATTTATTGATACTCTGCGGTGTCAGTCCGAGGTGACCCATCACCGGGATACCGGCGCAGAGGATACGCTCGATGGATTCACGTATCTCCGAACCGCCCTCCATCTTGACAGCCTCGGCATGACTCTCCTTCATGATGCGGATAGCCGAGTTGAGAGCCTCCTTTGAGTTACCCTGATATGAACCGAAGGGGAGATCGACCACCACCAAGGCACGGTTTACACCCTTCATCACCGATTTGGCGTGATATATCATCTGGTCGAGGGTGATAGGTAACGTTGTAACATTACCTGCCATGACATTAGAGGCGGAGTCTCCGACCAATAGCACGTCGATACCTGCCCCGTCAAGTATCTTGGCGGAACTGTAGTCGTATGCAGTGAGCATCGAAATCTTCTCACCACGCTGTTTCATCTCCGAGAGACGGCGCGTGGTTACCTTACGCAAATTATCTGTAGTATTTGTAGACATTTCCTTAATTTTGGATTATCGCATTTCAGATTCAGACCATGCCTGAAGGGGAGAAGGACTCCAATCAAGCATAAATCCGGGCGCAAAAGTACATAAAAAAATATAAAGTTTAAGGTCAGACACCTAAAAGTTCAGAAAAATTGTCTATTTTTGTAAAAAATGGACTCTTAGGCTCACCCGACGAATAATTTCTCTTTCCCACGGGCTCCCCTAAGGTTATCACAATATAGGTGTCTCGAATTTTGAGAAGAATCTATTAGACTGATACACTACATTTTGAAAGCACGAAGATATGAGTATCTGGATTATAAATTATATAGTGGCACTGCTTGCCGCGATATGTTTATCGTGGATGATCATCCCGAAGATAAGAAACATAGCATTCCGTAAACGATTATATGATGAGCAGGACGGTCGCAAGATCCACAAAGGATTGGTACCCCGTTTGGGAGGTATAGCCTTCTTGCCCTCGATCGCGTTTGCGTACTGCTTCATGGCAGGATTGAGCCTCTACTGGGCGCCCGGAGAGACCCACTGGATTCTGGAGCACAGTGATGTAAGCATCTTTGGTGCTATCTGCGCAATCATGCTCATGTATCTTGTCGGCATGGCTGATGACCTTGTGGGAGTAAGATACCGCAGCAAATTTATCCTCCAGATAATCGGCGCGTTGCTGATGATATGCACCGGTCTGTGCGTCACCGACATGCACGGCTTCCTCTGGATCTACCATTGGCCTGTCTGGATCGGTGTGCTCTTTACTATCCTCGGTGTGGTGTATGTGGTCAATGCCATTAACCTCATCGACGGTATCGACGGACTCGCCTCGGGCGTTACGATGATGGCGCTTCTCTTCTATACGGTAGTGTTTATCGCCGCCGACATGTTCATTTTCTGCATGATAGCGGCAGCCACAATAGGTGCGTTACTCCCCTTCTTCTATTTCAACGTCTTCGGCAAGGCTGATCGTCAAACCAAGATCTTTATGGGTGATTGCGGTTCGCTGACCATCGGCATGATCTTGGCGGTGCTTACCGTGGCGGTGCTCAAGGCTCCCCAGGAACCGCTTCAGGACCTGGGCAACCTCTTTATCTTGGCGATTGCTCCGCTGATGCTCCCCTGTCTGGACGTGGCACGTGTGTTCCTGCACCGCGTGCGCAACGGCAGAAATCCCTTCCTGCCCGACCGTACACACATCCATCACAAGATTCTTGCCTTAGGCTTCAAACAGAGCAGCGCTCTGATAATAATATTGGCGTGCGATGCCGTCTTCATGCTCTGCAATATGTGGCTCTCGCGCCTCATCCAGCCCACCTGGCTCTTTATCGGCGACGTGGTGGTGTGGACTCTCGTGAATCTACTGCTTACTCAGGCGATACGTAAACGCGAACAAAGACTCAAGACCTCGCTTTTCGAATAAAGAGAATCGTATTACTCGTAAAGAGAATCGTATCACTCGCTTTGCGAATAATAAGAAACGTGTTATAGGAATCGTGCTTATAAAAAAAATCGTCTGCATTTAAAATAAACTCTTATTTCATAAGTTTTCATTAATAGATAGGCTATGTAGTTTAGGTAACTACGCCATCTCTCATAATTATGAAACGACGTATAAAGATATATCTGGCAGCCGCTGTGCTGGGCACAATGATGCTGGGAAGCTGTAATGCCCCTAAGAATGTGACATACTTTCAGGACACAGAGAATCTGAAAATATGGGAAACGGCGCAGGAGACACCGATCACGGTGCGTCCGGGCGACCGTCTTAGCATTATTGTCAAAAGCAAGGACCCGGCTGTCTCCGACCTCTTTAATCTCCCCGTTTATTCAAACCGTCTCGGTTCACAGCTCCCGAGCACCGGCAACAGTGCCACACTGCGCATGTATTCCGGTCCCACCGGTGAGGGTATCTCTTTCTATACCGTCACCCGCGAGGGAACGATCGACTTCCCTGTCTTGGGCGAGCTCAAGATCGAGGGTATGACCCGCGCCGAACTTGCCGGATTTATCAAGGGAGAGCTGATGGCAAAGAATCTTGTCAAGGATCCCACCATCACTGTAGACTTCCTCAATGTCGGTGTCAATGTGATGGGTGAGGTGGTACGCCCCGGGCGTTATGACCTTAACACTGACCGTATCACCGTGCTCGATGCGCTGACGCTCGCCGGCGACCTCAAGATCACGGGTCAGCGCGAGAACGTGCGCGTCCTCCGCGAGGAAAACGGCAAGGTGACCTCCTATATAATCGACCTTACCGATGCCGAGGGTCTTACCAAGTCACCCGCCTACTATCTGCAGCAGAACGATGTGGTGTATGTCGAGCCCAACAAGATGGAGAAACGCAACACCACCGTAAACGGTAACAATGCCCTCAGCGTCAGCTTCTGGGTATCGCTCGCGTCGCTGCTCACCTCTGTGGTGACTACATTAGGAGTGTTTATCCGTAAATAACATCAATCCCGATTGATTAACTAATATCCGCCCACAAAACGTGATGTCCCCGCGCGGACGGCATGTTATAAAATAGTCTGTAGCTACTCAATGGAGAATACCAAAAGTCAAGCAGTAAATATAGATCAGGAAGAAGAGCTGTCGCTCACCGACCTTTTTATGACTTTTTTGCGCAACTGGAAATGGTTCCTGTTGTCGATAGTCTGTTTTACCGCCTTAGGCGTACTCTACATCATCCGTCAGCAGCCGGTATATCACCGGGAGATGGTCGTACTCATCAAGGATCAGAAAGGCAGCAGCGGCGGAGTAGCCGAACTCGCCGGTACTTTCTCTAACCTGGGTCTCGTTTCCTCAAACACCAAGGTAAACAATGAGCTTATATCGTTTACATCGCCGGCGGTGATGTATGAGGTTGTGCACCGTTTAGGACTGAATGTGAGCTACTCGACTCCCGGCACTTTCCATAACGTGACCTTATACGGCAAGACCTTACCGGTCGTTGTCACTTTTCCTGAACTCGATGCCCAGCAGGGTGCAGGGTTCAATATGACCCTTAATCCTGACGGCACATTCACTGCCGACGAGATCTACCTCTTTACGCCTGAGGGCAAGGAGAAAGCCGAGGGTACAGTCAAAGGCACCACAGGATTCAAGTCTGTCAAAATGCCTGTCTTAGGCAATGTGACAGTCGCCCCCAATCCTCAGTTTGCCGAGACTCTTACCAAGCCGATGAAGATTATGGTACGTCGCAGCGGCATGCAGAATGCCGTAGAGACTTATTCCGGCATCCTCAAAGGCTCGCGTACAGATAAGGACGCGGATGCAATCACACTCAGCATAAACGATGTCTCCATCCAGCGTGCTGTCGATGTGCTCAATACCGTTCTCGCTGTCTATAACGAAAACTGGGTTGAGGACAAGAACCGTCTTGCCGTCTCCACCTCTAAATTTATCGGCGAGCGCCTTAAAGTCATCGAGCAGGAGTTGGGTACCGTCGATGCTGACATCAGTCAGTTCAAGTCGGAGCATCTTGTACCGGATTTGCAGGAGGCTGCCCGCCTGAGCATGAAGGAAGATGTCGACGTGAGCCGCGACATGCTTGAGGTGACCAACAAATTGGCCATGGCTACCTACGTGGGTGAATACCTCGCCAATCCCGAGAATGCAAATAATGTGATCCCGGTAAATACCGGTGTCGGCAATGCACAGCTCGAGCAGCAGATCGCCAACTACAACACGATGTTGCTCCAGCGCAACACCGTAGCCGCCAACTCGTCCGACTCAAACCCGCTGGTTATAGATTACGACTCACAGTTGCGCGGTATGCGCGAGGCTATCGTCCGCGCCGTGGCAGCCCAGGAGTCTACCCTCCGCACCACGTTGGCCAACATGTCGGGTGCCAAAGGCACGGCACGTCAGCAGCTCGCTCAGGGTCCGACGCAGGCTAAGTACCTCCTCAGCGTGGAGCGTCAGCAGAAAGTCAAGGAGGCGCTTTACCTCTACCTGCTCCAGAAACGTGAGGAAAATGAGCTGACACAGACATTCACCGCATACAATACCCGCGTCATCACTCCACCGATGGGTTCGCTGCTCCCCGTAGCCCCCAAGAAAGCTCTGATATTGGGTGTGATGGTCATCCTCGGTATCCTTGTGCCCGGTGTCATCATCTATGTCGCAACCGCTTCCGACACCAAGGTCCGTTCACGTCGCGACCTCGAATCAATGTCGGTACCCTTCGCCGGCGAAATACCCCATATCCCCGGCTCTAAGCGCATGAGCGTCCGTAAACTTCTCAACCACCGCACCAACAAGAAACTCGAGGAGGTGCTCTCGGTTGTCAAGGAGGGTAGCCGCGATGTGGTCAGCGAGTCGTTCCGTATCGTCCGCGGTAACTTGGACTTTATGTCTAATGGCAACGACAAGGGTGCAATGGTGGCGATCATTACATCGTTTAACCCCGGCAGCGGTAAGTCTTTCATCTCCTACAACCTCCCGGCGTCGTTCGCCCTCAAGGGTAAGAAAGTGTTGGTAATCGACGGCGACTTGCGTCACGGCTCGGTATCGCAGTTTGTCAAGATGCCCGGCAAGGGTCTCTCCAACTACCTTAACGGGAATACCGATGATTGGAAGAACCTGATAGTTCCTGTCAATGATCATCCCAATATGTATGTGATGCCTATCGGTCACCGTCCGCCTAACCCCTCTGAGCTTCTGGACAACGGCAGACTCGGCACACTCATCGAGCAGCTTCGCAGTGAGTTCGATTACATCTTTATCGACTGTCCGCCGGTAGATGTGGTTGTCGACACCCAGATCATCAACCGCTATACCGACCGTACGATCTTCGTTATCCGTGCCGGTCTTCTTGACCGCAAGTCAGTTGCCGAGGTTGATCAGGTCTACAAGGATGGTCGTTTCCATCAGATGTGCATCATCCTCAACGGCACCGAGTACTCCAACAGTCACTATCACGCCTACGGCTCGGGATACTATCACGATAGCGACAACAAAGGATTCTAACATATCACCTCATATACAGGAGCTGAGCCAAAATAACTATTTTGCTCAGCTCCTGCGATTTTACCCTAAGGTTTATAATAGTTCATTAGTTATGTGGCCCTTTAATTCAGTAAGCAAACTCAACAAGTCGGGAATCCTTACCAATTTCACCGACTGGCATTCACATATCCTCCCGGGCGTCGATGACGGCGTCAAGGAGATGGAACACTCGTTGGCTATCCTCAAATATTATGAGGATCAGGGGATACAACGTCTATGGCTTACGCCTCATATCATGGAGGATTGTCCAAATACTCCCGAGGCGTTACGCAAACGCTTCGCCGAACTTAAGGAGAATTATCAGGGTCCTATCGAACTCAACCTTGCTGCCGAGAATATGCTCGACAATCTGTTTGAGCAGCGCCTTGAGGAGGGCAATCTTCTCCCTATCGGCAACGCAGGCAAACATCTCCTCGTGGAGACCTCCTACGTCAATGCTCCCTACGCCATGGACGACATGATCGAGAATATCTTTGCCGCCGGCTACACCCCTATCCTCGCCCATCCAGAGCGATATACCTATATGGATGAGGATGATTACCGTAAATACAAGGAGCGCGGTCTCCTCTTCCAGATGAACATGATGAGTTCGGTGGGCGCATACGGTGAGACAGCACGCCGTAAGGCGGAGTGGTTGCTCAAGGAGGGTATGATCAATTTCTTGGGTTCCGACCTTCACCGTCTCGACTTTTTCGACCATTTCATCAATCTTGCTCCCAAGAAAAAAGGTACCCTTGAGAGCATGATCGAGATTGCCCGGACTCCGGCTCTCAACTGACACATCTCCTTACTAAACGGCTATATAAGCGTATGGCAGACTCTATTAAGAAACAAACGGTAAAAGGGACACTCTGGAGTACTCTGGAGAGGTTTTCCGTGCAGCTTATAGGGTTTGTCGTCATCATCATAATGGCGCGCATATTGACACCGACTGCATACAGTTTGGTCGGTATGCTCACCATCTTTATCGACGTAGCGCAGTCACTTGTCGATGCCGGCTTCTCCCAGGCGCTCATACGTACACGCGACCGTAAACGTGTCGATGAGTCCACCGTCTTTTACTTCAACATCGGTGTCAGCGCGTTGCTGTACCTTATCCTCTTCTTCGGCGCACCCTTTGTTGCGGATTTCTATCATGAGCCTTTGCTGATACCTTTGCTGCGTGTCATCTCGCTTAGTATCATCATCAATTCGTTTGCCGTTGTGCAGCGCGCGGTGCTTACGGTCAATATGGATTTCCGCACGCAGGCGAAGGCTTCGCTGACAGCCGCCATAGTCGCCGGTGTTGCCGGTATCCTGATGGCATACAAAGGATTTGGCGTCTGGGCTATCGTTTACTATCAGTTGCTCAACTACGGGGTCAATGTCTTGCTCCTCTGGATTTTCAGCCGGTGGCGCCCGACACTCGAATATTCGCAGCAATCGTTCCGCAAGCTCTTCGGGTTCGGTTCGCGGTTGGCAGCCTCAAGTATAATTGATGTGGTATTCCGCGACCTGTACCTCGTCCTTATAGGACGACTCTTCCCGGTAGCGACGTTAGGTTACTATACGCGCGCTCACCAGTTTGCCTCGTTCCCGTCGTCAAATCTTAGCGGTATCCTCCAGAGGGTGTCCTATCCGGTCTTGTGCCGTCTGCAGGACGATGATGAGGCGTTGAGGGCAGCTTATATCAAATTCCTGCGCATGTCGGCGTTTGTCGTCTTCATACCGATGATGATACTCTTTGCCGTCGCCAAACCGTTGATATTGGTCTTGGTCACCGCCAAATGGCTCCCTGCCGTGCCGTTGCTGCAGATTCTCTGCATCTCTATGATGTGGTACCCCGTGCAGGCGCTCAATCTTAACCTGCTTCAGACCAAGGGTCGCTCCGACCTCTTTCTCAAATTGGAGATCATAAAGAAGATTGTCTTTGTCGGCATCGTCATCATCGTCACCCGCTATGGTCTGGAGGCGATGTGCTGGGGTCTGGTCGCCAATTCGATAATTTCGTTGTTTATCAACACTACATATACCGGACGTTTGATCAGCGTGAACCGCATGATACACCTCCGCGAACTTCTCCCGATAATACTTTACGCCTTCTCGACGGCGTGCGTCGGGTTGCTGGCGGTATGGGCACTCCCCTCTCCTTTCCTGCAGCTTATCGGCGGCATCGTCGCGGCCGCAATATGGGTGGTGGTGATCGGCAAATGCACCGGCAGTCGCGAGATACGCGAATTTACCTCAATCATTAAAAGTTTTAGAAATCATGAGTGATGATAAGAAAATAACCGTAACGTCTCCGTTACTTCCCCCCTTGGAGGAGTTTATACCCTATCTCGAAGAAATATGGGACAGCAAATGGATTACCAATAATGGTGCTTTTCACCAGAAGCTCGAGAAGGCTCTCGCCGAATACCTCGGCGTGGAGTATCTGTCATTGTTCACCAACGGCACTCTCCCCCTTATCACTGCCCTCCAGGCAATGCGTATCGGCGGCGAAGTGATCACTACGCCCTACAGTTTCGTGGCAACGACTCACTCGCTGTGGTGGAACGGTATCAAGCCGGTGTTTGTGGATGTAGACCCTGCCAACGGCAACCTCGACCCCAACCGCATCGAGGCTGCCATCACTCCCAAGACTACCGCCATCATGCCGGTGCATGTCTACGGTAATCCGTGCGATACCGAGGCTATCAAGGAGATTGCAGACAAGTATGGACTGAAGGTTATCTATGACGCCGCTCATGCTTTCGGAATCAAGGTAAACGGTGAGTCCATCCTGCGTCAGGGTGATATATCGACTCTCAGTTTCCACGCTACCAAAACCTACAGCACTGTCGAGGGTGGTGCTCTGATATGCCATACTCCCGAGATGAAACAGCGCATCGACTACCTGAAGAATTTCGGCTTTGCCGGCGAGACTGAGGTTGTGGCTCCGGGTATCAACTCCAAGATGGATGAGATACGTGCCGCATACGGTTTGCTTAGCCTCAAACATGTCGATAATGCCATTGCCGAGCGTAAGAAGGTTGCCATGCGTTACCGCAAGGAGCTGGCGGATGTCGAGGGCATCTCTTTCTTTGAGCAGAGACCTGATGTAGAGTACAACTATTCTTATTTCCCGATTTTCGTAGATGAGAAGAAATACGGCATGAGCCGTGATGCTCTCTATAAGAAGATGATGGATCATAATGTGATGGGCAGACGATATTTCTACCCTCTCATCTCCGATTTCTCCACCTATCGCGGTCTCCCCTCTGCGGGTGCCGAGAATCTCCCCGTCGCCACCCGCATGGCTAACGAAGTCATCTGCCTGCCCCTCCACCACACCCTCTCCGAGGAGGATGTCACCCGCGTCATCGAGCAGATCAAACGCTAATTTCAGCCCTCATCAACGAGTTCCTAATTAGCGTTTGAGAAAGTCTAATTACAATTTTCATTCAGGGCAAATTTATAATTATTTACACTCTTGCAATTCTAAAGTCCAACTTTAGAATTGCAAAATACTAATTATCAACATATTACAAATTCTACCTTTATTAATTTTATTAAATTTCACACTTTAACACCTTAAATAATAGTTAAAATTTTAGACATGATGATTATCTGATTGCATTAATACAATCGTCGCATCACCCGCAAGTAATCTGATTTTACTAATCTTTTCACCTCCGTGTCTAAAAAAAGAAAACCCTCCTCCGCGAAGTTGGTTACTCGCGGAGGAGGGTCACACAGGTTAATCACAAAAAAGCAAGTTATTCACTAACTGTTCCTGACAAATTCACATCAAATTCTTTTCCGTTATAATTAATCATTTTTCCGGTAACATCAATCTTATTGTCTGCATGATAACCTAAAGACAAGTTCCATGAACCGGTGGATTTTCCGCCAACCATTTCATTGACTGACATAGTGGTAGGATCAATCATAAATCCTTCTAATGTGATCGGAGAACCCGAACCGCTCTTGGTATAGTAATAACTACCTGTAACATCGCTTCCTTTGATTCGCAAACTTACAGTTACAGGATATTTACCAAATGAGCCGGTAAGATTTAGAATTTTAGACTCTGAGGAACTGTATGCAGAGTCGTCTGCGTATGATTCTACATCAACGTTATCTTCATTATTATCTTCATTACTATCTTCGCTATCAAATTCACTCAGCATTGAATCAATATTACTGAAATCAAATGAATTAGACTCGTATGCAGGTGTAGTTACCGATTGATTATTTGAAGATGACAATACCTTGACAAGAGCATCTAATGATGCTGACTCAGATCTATTCACAACCTGAGCAAATGCCTGGTCGCAAATCTCTTTGCCATCTTTATTTATCAAGATTATTACGCTTCCTGATGAAGTCAAATAACGATTAGGAGCCAGATAGTCAAGATTATCATACTCAAATGGAATTATGATCTCGTCATTAGTGTTTACAACACCGGTTTTGCCATTTGAATTAATAGCCTTTAAGTTTCCGTCACCTAAAAATTTAAGACTGGGATATTTAGCGCGTATTACAATTTTACCGGTCAGATCCTTTACACCATAAAACTCCTTATCAAAATAAATGAATTTATCTTTATTTACTGATAAGTTTGTTAGGCTGGTTCCTTCGTTTACAGAAACTACTTTTTTACCTGTCTTGTCAAGCAAAACAATGTGATCACCTTCGACGGCAAAACAATATCCGTTTTCAAACGGGGTGAGTTTGCTATACTGACCGGTGTTACCTTTAAACAGAGTGGTACCCGCTTTGTCAATTGCCTCAAAGAAACTCTTGCCGTTTTCAGTACGGGTAATAACGATTGAGACTCCATCTGAAAATGGTTTAGCATTCTCATAACGCGGTTTGATCACAATCTCTCCTTTGGTATTAATGAAACCGAATTTCTTATCTTTATTAAATATCAAAGCGAGACCATCGGGACCAAATCCACTTGCAACACCCAGATTTTTATCGAGGGTAGCAATAACCTGACCGGTGGTGTTTACAATTTGCCATGGTTCAGTTTTCACACGCACAATTGAAAATCCATCAGGACTGAAGTTGGTAACAAAGGTATAGCTGTCACGGTTGAGTTTATTTTTTGTATTTTCAATATTATACAAATCGAATGTGCCATCATCATTCTGCACAAAGAATGCGTTCTTGACGACATTAGTTGCCGGGGCGAAGAATTCGTCGGTGAAAGCCATTTTGCCATTCTCAACATCAAGCAAACTCCACATATTGGAATTATCAACTTTTACGCTGATGTAATCAGCATCCATAGCAGATTTACTTCCACAGTTTGAAAGCATAAAACCGCAGAGGGCACCCACTGCTAAACTAAGAATCAAATTTTTAATCTTCATGGTTAAAAAATTTATAGTTTATTGATATAGTGTTTATAAAAAGTGGATTTATGAGGCTGTTTTACAACAGCCTCATACGGATTGAATGCCTACTGCCTTTCAAGCGCTTCGGCGGTCTCTTGCGGCACCGGTGGGGGATGGATACAAAAAAAGCGTGGCGCCGTGCTTGTTGCTCGTTCCCACGTCTTGAGGCCTTCGCATTGCCTGTCTTTGTAG
>CAZAWP010000016.1:0-23255 GCA_964488855.1 uncultured Sangeribacter sp.
GAGGCACTCCCTGACGCCGGAGTAGGTCCCGACACCTACGTCTGGTGTAAGGGTATGCCTGATTGGGAAAAGGCGGGTGACGTAGCCGAGATTTGCCGCTTCTGGCGCAACCGCATCTATGACAAGATGCATCCGGCACCTGTGGTTTTACCCGCGGATACGGATGTCAAGAAAGAGAGTGAAGACACCGAGCCCGAGGAGATCATGACCCGCTTCGGGTCGATACCCGTGAATCAGGAGGATGATGAGGATTTCGACACTGCCCCACCGTCCATGATGGCAGTCGTGATCCTGATCACCCTTTTCTGCTTTCCACCCACCGGCCTTTTGGCGCTCTATTACGCCATAAAGACCCGGCAGTCATGGATTGAGGCCACGAGAGCCGACTCCGAGAACTCCAAGAAGCTCTATACCGATGCCGAGAGGACCAACCTCAAGAAACAGGCACACGAGTATGCACGCCGAACCAAGATGTGGATCGGTTACACCATCTCTGTCGGACTTATCTTCTATGCGGTGATATTCCGCCATGTCATAAAGTAAGAGACTGTATTAATTAACAGAATTAAAAATGAGGTATCCGGAAATAGATGATTTTACGGCGCGCTGCGTCACGGGGAGAGCCCGGTCACTGTTTGCCGACGACATCGAGGCAAATGCCGCCCGTCTCAGCGATGCGATAAAAGATAAGTCTGTCCTCGTCATAGGTGGTGCCGGTAGTATCGGTTCGTCGTTCATCAAGGCTGTCTTGCGCTTCAATCCTGCCAAGTTGGTAGTCGTGGATCTTAATGAAAACGGCCTCGCCGAACTCACCCGCGACTTGCGCTCGGATTCGTCGCTTACAGTACCGCCGGTATATCTCACTTATACCCTTGATTTCGACAACCCTATCTTCCGCAAAATTTTTACCGAACACGGGGGATTTGACATCGTAGCCAATTTCTCTGCTCACAAGCATGTCCGCAGCGAGAAAGATAAATATTCAGTCCAGGCGCTGTTGGAAAATAATGTACTTAAGGCGCAGCGTTTCATGGATTTGCTCCGGGATTATCCGCCGCAGCATTTCTTCTGCGTCTCGACCGACAAGGCAGCAAACCCCGTCAATGTAATGGGAGCCTCCAAACGGTTGATGGAGGATCTGATCATGGCGTACACTCCCTATTTCAAGGTAGTGACGGCACGGTTTGCCAATGTGGCTTTCTCCAACGGTTCCCTACCCCTCAGCTTTTATGACCGTCTGCATAAGCGTCAGCCGCTTGTGGCTCCGGTCGATGTGAAGCGCTATTTCGTCTCACCCCAAGAGAGCGGACAGATATGTATGCTCGCCTGCATCTTAGGAGAGTCCGGCGAGATTTTCTTCCCCAAACTCGACGAGGCACAGATGAAGACCTTTGCCGACATCTGCACCGACTTTATGGCAGAGTGCGGATTGGAGCCACGGCTGTGTGGCAGCGACGAAGAGGCGAAGGAGATGATGAAGAGATATAAACCCGAAGACAAACTTTATCCCGTCAATTTCTTCAAGAGCGATACTACGGGTGAGAAAAGTTTCGAGGAGTTCTATATCGAGGGTGAAGAGCTCGACATGTCATCTTTTAAAGGACTGGGAGTCATTAAGGCGCGCAGCGAGCGACCCGACAAGACCGCTATGGCAAAATGCTGCGACAGTCTTGCCGGTCTCTTCGCCGGAGACTTCACCAAAGCAGAGGTAGTCGAATTACTCGGGAAGTTCATCCCGTCATTTCATCACGAGGAGTTAGGCAAGAACTTGGATCAGAAAATGTAAAGGTTATGCAACACGATTCCATAATATTCGGAGACACCACGATGCCGGAGCAGTATGCCGACATCATCGCTATGATACGCAACCGTTACGGGGCAACCGAAAACGATTTTATCCCCCTCCATGCCCCCACATTCGCCGGCAAGGAAAAGGATTATCTCAACGAGTGTATCGACACCACCTTTGTGTCGAGCGTCGGCAAATTTGTGGACCGTTTCGAGGAGGATATGGCACGCTACACCGGTGCCAAACGCGCCGTGGTATGCGTAAACGGAACCGAGGCGCTTCACATGGCTCTGATGCTCGCCGGTGTCAAGGCGGACGATGAAGTGATTACCCAACCTCTGTCGTTTGTCGCCACTTGCAACGCCATATCATATATCGGTGCTCATCCGGTATTTATCGACGTGGATAGAGATACGATGGGCATGTCGCCCGATGCCTTGGAGAAATGGCTCAAGGAAAATACCACCGTCGCCAATGACGGGACGCTTCGCAACCGCAAGACCGGCAGACGCATTGCCGCCGTGGTACCGATGCACACTTTCGGACACCCGGTGCGCATAGACAGGATAGCCCTCATCTGCGCCGAGTATAACATTCCCCTCGTCGAGGATGCCGCCGAGAGCGTAGGCTCCGTGTACAAGGGGAAGCATACGGGTACCTTCGGCATGATAGGTGCCGTGAGCTTCAACGGCAACAAGACTATAACCACCGGTGGAGGCGGCATACTGCTGTTTAATGACGAGGAATTGGGCAATCATGCCAAATATATCACCACGCAGGCCAAGCGTCCGCATCGTTGGGAGTTCTATCATACAGAGGTGGGTTATAACTACCGCATGCCAAATATCAATGCCGCCTTGGGTTGTGCACAGTTGGAGCAGATAGAGACTTTCATCACCTCGAAGCGTGCTACCGCCAAACATTATGCCGACTACTTCGCCGACCAACCCAACGGCATCAAGTTTATGGTGGAGCCGGAAGGTAGTCGCTCCAACTACTGGCTTAATGCCCTCCTTATGCCGGATCGCGAAGCGCGGGATGCGTTTCTCGAATATTCCAACGATAACAAGGTGATGACACGTCCTGTCTGGGAACTCATGCACCGGTTGCCGATGTGGCAAAATGCCGAACGAGGTGACCTCTCCAATTCCGAATACCTTGCCGACCGTATCGTTAATATACCCTCATCGGTAATTTTATGAATACCGGACTTGCCCATAATGAACCGTTGCCGCTGATTGCTGTCGGCGGAGGAGGTCACTGTCGCTCGGTGCTCGCTTGCGCGGCTATGGAGGGAAAGTCGGTTACAGGAATCTTAGATAAAGATACGGAGGTTAGCGGGAAATATCCCGTTATCGGCGATGATGATAAGGCTAAGGATTACTCTGCGGATAACGAGTTTATTATCACCGTCGGGCATTTAGGAAAAGGTAACAAGCTACGTCAGCGCATTGCCGGCCATTTGGACTCACAAGGCGTGAAATGGGGTAACGTTATAGCTTCATCTTCATTTGTTGCCGACGATGCCGTTGTGGGTGCAGGGACTGTTATCCTCAATAATGCCGTAATAAATGCCAATGCCCGTGTCGGCAAGCATGTTATCATAAACACCGGAGCGATCGTCGAACATGATACCGTCATCTCCGACTTCGTCCACATCTCTACCGGAGCCATTGTCAATGGAGGGGCTGCCGTCGGTAAAAATACTTTTGTCGGAAGTGGCGCTATTATAATCCAAGGTATCAGTATATGTGAGGATGTGACCATTGGAGCTGGGGCAATCGTAGTCAGGGATATAACCGTACCCGGAATTTATGCCGGAAATCCTGCCCGCAAAATCCATTAAAAACACAGTGAAAGATTCTACTCAAAAAACTATAATCATAGCCGAGGCCGGGGTAAATCATAACGGTTCGTTGCCGATGGCTCTCGATCTCGTCAAGGCGGCTGCCGATGCAGGTGCCGATTATGTCAAGTTCCAGACGTTTAAAGCCTCGTCACTTGTTACGCAGGATGCTAAGCAAGCCTCATATCAGAAAGAGAATACCGGCAAGGAGGAGTCGCAGTATGAGATGCTCCGTCGTCTCGAACTAACACCCGATGATCATGAGCTTATCATCGAGGAGTGCCGTAAGAATAATATCGGATTTCTATCCACCGCGTTTGATGCCGCGAGTATCGACCTGCTCGAAAGTTTCAAGCCGGAGTTATGGAAGATACCGAGCGGCGAACTGACTAATTTCCCTTATCTGCGGCGCATAGCAGCAATGGGAAAACCTGTTTTACTCTCGACCGGAATGGCGACTCTCGATGAGGTCAAAGCGGCTCTTGACGTATTACTTCGCTTCGGTCTCAGCCGAGACCAAATCACCCTTTTACATTGCACTACGGAGTATCCGGCACCTTTCGACGAAATAAACCTGCGTGCCCTCGATACTTTAGCCTCTTTAGGGTGCAAGGTTGGGTATTCTGACCATACCCGCGGCATAGAGGCAGCCGTAGCAGCCACGGCATTGGGAGCAACTGTCATCGAAAAGCATTTCACACTGTCACGCAATCTTCCCGGACCCGACCATAAGGCTTCCCTTGAACCCGCCGAACTAAAGGCGCTCGTATCGGCTGTGAGAAATATCAACATCGCCATGGGTGACGGTGTCAAGACTCCCTCCCCCTCCGAACTGCGTAACGCGCCCATAGCCCGCAAGTCGATTGTGGCAGCCCGTAAGATTAGCGCAGGTGATACTTTCACCGACGAAAACCTTACCACCAAGCGCCCCGGCACGGGGGTGTCCCCGATGCGCTGGGAGGAGTTCGTCGGTCGCACCGCCAAACGTGATTATAACCCTAACGACCTTATCATTGATGAATAATAGCGTCCAACCACGTAAAATATGTGTCATCACCGGCACGCGCGCGGAGTATGGCATCCTTGCGCCACTGATGAAGCGACTTCGCGATGATGAGCGAGTGGAATTGAGCATTATCGCCACCAACATGCATCTCGCGCCGGAGTATGGCATGACAGTACGTGAGATAGAGGCAGACGGCTTCGATGTCACTCGGCGGATAGAGATGTTGCTCGCCAGCGATACACCCTCGGGTACCGTCAAATCAATGGGATTGTTTTCCATCGGTCTTGCGGATGCCTTACAGGAGATACAACCCGATGTAATTGTCATCCTCGGTGACCGCTACGAGATGTTGGCAGCGGCTTCGACGGCTCTGATCTTCGGCATTCCGGTCGCGCACCTCCATGGGGGTGAGATTACGGAGGGTGCGTATGATGATTCCATTCGACATGCCATAACAAAGCTCAGCTGGCTTCATTTCACTTCTACCAAGGAATACCGCAATCGCGTAATCTCAATGGGGGAAGCACCGGAAAGGGTATTCTTCAGCGGTGCCCCGGGTGCTGACAATATCGTCAATGCCTCTGACCTCATGAGCCGTGAGGAGTTGGCTGAAAATCTCGGCTTTGACTTATCCAACCCTTATAGTGTGGTGACATATCACCCCGTCACTCTTCAACCGGGTCAAGGTGCCGAACAAGTCCGTGCACTGCTGAGTGCCTTGGAAGAAGTAGAGGGTATGCGTTATATCATAACCATGCCAAACTCCGATGCAGGGAGCCGCGAGATTGCTGATGTCATCAAACAGTGGGTTGCCAACCATCCGGATCGAGCTATAGCGGTTGATTCGTTGGGGAGACGGCGCTATTATTCGGCGTTGAAATATGCCACGGCTGTTATTGGAAATTCGTCGTCAGGGTTGTGTGAGGCTCCATCGTTCGGCATACCCACCCTTGACATAGGCGAACGACAGAAAGGACGCACCGTCGGTAATACCGTAACTTGGGCAGCCGATGATAAGGAAAGTATTTCTGCGGCTCTAAAACGTTTGCTGTCTGCCAATAACCTCGAATATTGCCGCAAGGAGGGTATCAATCCTTATTACAAACCCCATTCGGTTGCTTTTATACATGAGAAGTTATTAACTGAAGCTGTTCCTCATTTTCCGATAAAGAAGTTCTATGAGACCATTGGTGATAATTCCGGCACGCGGGGGAAGTAAGGGTATCCCCGGTAAAAATATCAAACCCTTAGGAGGAAAACCGTTATTGTGCTACGCCATTGATAGCGCTCGTGCCATTGCTCCGGATTGTGATATATGTCTCACCACCGATTCGGAGGAGATAGCAGACGTGGCACGCACTTACGGGTTACCCGTGCCGTTCATGCGTCCCGCCGAACTCGCTGCGGATACTTCCGGCTCGTACGAAGTTCTGCTTCATGCCCTCGAGTTCTACGAAAAACGGGGTGAGCGTTTCGACTGTATTGTACTGTTGCAACCCACTTCTCCCTTCCGCACTGCCGCGGATGTTAAGGGTGCTATTGACCTCTACGACGGAGATTGCGACATGGTGGTGTCAGTCAAAGAGGCTTCTGCCAATCCCTATTACAATTGTTTTGAGGAAAACGCGGAGGGTTTTCTGCATCTCTCAAAAGGAGACGGCACTGTAAAACGTCGTCAGGATGCTCCCAAGGCGTGGGAATACAACGGTGCTGTCTATGTCATAAATCCCGAGTCACTAAAGCGGTCTCCCCTCTCGCAGTTCGGCAAAATAAAGAAATATGAGATGGATTCACTCCATTCTCTCGACCTCGACACCCCCTTTGACTGGTTGGTTGCCGAGACCCTTATCGACAAGGGGATGATATAAATAAACTTTGTGAGGATGTGTGTGTTATAATATTGGTATCTGTTAAAGAAATTTAAGCAGATTGGTAAATAGATTAAAATAAAAATTATAAATATCATGACACACAAACTTCAAAAGATGCTTGCTTCAGACAAGCCCGTATTGATTGCATTCCTTCATGCCGGTCAGCAAAATGCTGTAGACGTTAAATATATCCTTGAGCAACTTGAGAAGAAATATGGCGACAAGGCTAATTTCATCAAGGTAGACGGTTCGTTTGACCACCAGCTCATGCGTCATTTCAAGATCGACACTTATCCCACATGGATCATGTATCAGGACAACCGCGAACTCTGGCGCGACAGCGGCACAAAGAAACTCGAAGTCATCGACGAGTCCATCAGCGGTCTGATCAATCCGGTATAATCAATACTGCCTTAGCGGTAGGATCCCTTACAGTTTGCGTTAAGGCGTGAGGTATAAGAATACGTATGTAAGATATACCTTAAGGCTTGCGTTAAGGCATAATCGAGAAAAAAGTTAAATCCCGTTTTAAAAATTTTCTAATTAATTTTTAAAACGGGATTATTTTTATTTTACTAATATACAGCAAGTTATGAAATAAATTTCGCATTTCAATTGTTAAGAAACGTTAAACTTCAAAAATTGTCAAAACGTTTTGAACAATTTGAGTGTTATAATATCGGAAAGAAGATAGATTTTTGTTCATTAAGGTAGGTACCGGTCAAAATGACCGGTCAAAAAAACGGCTACTCGGGAGAGCGGCCGTTTTTTTAATTTCCTCGTCAGTGGTGATGTATGTTTACTTTCCTTCAACAAAAACCTTGCGACTACGGTCACCGGCTTTGAGAATATAGATATTTTTGCCGAGAATTTCCAGATCAGCATTTGTTGCTTGCGATTTGATGAGAGTACCGTCTACGGCATAAATTGCAAACGTTTCGGGGAAAGCACCGGCAACTTCCGTTACTTCTGCATTCGCACTGACAACCTTGATATGAGAACCCTCTTCAAGATCGTATACGAGATCTCCGGCAAATACTTCCCTGTGAGAGTAATCTCCATCAGTGACATAAATACTTGAGGGCATATCAGCATTTACACTCAAGATTGTTCCGGTTCCTTCTATTTTTACGTCAATGCCGCCACCGCCCGATATATCGGGCTGATTCAGCAGTAATGGCAGCGGAGAACCGGGGGTTACATAAAATACAGCCTCGTTAGGGATTTCTGCGGATGAATTTGCTACATACAAGGGATAATAGCCTTTTTGAAATGGGATAAACGACGCGCCTGCCCTATAATAATAGTACTTGACATCATCCTCCAGTGTATAGTATACCTTTATTCTCCCCTCCTTGATTGCAGGGCAAGCTGTCTCAAATGCCTCGGCTGCCTCTGCAGGCACTACAATCTGTTTAAGATACGGAGATTTAAACAAACCGTTCAAGTCTCCCTTGGGTACCTGGGTACCAAGAAAAGAAATAGTCTCAAGAGGAGTGTCCTCAAAGACGGGTTTTACACTATACCCGTTATCTCCGATACTTTTAACGCTTGCGGGTATGGCAATTGCACGCAGTTGATAACAGTTGTAAAAAGCGTCAGCCGAAATTATCTGTAGATTATCCGGCAAGATGACACCGCTAAGATTCATATTATGACGGAACACATCACCCTTCAACTCCCCGATACTATACTCGGTACCATCCACCCGGATAGTATTAGGCAGATTCACAAATCCCGGATTATTCTCAATCTTATCCACACTGAGATACCCTTGGGGTGAAAGCACATACTCCACACCCTCAACAGTTATCTTCTCATACGTATTTAACGCCGCCGAAGCTCCTAAACACGATACAGCTCCTATTAATATAGCAATCAGATGTTTATTATTCATAGAGTATATTTTAAGAAATTATATTAAAATGGATAGCTTGTGTCTGATTATCGTATTCGATCCTTATTTATTGCAAAATCGTGATATACTTTTATCCCCCCGAAAAATCTAAGGGTCTGATCCTCATTCTTTCCTGTATCATGATCGCAACTGTTATCTTCATCCGGATATAGATATTTTGCCTCACCGTCAAATAAGTCGATGTCGCTACGGTAATAGTAATAACCATTTCCTTTATGCCAGCCTTGACCCCAGGTAAAGTGAAGATAATATTCATATATCTTACCGAAATTATCTACAATACTCCCCGATATACCAGTAAACCATCTTGCTAAACCGTCCACAGTCCAACAATGCCCATTTTTATTCTGCGCATATTTTCCGGTTAAGATTAAAATATTCTTTTGCGATAATTCATCCATTATTTCAGGATATACATTCTTTAGACTATCTTCTCTTATAGAATAGTAACCAAAATGATTAAATGTCCTAATAAGATTATAAGCATAGGCACTACTTCCGGAAACACTATAACTTATGTTCAGAAAACTCGGTCTACCTAATATCTCCAACATCCGTGCTATATCATCGTGATATATGTAATTTTTTAGTATAGACCAATCAAATGTATATTTTTCCGTGGCCGTCTCAAATCGATAATAGGGGTATCTATCAGGCCATTCGTAATAACACATTGCCTGAGTTGCTGCCAATGCTACACATCCAACGGGGGTATTTTCACCAGCCTTGTCTCTCACATATTTATTTAATGTAATTTGATTCCACGATCTAACATCTTCAGATAGTAACGGAGGAACGATAAATTCAACGGGTGCCACATCTCCAATGCCAGGTCGAGTATCCCCATAAGATCCTCCATTTGTATCGACAGGTGTATTAATAATACTATTTATATACTCTCCCAATCCGGAATTAGAAATAGTATCATTAAAACTTAAGTTTCCTGTATCAGAAAAAGCGTAAACATCTACAGGACGTCGGGTATCTGCAGAAATAAGAGCAAAACCATTATCACTACCATAACTAACTATATATAATTCCGGCGTGGGATCCTCTCCCGCACGGGTTGGCAAAGAGGAGTAAGCAGTTTCAATATGGGGCATACTTTTACTACTTCTCGTAACTCCTCCATTAATATTGCTAAATAAATTGTCTGCAATTTTAATTGCATCTTCCTTTGTTCTACAATACTCCGGCAATCCTCTCTTTTCATTTACAACCTCATCATGCAATTCATCAAAAGAATTACATCCTGACAACATCAGAAAAGAAGCTAAAATAATTCCAAAATCTTTCTTCATGCTTTTTATAGTTTAGGTTAATATATTAAAATTTCTATATATTAGTTATAACTCATCATATTTTGCATGCAAGATAACATAAAACATATAGATTTCCAAAAAATATCTAAAAAATTTGCTTGTTTCAAATTTCTATAATTTTTATGGATATTTATTCAAGCGGCTGAATATTTTTGAATTTATGATTAGTCAAGCTATATCCGATACAATGAAGTATAAATTTTATCACTGTTAATTTTTGTTAATTATATAAAGATTGATTTGGCAGAGTGAATAGTTTTTTTTTAAATTGCACCCCAAATTAACATTCAAACACTATAAACATTAGGATTATGAAAAGATTTACTTTAATTACCTTGTCCCTCGCGTGCTTCTTAGGTTCTGCTATTGCTCAAGATTTAAATACGGCAGATAATCTTGAAATCAACGGCATTGAGTATTCTATTCTGACCGAAAACAGCGTTGCTGTAAGAGAATGGGTAAATAAATCTGAATTGATAAATATCCCGGCAACAGTGACAATTGATGATAAAGAATATTCAGTCACAAGAATTATGCCGGAGGCTTTTAAGGATAATACTGTTACGTATGCTCTTAAATTGCCGGAGACTGTCACCAGTATAGGAGGCTATAATTTCGAGGGATGCTATATGCTACGCAGTTTGGCCATTCCTGCGTCAGTCAAAGAGATAGGGAAGAACGGTAATAAAAAATCGGAATTTTTTAGCAAAACCCCAATCCAGGCAGTTTCATTTTTGGGGAGCGAGATACCTGCCGGTGATTTAAATTATATTTTTGAATCTCCTTATATAAAGCGTATCGCCATACCCACAGAGGCAACAGCTGCATACGAAAGTGCCTACCCGAGTCTAAAAAAGAATCGCATAAAGATTGAACTCAATATTAATCCTAATCAGATTGAGCCTTTCAGCAGCGATTTTAAGATTTCGCCGGATTTTGTTTATGTCCCCGATACTTATTATCCCAATTCTTTTAATTATAATATAATTGACCTCCCGGAGCATACCACTCTTTATATCAATCCGGGTGAACCTCTGCCTCTATTTATGAATTTCATGCTTGTACATAAGCTGTCTTACAAAATTGGAGGAACCGAGTATAAACCTACCAAATCAGGATTTGTGGTTGATCGTACATCGGTATGGGGTTATGGTTTCCAGATTATCGAAGGATTGACTCAGGATTGCAAAATTGAGATCGGACTGTCACAAGATTCAGTTGAAAGCGTTTCGGCTGATTTCCCCGCAACTTTTGCAGTTTACTCAACCGACGGAATGTTAGTAAAGAGCGTCGCTTCCCGCGCCGATCTCGACAACCTCCCCCACAGCGTCTATGTCCTCAAGACTGCCGACCAGACCCTCAAAGTCATCGCCGGCAAATAATCTAACCATCTCGTAACATAAAACGTCACCTTATACAAACACCGCCACGCGTTCCCGGACGCGTGGCGGTGTTAATTTTCTAAGATGGTATGATTAATTTATTTATCAAAGATGATTAATCATTATATCAGACAGGTAGGAACATATTGAGTGATGTCAATCATCGGAAGTCGGCTTCCCTTGCTATTTACTTCCTCTATAAAGGATATACACTCCTTAGCCGAAAGTTTATTGCGTTTGTAGGCATAATAAAGGAAATCAATTGTGGTAAGATAAGTTATATTATTTTCCAGACAATACTCCTTTATATCTCTAAGATTACTGCTTCCCAACACGTCGTGGTTGTCTCTACAATAGATCATGCAAGCGCTCTCGCCCCTACCTAATCTTCCTATCAATTTGGCGTATTCGTATCTCGATGCTCCCGTTGGCGCAAACTTAACATGATTTATGCGATGGCGCATAAATTGGAGAGTATTGTCTATTTGTGTCTTTGACTTTTTATTGACGGTGACTTCTCCATAGACAATATCCAATATTATAAATTCATATTCAGGGAATATGTCAAAAAGGAGAGTAAACATCTCTCCCTTTATAAAATGGATGATGACATCTGCATCCAGTACTATCTTAGTCTTCGTTTCCATCTATTCCGATTTTATGAAGGAGCTCAAGATAGTGACCTTCTGAAATTTTATCTTGTTCGTAGAGCCGTCGAGCTTTCTCACCAAAATCACCGATGACAAGACCCTCGTTGCCCGGCTCATACAATGCCGTGGAATAACCATAATCCCGTGCACTCCGTTTTACGGGGATTGAAGAGAAATGCTCTCGTTCGGCGCGCGATAGCAAATTCATGTCAGATAACCTATTTACCACCGCGGCATTTGACACACCGAAATATTGCCCGAGTTTCAAAATCGTTGCCAATGAAATTTTACTGCTCTTAAGTTCAGTGTCCGGTATCATCTGAATCACCCCCGATGCCGGCATGAGGAACATTAATGCAAAAGCATCAGCACATTGCTCAGACTCACTCTTTTTCCCGTTTTCCTGACAAGCATGCAGGCTTACCGTATCCTCCATAAATAAATGATACAGTTCATGGGCAATAGTAAAATGTTGTCGACATACCGGCTGACTCGAATTTATAAGCATAAACCGTTTGCCATTTCCCAGCAGGCTCATTCCTGAAAATGATTTTGATAGAGGACGGAAAACTGTCAGTATGTTAAGTTTTAATAAAAGGCTATTAAGATTGACCGCCTCACTGTCACTTAACCCGGCGAACTGACGAAAACGGGTTACCTTACTCTCTATTAAGTTTAATAATCCTACTTTCATCTTGCCTCTATAGCCTCCATTTTAAGGTAAGATTTAACTATATCCTTAAATTTCATTATTTCCTCAGCATCTTCATTGGCATAACCGTCAATGCGAAATGCCGATACCAATAACTGTGCTTCTGCATTTTCATTATCCTCAAAAAGCAAAACCATTTCACACCCAAAAAAGTCACTCGCTTTCTCTATAATGTCATACGGTACTTCTCTATCTCCAGTCTCATAATTACTATATGCAGAGCGTGTGATACCAAGTGCAGACGCCACTTCCTCCTGAGTATAGCTTGCCATCTCCCTGAGTTTCCTTAAATTACCTGCTACAATCTTATCCATATTTCTTTTCCTTTAACTGTGGCAAATATAGTAAAATATTTTAATATTTAAACGTTTTGCCACAACAAAAGTTGTATCATCCTTAACTATACGCCCATTAAATCGAATTGAGCCGAGGTTCTTATTAATACCCGACTATGCCTAATAACCAAGCACCGCCACGCGTCCGAGGATGCGTGGCGGTGCTGTGTATGGGGAAGGTATCAAAAGGGAGTTACTTTTTCTTGGGGGGCTCGGGGGCGAATTGGTTGGGGAAGGTCCAGTGCTGACGCGGGTGAACCATTGCCCAGATGACCAGGGCGGCTCCAAGTATAATGAACGGTATACTCAGCATCTGACCAAGGTTCATGCCGTAGGTGGCTATCATCTCATATTCGCTCTGAACCTGAACGTTCTTGACGTACTCGATGAGGAAGCGCGGAACAAAAATACCTAAGAAGAATACTCCCGTTATGAGCCAGGGGCGCTCCTCGGCATTACGTTTCCAATACATCCACATCAGCACCCAGAATAGCACGAAGTAACATGCCGCCTCATAGAGTTGCGTGGGATGCGCCGGAACTGTCTCTCCATTGCGAACGAAGACGAAACCCCATGGTAGATCTGTCGGACCGCCGTAGATCTCACTGTTCATCAAGTTGCCCAAGCGTATCAGACAACCCACCAAGGCGATGGCAACCACAATCTTGTCGAAGACCCACGAAGCGGGCTTGTGGCTGACGAAATGCGAGAAAAGGAACAGTGCGATGATATTTCCGATGGTGCCTCCGTGACTCGCCAATCCGCCGTTCCACACCTTGAAAATCTCGGCAGGATGCTGCGAATAGTAGTCCCATTCGTAAAAGAACACGTGACCCAACCGCGAACCCACGATCGTGGCGACCACCACGTATGCCAAGAGTATGCCGAGCCAGCGCTCGGGAGCACCCTCGTGCTTGAACATCGCCGCCACTATCTGATAACCTATCAGAAAGCCTACGGCAAATGCCAATCCATACCAGCGGACAGCGAACGGACCGAAGCTGAACAGTACCGGGTCAGCGTTCCAATATACTATATCAAGCATAATTATTTATGTATTCACGCCGAAGATTACTTGCCGACAATCTCGGCAGTATCCTGAGCGATCATCATTTCTTCGTCGGTCGGGATAACCACCACCTTCACCTTAGAAGAAGGACGCGAAATCTCAACCTCCTCTCCGCGAACCTTGTTGGCCTCGGCGTCGAACTCCACGCCCATGAAGCTCAATTTCTCGCAGATTGCCTTACGGGTATTGACCTGGTTCTCGCCAACGCCACCGGTGAAGACGATGATGTCTACGCCACCCAACACGGCAGCGTATGCACCGATATACTTCAGAATACGATACTCGTACATATCCATGGCGAGCTTGGCACGCTCGTCACCGACGGCGATACCTGCCTCGATGTCGCGCATGTCATTGGAGATACCGGACACGCCCAATACACCGCTCTCCTTGTTGATGACCTTCTGGAGACCGTCGGCATCAATATTGCGGCACTGCATGAGGTAAACCAAAGCACCCGGATCAACGTCACCGACACGGGTACCCATCATCAGACCCTCGGTCGGGGTAAGACCCATCGAGGTGTCCACACTCTTGCCGTCCTTGATGGCAGTGATGCTCGCACCGTTACCGATGTGGCATGTGATGATACGTTGGTTCTCGTAAGGAACACCGAGGAACTCGCACGCACGACGCGATACGTAACGGTGGCTCGTGCCGTGGAAACCGTAACGGCGTACGCCATATTTCTCATAGTCGCTGTAAGGGAGCGCGTACATGTACGCCTTGGCGGGCATGGTCTGGTGGAAAGCAGTGTCAAAGACCGCAACCTGAGGAACCTCGGGCATCAAAGCCGAGATAGCCTCGATACCGGTGATGTTGGCGGGATTGTGGAGAGGAGCCACGGGATAGCACTCCTTGACTTTCTCTACCACCTCGGGAGTGATGAGCACGGATTTGTTGAAATACTCCATACCATGCACCACGCGGTGACCGACAGCCTCAATCTCGTCGAAGCTCTTGATGACACCCTTGTCGGGGTCTGTAAGAACCTTGAGCACCTGCTTTACAGCCTCCTTGTGGTCGGGCATCGAAACCTCGATGGTCTCCTTGGAGCCGTCGGGCAATTTGAATTTGAGGAAAGAGTCGGCGAGACCGATTTTCTCTACGCCACCCTCGGCGAGGACAGCCTTGGACTCGCTGTCGATAAGTTTATATTTAACGCTACTGCTACCGCAGTTTAAAACGAGTGTCTTCATTTCTTTTTTTAGCTGATATTAGGCTTAATTGGAATTAAAGGTTCTTGTCACCGATAGCCTGGTTACAGGTAACGATGATGGTATTGACGATATCATCGACTGTGGCACCGCGCGACAGGTCATTGACAGGAGCGGCGAGACCCTGAAGGATGGGACCTACGGCACCGGCGCCGGCGAGACGCTGCACGAGTTTATAAGCGATGTTGCCGACCTCGAGAGAGGGGAAGATAAGAGTATTGGCATGACCGGCTACCGGAGAATTTGGAGCCTTCATCTTACCAACAGAGGGGACGATGGCGGCATCGCTCTGCAGCTCACCGTCGAGACATAGAGAAGGATCCATCTCGTGAGCCAATTCGGTGGCGCGGATAACCTTATCGACACGTTCGTGAGATGCACTACCTTTTGTAGAGAATGAACACATAGCCACAACAGGATCAAGTCCGGCTATATCCTTGGTAGTCTTGGCAGTGGCGATGGCGATCTGTGCGAGTTCCTCGGCAGTCGGATCGGGAACGACAGCACAGTCGGCAAATACCAGCATGCCGTCGTCGCCAAACTTGCAGTCCGCCGGAAGGAGCATGATGAAGGCACCTGATACCACCGAGATACCGGGACGGGTCTTGAGCACCTGAAAGGCAGCACGCAATACATGAGAAGTCGGGCTCAACGCACCGGCAACCATCGCATCGGCATTACCCGCCTTGATCATAAGGCAACCTAAATAGAGAGGATTCTTGACTGTCTCACGAGCCTGATAGAGGGTGACACCCTTCTTGGCACGCAGCTGAGCATACAGCTCTGCGTACGGCTCGGTAAACTCCATATTGTTGGGGTCTACAACCTGAGCCTTCTCGATATTACTCAGTCCTAACTCAAAAGCCTTTGCCTCGATTTCCTTGCGGTCACCGATAAAGATAACATCGGCGATGCCGGCAGCGAGCACGCGGTCGGCTGCCTGGAGTGTACGGGGTTCAAGCGATTCAGGTAATACAAGACGCTGAGGATGCTCCTGCGCCTTCTTTGTGAGCCTTTCAAATAATGTCATGGTGATAATATTTAGTCTTTATATTTATTTTTCTATATCGTTATATATTTGAATTTCCATATCGTCCGGGGAGCCGGTATCAACCACACTCCTTTTATCCGTTTTCCTTACAAAGATAGCAAAAATATGACCTCAAAGAGGTGGTTATTGGTTTTTTTTCGTAATTTTACATCAACGTTTCTACCACACTCTCACTTCATGAGACTTTTTAAGCGTCTTTATACTTTTATACTGCAATCATTCCTGCCGCTGTTCGCAATGACTTTTTTCATTGTGCTCTTTATCGTGCTCATGCAGTTCCTGTGGAAGTATATCGACACACTGGTAGGCAAGGGATTGTCGTTCGGGGTGTTAGCGGAGCTTTTCTTTTATGCCGCCCTCACGATGGTGCCGATGGCGCTCCCCCTTGCCATCCTTCTCGCCAGCCTCATGACTTTCGGTAACCTGGGTGAGAAGTCGGAGCTTACCGCCATGAAGGCTGCGGGCATATCGCTGGTCAATGTGATGAAGCCTCTGATAGTCTTCGTGAGCATATTGGCAGTGGCGGCATTCTTTTTTCAGAACGATGTCCTGCCGCGTGCGCAGGTCAAGATGTACACGCTCCTCTTTTCGGTCAAGCAGAAGAGTCCTGAGCTGGAGATCACCGAGGGGTCATTTTACAGTCAGATACCGGGGTACAATTTCTACGTACGCAAGAAGGATCACGACACGGGTCTGCTCCGCGATGTGATGATATATGATGTCGGTTCATCATCAAATGCCGGCATGGTACTTCTTGCCGACTCCGCACGTCTTTCTTTCACCCCGGACAAGAAATATCTGTATCTTCACCTCTTCCACGGACGTCAGTTTGAGAATTTAGGGGACATACGGGCTTTGCAGAACAAACCCTTCGGGCGCGAAAGTTTCCATGAGAAGGAGATTTTTATTCCTTTTGACGCCAATTTCAACCGTCTGGACGAGGAGGGGATCCGCAAGCAATATGTAGGTAAGAATATCAGCGAACTAAGCTCAACCATTGATTCGTTAGGGCACAATATTGATTCGTTGGGATATGTTGCCGCCCGCGAACTAAACGAGCGCGCTTTCCCGCGGCTCATGCTCACCGGCACATCCTCAGCCAACAGTTCGGCATCATATACCCCCTCCGAGTTTAACCGCGAGGAGACGCACGACGCATTCTCGCGCCCCACGGCAGCCGTTACCGCGGCAAATCCCGTCGCGAGGAATCTCAAAGGTGTTACCCCGGTGTCGATCGACTCGCTGATAAGCACCCTTACCGAGAGCAATCAGGCGGAACTTATGGCAAGTGCCCGGCGTATCGCGGAGATGAAGAAGAATGAGTTTGAGTTCCGCTCTGCCTATATCAGCGACGAGAAGAGAATCCTCCGCCGTCATGAAATCGAGCTCATCAAGAAGTTCACTCTCTCGGTGGCGTGTATCATTTTCTTCTTTATCGGTGCACCGTTGGGTGCCATCATACGCAAGGGTGGATTGGGTACTCCGTTGGTAATCTCGGTGTTACTCTTCCTCGTATATTACATTATCGACAATACGGGCTATAAGATGGCACGTGACGGACACTGGCCGATATGGTTAGGAATGTGGTTATCGACGTTCGTCTTGGCGCCTTTGGGTATTTATGTCACTTACAAGGCAATGAATGACTCCACCGTCTTTGACAAGGAGTCCTATATGCGAATCATCAGATATGTATTCGGTCTTGCCGACAAACGTCATATTCCTCTCAAGAAAGTCATCATCAACGAGGTAGATCCTGCGGTTGCCAAGGAAATGGCTGAGCGAGCCCTTGATGCAGTAGAGAAGTGGCACCGTGGCACTCCTGTGGTGTTACATTATATGCGCTACTGGAATCAGGGTATCCGTCCGGGAGGGCTTGCACGATTGGGCGATCGTCTTAACGCCCTTGCCAAATACCTCAGTGACAGCCGTGACATCAAGCTCTTGGCGGCGATTGAGGCGGTTCCCGTCATCCGCCCGCTTGGCATATATTATCCCGTTCGCAACCGCCGTCTGCGTTCGTTCTGCAAATGGTGTTTCCCGGTAGGCCTCCTTTTCTACGGCCTGAGCCTCCCCTACCAGCGCCGCCTGCTCCGCGAACTCCACTCCGCCGAGCGTAACCTCCGCCTCGTCATCGACCGCATCGAGACGATGTGATTCAGGACAATGTGATTTATTGGAGGATGGCGAGGACGCGGTGGAGAGCGTCGAGGAAAGCGTCGGCTTCGGCGAAGGTGTTGTAGACGGCAAAGGAGGCACGGACGGTGCCGGGGATGCCGAAATGCTCCATGAGCGGTTGGGCGCAGTGATGACCTGTGCGGACGGCGATACCTAATTTATCGAGAAGCATACCGATATCATAATTGTGGATATTGCCGACGTTGAAACTTATAACCGCTGACTTATGCGGCGCTGTACCGTAAATCCGCAACCCCGGTATCTCCAAGAGTTTCGGGGTGAGATAGTCGAGTAACGCTGTTTCGTGCGCCTCGATGCGGTCAAGACCGATTTCCTCTATAAAATCAAACGCCTTGTCAAACGCCGCAATCCCCACATAATCGGGAGTGCCTGCCTCAAACTTAAAGGGAAGATCAGCATACGTGGTCTTTTCAAACGTCACATGCTTGATCATCTCTCCGCCACCCTGATAGGGAGGCATCGTCTCCAAAATCTCCTTCTTGCCGTAAAGTACGCCGATACCTGTGGGTCCATACATCTTGTGCGACGAAAAGACATAGAAATCACAATCTATATCCAGTACGTCGATATGAAGATGCGGAGCGGCCTGAGCTCCATCTACAAGCACCGGCACGCCGTGACTGTGAGCAATAGCCGTCATTTCCTTGACGGGATTAATCGTGCCCAATACATTGCTGACATGACAGAAAGCCGCCATGACGGTCCGCTCGTTAAACAGCGATTTGTATTGCCCGATGTCGAGTTTCCCCTCACTGTCTATTTCGACCACACGAATCTTTACATCCGCATGGCTGCGTATCAATTGCCACGGCACGATGTTGGCATGATGCTCCATGACGGTGAGGATGATCTCGTCTCCATCCTTAAACCGCTGTCCGTACGACGATGCCACAAGATTGATAGCCTCCGTGGTGCCACGCACGAAAATAACCTCCTCATGACTTGCTGCATTGATATATTTCTGAACGCGCCGACGTGACTTTTCCTGCAGCTCAGTGGCTTCCTGCGACAGTGTATGGACACCACGATGCACATTAGCCTTGGTGTGCTCGTAGAGATTGGTTATCTCCGTCACCACGCTGTCGGGAGTCTGGGAGGTCGCTGTATTGTCAAGATATATCAGTGGCTTCTCCCCTATCTTGCGTTCAAGTATCGGGAAGCGATGACGTATTGCCGCTACTTCCTGCGCCGTCAGTAATGAGGATCTATCCATAATTCAGTTTTCTATATTTTCTTCAATTTACTTGCATCCGGCGCACCGAGAGCATGCGTTATCGCATCCTGCGTAGCGGTTCTCTACCAGATGATTCAGTCGCTCATGCAGCACCGGGATGGTGATCGTATCCAATACGTCAGCCATAAACGCCTGCTTCAACAACAGTTTTGCTGTCTCCTCACTCAAACCGCGGGTGCGCATGTAAAAGAGTTGGAGGGCATCAAGCTGACCGGTCGCCGAACCATGGGAACATTTCACATCATCATTATAAATCTCAAGCTGCGGTTTGCTGATCATGCGGGCTGCCTCACTGCCGATGAGATTACGGTTGGACTGATATGCCTCGGTCTTTACCGCTCCCGGCGCAACGAACACCAATCCTGTGAAGCTGCCACGGGCTGCCTCGTCGAGGGTGTACTTGAATATCTGATTTGACTTGCAGTGCCCTACGCTGTGATCTACACGGGCATAGGTCGAGAGGTTGCGCTGCTCATCCTCGATACCCATGCCTGAAAGCTGCAGCTCGGCATTCTCTCCCTTAAATTTACAATAATACTCATTGCGGGTAAGTCCGTTAAAAAGGGTAAGACCGCTGATTGTGACGCGGCTATCCCTATCCTGCCGGAGATAGAGGGTCGAAAGTCGGCGGGTATTTTCGGTAGACTCCTCAAGGTCGTAATAATTGAAACGTGCATTAGCACCCACATATATCTCGATGGTCTCAAGTGCTGCCATATCATATCCGATACATTGCGTATGATCGCAGACAAGCAGGGATGCCTCGGCACCCTCCTCTATGATGATGAGTCCACGCCGAACTGCCATCAATGATGCTCCTGCCGAAAGGATATTGACAAGCTGTAGTGCCCGGTCGAGTTTGACACCTTTCTTCACGTGCAATATGAATCCATCCTGTACCAAAAGGGTATTCAGGGCAGTCAGGGGATTGGATAGATCTCCTTGTTTGCCATAATACTTCCCGACTAATTCGGGGTACTTGTCGGCATATTCCTTCAAGCTACCGAACTCTACACCGTCAGGGAGTTTCGTCTCGTTGGGCGCCGGTATATCGTTTACCATAACCATGGGGCGCGTGGTGAGCAAGGGTATGTCACAGCCGAAGGTCTGACGGGTATCCACGTCGATGCGGACTCGGTTAAGGTTAATACCGTAGTCGGGGGCGAGCATGGCAGGAATATCTATATTCTCATAGTTCTCGCTGCCGGCCTTGGGCAACTGCTCGAGGTCGAGTCGCAACATCGCCTCCTTGCGCAGTGCATTGAGCGGTGCCGAGCTATGCAGATCAATATCCTTGTGATGCTGCCGATAGATGTCTATATATTGTTGAAGTTCATTCATATCCGTTCCTCCGTTGTTACTGAGCATCCACCTGTTCCTTGATCCAATCGTAGCCGCGCTCTTCGAGTTCGAGGGCGAGCTCGGGACCGCCGGTCATTACTATCTTACCCTTATAAAGGATATGCACGAAATCGGGCTTGATATAGTCGAGGAGGCGCTGGTAGTGAGTGATGACGATTGTGGCGTTGTTATCACTTTTAAGTTTATTTACACCCTCTGCCACTACGCGCAGTGCGTCGATGTCAAGACCGGAATCTGTCTCGTCAAGAATTGAGAGACGGGGTTCGAGCACCGCCATCTGGAATATCTCGTTACGCTTCTTCTCGCCGCCTGAGAATCCTTCATTAACCGAACGGGAGGCGAGTTTATCGTTGAGATCTACCACCGCCCTTTTCTCGCGCATCATCTTGAGGAACTCGGTGGGTGACATGGGGGGTTGATGGAAATACTCGCGCTTGGCATTAACGGCGGCACGCATGAAGTTGACCATCGACACTCCCGGTATCTCCACAGGATACTGGAAACCGAGGAACAATCCCTCATGACTGCGCACCTCCGGAGTCATGGCAAGGAGATCTTTACCGTAAAACTCTACGGTACCTCCTGTAGGTGTGTATGCAGGATTACCCGCCAGTACCATCGAGAGGGTTGATTTACCGGAACCGTTAGGACCCATGATGGCATGCACTTCGCCGGGTTTCACTTCAAGGTCAATCCCTTTTAATATCTCTTTGCCGTTGATCTCGGCTCGCAGTTGATTTATCTTTAACATGAGTTATTGTTTTTTCTATTCCTTGGTTTTTTCTTTAAGAAAATGTCACCTACTCTTATAAGTAACACTCGGTGACGCTCTGTGGTTGTGAAGCTACGGTAAGCAGCCTCATTTGAACGGCAAGTAAACTTAACATGACCGGCAAGTATACCTGACTTGAACTATAAGCTATCCTATCATGATATGTATTTGGCTTCCTCGAGTTGCAGTTTGTGTGCCAGCTCGGTCACATCCTCGCTGCCGAGAAGTGCCGGTGCCAGCAACATTACCTCATACTCGATGTTGCCGTCATCGCTGCGGGCACTCCGTATCAGTGAGTCTTCATCGCGACAACAGAGCATCAGGTTTAGCATTACCGAGACAAGCATCAGATACTTGAAACAGCATACCACCATCCCTCCGAGATTATTCAGTAGGGTCGTGGGTATCTTGCGGAGGGCAATCTTCAGGAAGGAGGTCAGTCCGCTCATCACTCCAAAGACGATGAGATATATCACTCCGGCGCTGATGTTGGAGTAATAGAACTCCTCCATACACGCAAGTTTGCATTGGGGTATGGCATCTCCGATGTAGTAATCGAATGCCGGGGCGAGTATCCGTGCGGCTATTATGCCGAATGCCATGCCGATGACACCCGGCAGCTGCACGCTAAACCCCAACCGGAACCCCCTGACGAGCCCGATTGCAGCCACTGCCAATATTATTGCCGGATATATTACCTGATGCATCCTTACCTTTGGTCTGGAGTTGTTGCTAAATGTGCAGATTATACTTAACTGTACAGTAATACCACTGCCATTGCGGCTATACCTTCTTCCCTGCCGGTGAAGCCGAGTTTCTCCGTGGTTGTGGCCTTGACTGAAACGTCCTCCACGCTGACTTCGAGAATACCGGCGAGGATTTCGCGCATAGTGTCAATATGCGGACGGAGTTTCGGCCGTTCGGCACAGATAGTGATGTCTACATTGCCTACATGATAACCCTTTTGGTGAATAAGGCTGACGACTTCTCTAAGAAGTTTCTTGCTGTCGATGCCTTTATATTGTGGATCGTTGTCGGGAAAATGTTTGCCAATATCACCGAGCGCCAATGCTCCCAAGAGGGCATCGCAAAGGGCATGAATGGCAACATCGGCATCGGAGTGCCCCAATAATCCGAGGGTATGATCCACCTTCAGCCCGCACAGCCACAGTTCTCTGTCCGGCACCAATTTGTGAACATCATATCCCTGCCCAATTCGTATCTTGTTCATATAGCTTATAGTTGTTCAGATAGCCTATAGTTTTTATAGTCTTTAGTTTTTGGATTATAGTTTTTGGTCTATAGTTTGGTTTATAGTTTTTAGTTCATAGTTTTTAGTTTTTGATCTATAGTTTTAGGTCTATAGTTTTTATAGTCTATAGATCTACTTAGGAACTATAAAAATTTAGGTTATTACAAAAATAACTAATAGAAACCATGCGACAAAAAGGATAGGTTATAAAACAAAAAAATTGATTGTCATCCCGACAACCAATCTTGCGTTAACCTTAAAATCTAAT
>CAZAWP010000017.1:0-5983 GCA_964488855.1 uncultured Sangeribacter sp.
CGCTTTTGGCGTATACACGCTTTCCAGGCGTGCCTCTTCAGCCACTCGAGCACCATTCCTTTCGGTTTTGTACGCGAAGATAATGCTTTTAGTCGATTCTACATAATTTTTATGGCTATTTTTATTATTTTTGTATCATACAAGCCAATTGGCTCGTAATTTCACGATATGTCTCAGGCGATTTTGCCTTAATTTAAGTTTAAACTTTACATACCATCTTGCTTAATACAACACTACTGATATGAAAAAGAGTATTTTAAGTGTTTTCGCAGTAATGGGTCTTCTCGCGACTGTGAGTGTCCTCTCAATGGCGCTGACAGGGTGCAAGTCAAAGGGTGGCGAAGCGGAGTCCGGTTTCCCGACCGCTCTCAACGCCGGCAGCGATGCCGAGCGCGTGGCTTACGTCATGCAGAATGCCACTCCCGATTCCGTGGCCCGCTTCGTATGCCTCGCGGCTATCGGCAGGGTGCCCGGTACGCACATCGACACCCTGGCACTCGCTACTGCCTACGCATACGATCATTACACCGATGCCGAACGTGAGACATTCGGCGAGGCGATGGATGCTTTTGCCAACGCGCTGCCCCTCGCCGACAGAATGCTCCTCTTCCGCAAGGCCGGTGCCGACAATATGCAGGGTCTCGGATATGAACTCGGTCTCGAATACCTCGCCAAGATCCGCGATAACCAGATGTCGGTAAAGGATGTAGATGAGGAAGTCAAGGCTTTTAAGGTTGCCTGCGCCGAAGATACGATGACCTATAACCGGTTCCTCATCGGATTGAAGACAGCCATCATCGCCTCTTCAAGCACAGAATTGCCCGCAGCAATAGTCGAGAAATATGGTCACTAATAACTGATTGCAAAAGATGAAATCCTTTTCAGATTATTCTTCATTGATAGAGAAGGCTCTCCAGGATATGGAGTTGCCCGGAGGTAAATTTGAGGGACTTTACGGTCCTATCGCCTATAACCTCAGTGCCGGCGGCAAACGCCTCCGTCCCTCGCTTACTCTTATGACTGCCGAGGCCTTCGGTGCTTCTGAAGAGTCCGCCATCGCCCCGGCTCTCGGCCTCGAGGTCTTCCATAATTTCACCCTCCTTCACGACGACGTGATGGATCACTCCGACATGCGTCGAGGCCGTCAGACCGTCCACGCCCGTTGGGACGAAAATACCGCCATCCTTTCGGGCGACACAATGCTCACCCTCGCCACCCAGCTCATGACACAGGTTCCCGATGAGATCCTGCGCCCCGTCATGAATCTCTTTAACGAGATGGCACTGCGTGTCTACGAAGGTCAGCGTCTCGATATGGATTTCGAGAACCGTAAGGAGATACCCCTCCCCGAATATGTGGAGATGATCGGACTCAAGACCGGAGCACTCCTGAGTGCTGCGTGTCAGACCGGCGCACTCGTCGCCGGCGCATCGGTCAAGGCTGTCAATAAGATGGGTGAGTTCGGCTACAATCTCGGTATCGCCTTCCAGATACAGGATGACTGGCTTGATGTTTTCGGAGATGCCAACACATTCGGCAAACCTATCGGCGGAGACATCAATAATAACAAAAAGACCTATCTTTACGTCGCCGGCATGAATCGTGCAGATGCCGACAGCGTGGCTCTTTCGGAGGCGATGACTCTTGAGGCAGGTCCGACTAAGGTTAAGGTGGTTACACGCCTGTACGAGAAGATGGGATTGTCGGAGGAGGCACGCGAGGCAGTCATGTCTTACTCTTCAAAAGCATTGGCAGCCCTCAAGGCTACCGGACTTGACGAGACAGCCCGCGAACCGTTCCGCAAGATCGTAGAAAAATTAACCGGACGCCGTAAATGATTGATACTCACACTCACCTCTATTCCGAGGAATTTGAGAACGGCGGTACCGAAGCCGTTGACCGCGCCCTCGCCTCGGGAGTGTCACTGATGGTGCTCCCCGGGGTGGACATGGAAAGCTGGGAACCAATTAAGCGCCTGAATGAACTACGCCCCGACGTTACGCGCATCGCCGTAGGCATTCACCCTACCGAACTGGGGGAGAACTGGCGCGAGGACTTGGCGACGATGGCTGCCGAGATTGATACCCTTCCGGTCGTGGCAATCGGGGAGACCGGCGTCGACCTGTATTGCGAAGGACCGGACGCGTCGGTACAGTGCGAGGCGTTTGGCGAGCATATAGATCTGGCTGTCAAACACGATTTGCCTCTCATCATCCACTGCCGCGACGGTTTCGACGAAGTGCTGCAGGTTCTCCGCAGTAAAAAGGAGGAGTATGGCAAGTTGCCCAAGATGGTCTTCCATTGCTATACATCCGATGCCGAGCAGGTCAAGAAGATCCGTGAAGTCTGTGATCCCTATTTCGGCATTACGGGAGTGGTGACATTCAAGAATGCGCCCGGATTGCGGGAGGCACTTCCCGTTATCGGTCTCGACCGTATCGTTTTGGAGACGGATTCCCCTTATCTGGCACCGGTGCCGTATCGCGGTCACCGCAATGAATCCTCCTTCCTGCCGCATGTCATGCTCAAAGTCGCCGATACCCTCGGGGTAGATCCCCGCGACGTCTGCGACATCACCGATGCCAACGCGCGTGACCTGTATAACCTTTGACCCGCACCCGGGACTGTTTTAAAATCACGGGATCGTATTAACAATCCCGGGTCGTAATAAACTTTGACAAAAAGCCTGCATGACCTTATCCGTACCGCATTTACCCATACAGCAGCCGGTTACAATCTTCCTGCTTGTGCTACTGATCATCCTGTTGGCACCCCTCCTTTTCAAGAGAATCAAGGTGCCGCAGTTGGTGGGGTTGATCATTGCGGGTATGATTGTGGGTCCCTACGGCTTTAACCTCCTCGACCGCGATGCGAGCTTCAAGATATTCGGTGAAGTCGGCATCCTCTACATCATGTTTCTGGCGGCGGTCGAAATCGACATGTACCACTTCCGTCAGAACGCCCGCCAAGGAGTCATTTTCGGATTGCTGAGTTTCGGATTACCGATGGCGGTGGGTATCTTCGGCGCACGGTATGCCTTTAACATCAGTTGGTCGAGCGCAGTGCTGATAGCCTCGATGTACGCCTCGCACACCCTCATCTCCTATCCGACCGTCAGCCGCTTCGGACTGTCCGGTTCTCGGGGAGCATTGGTGGCAGTAGGAGGCACGATAGTAGCGGTATTGCTTGCCCTGTTGGCACTTGCCGAAGTGATAGCCGTGAAAGTAGATGGCTTCTTTGACCCCCTCTCCCTTATCGAGCTCTTCGTGATGATGGGTATCTATATGGTAGTGGTGGGTTACGGCTTCCCGTGGCTGACGAGACGCTTCTTCAGCCGTTTCGCCGACCCGGTCATGCAGTTTATCTTCATCCTTTCGTTGGTGTTCATAGCCTCCCAGTTTGCCAACTTCATCGGCCTGGAGGCTATTTTGGGAGCCTTTTACGCCGGCCTTGTACTTAACCGCCTCATCCCCGAGCGCAGCGGACTGATGAAAAATATCCGCTTCGTCGGCAACGCCATCTTCATCCCTTACTTCCTGATAGGGGTGGGCATGCTTATAAATATCGGGGTCATCATCAAGGGGTGGAACGTAGTATGGGTCGCCGTCAATATGGTAGTGGTGGCATTGGGTACCAAATGGTTGGCAACGTGGATAGCGCAAAAGATGTTTCGCATGACCCGCGATGACCGCAATCTCATGTTTGGACTGACCTCCGGCAAGGCGGCTGCAACCATCGCTGCCACAATGATAGGTATCAAATATGAGTTGCTTACCGAGGATGTGATGAACGGCGCCGTCGTCATGATACTCGTCTGCTGCATCATAGCCTCAGTCTTTACAGAGCGGTCAGCCAAGAGAATCCGCATGCATCTGCTTGAAGAGGATGGCCCCGAGGAACGAGATATGGAGCACCGCACCGTACGTCCCCTCGTATCGGTAGCCAATCCGTACACCGCCGACGGACTCATGCGCCTCGCCCTGCTTACCCGCCACGAATCGGAGACGAGCTATATGCCCGTACTGTATGTGCGCACCGGCGACGATAAGAGGCAGATGGCAGCCGGACGCGTGGCGATGCGCTCTGCGTGCTCGATGGCGCAGACAGCCGATGTCGAGGTCAAGGAAATCATCCGCTATGACCTCAACGTCGCCTCCGGAATGGTGAGTGTAAGTAAAGAGGAGAATGCCAGCGAGTTCATCGTCGGCATGCACCACCGCGCCAATATGGTTGATTCGTTTTATGGAGCCACGATCGAGCAGCTCATCGACCGCAGCGACAGCATGATAATGATATTGCGCAGTTTCACCCCCGTCGATGCCGTAAACCGCCTTGTTGTAGTCGCCGGTCATGATGCCGAGTATGAGACCGGTTTCGCGCAGTGGGTGGATCGTGTCGCCACCATGGGAGCGCAGATAGATGCACGCCTCATATTCATCGCCACCAAGACCACAGGTCAGGCAATCTCGACCTTTATAGAGGAAAACCAATATCCCGTGCGTCATGAAGTACGCCGCATGGATAATTGGGATGATTTCATCCTGCACAGTTCGGAGATCGGCGACGACGACCTGCTGGTTACCGTATTGGCGCGCAAAGGCTCAATCTCGAGCGACGCTAACCTCGATTCGCTTCCCGGCTACATCTCCCGCCACTTCGCCGCCCAGAACCTCCTCATCATCTATCCCCGCCAGTTCAAAACCAATGTATAGTACAAGGAACCGACCTTGTCCTTATTACCTCATCACTCTGCCCTATAACTTAATTAAGCCCCTTTCATCGCCTCAAATCCCGAGGGATCGCCGACAACCCAGATGAGGTCACCCTCCCTGAGGATAGTGTCGGCAGTCGGTTGCTCGTAGCTACCGTCGGCATGACGTACCTTCAGAAGCATCGAGTAGAAATTGGCACCGATATTGGTTTCCGCCAACTTCTTGTTTATAATCGGTGAATTAGGGGTGAGCAGTATACTCTGTAACTCTACCTTATGTTGCGCAGGAGGTGCCGGAGCCACCGAAGCCGCCGATTCCAAATCCTCATTAAGAGTCTTCAACTGTTCGTCAGTACCGATCACACCCAAAATGTCACCGGGGAATATGCGTGCATCCTTTGAGGGCAGCGGCATGTAGAGGTCGCCGCGCTGTATACTCGACACACTTACACCGTAATCGCGGCGCAATCCCGAGTCGCACAGACGGTCACCCACGTATGAATCGGTCGGACGCACCTCGATATAAGCCTGATGAAGGTCTTCGACGAGATTGTTGTTGGTGCCGAGACGGGTATTTTCGCGGCTGTTGAGATTATTCATAAACTTCACCTCCATGCGGTGATAATGCTGGGCAAGACGCGACGAGGAGACGATGATGAGGAGCATGAAGCATCCCACGCCCACAAGCCATCCCGCTAACGTCGAGTATGCCAGCGTCACGAAGTAGACGATAAAGAAAAGTCCGATAAGGTAACGCACAATCCGCATCGCCACTAACGGCACATCATAAAACGAGGCACTCTGGTGCAGCTTTATACGCTCATCCGGCTTGGTGGTGCTGAAAGACATGGCAACCAAGATCGGAGACATGGCAAGCATAGTGATGATAGTAGCTATCAAGTGACCCCAGTCCTTGAGCAGATTCTCCATGATAGGGAAGAGGAAATTGCGCGATATCAGAATCATCGCCAACAGAATCACCGAGTATAAAACTATACGCCAAAGGTAACGCTTGATGATGGCGCGCCATAGACGGCGTGTCTCGTTGGTATCCACAACCTGCTTCGCATAACGGTTGATAAGGAAGTTGAGACCGCTCGGCAGGTGACGCTCCAAGACAGTATAAGCCGAGTCCGCCATCTTGATGAAATAGGGGGTGGTGAATATCGTCAGTACCGATACCGCCACGATGATCGGATACAGCGAGTCATTGAGCACACCTAACGACATACCTAACGAGGCGATGATAAAGGAGAACTCACCAACCTGTGT
>CAZAWP010000017.1:6083-10448 GCA_964488855.1 uncultured Sangeribacter sp.
GGTTCTGACCCGTTACGAGCATACCCAACGTGCCGAAGATGATCATACCCACGATCACCACGACCGCCAACAGCAGAATCTCGCCCCAGTAAGTGGCAAGTACCGAGGGATTTACCATCATGCCCACCGAAATGAAGAATACCGAGCCGAACAGGTCTTTTACCGGACTCAGCACCTTCTCGATACGCTCCGCCATCACAGTGCCCGCTAAAATCGAACCCATGACGAAGGCTCCCAACTCAAGCGAGAAACCGCACATCACGCTGAAAATCGCCATCGAGAAGCATAATCCCATCGAGACCACAAGCAGCGATTCATTATTGAGGAACGCACGCGACCGGTTGAGGAACGACGGCAGCAGGTATACACCCACCATAAACCAGATTATCAGGAAGAATACCAGCTTGCCGATGCTGAAAAGTAATTCCGATCCTTTCACGTCCCCCATGGCAAGTGAGGAGAGGAGGACAAGCATAAGCACCGCAAACAGGTCCTCGATAATCAGCACAGAGAGCACCAGACCGGCGAACTTCTTCTGCTTTAACCCCAAGTCATCGAGCGACTTCATGATAATCGTCGTCGAAGACATCGAGATCATACCCCCTAAGAAAATACAGTTTATGGTATTGAAATGTAGCAGACACCCGACACCGAAACCGGCGAACGTCATACCCGTAATGATGATAAGGGCAGTCACCACTGCCGACGAACCGGAGTTCATCAGCTTGCGGAAACTGAACTCCAGGCCGATCGTAAACATCAGCACCACAATACCTAAGTCTGCCCAGAACTTGATGTTCTCGAGGTTGGATATGGAGGGGAGGTACTCGAAATTGGGACTCGCCAGGAATCCGGCGAGGATATAGCCGAGTACCACCGGCTGCTTCATCTTCTTGAAAAGCAAGGTGACGATGGCACCTAAGAGCAGGATGAGTGCAAGATCGGCAATCAGTCCGTTGGTATGTTCCTCCTCATTTGTATGTGAGGCTCCATCGGGATTGATCGTCGTGGCAATCTCCGTGACCGTGTTGTCAATTGTTTCGGTTACCCCATTGTATGAGGCTGATATAGGTAGAGTTATCATTATGATGGCAGTGTTTGAATCGTTAAGAAGCTATGTCTCATCTCGAATGTTACGATACTGTGTTTGGATCGTGGTGGTCAGGAGTGTCGGGGGTGTCTTCTATTTCCTCGGCGAGTTCGGTTAGGGGATCCTGATAACGGTCTATGACATACATATTATAATAGGAGAGGATGAGCGTAGTCAGCGGCAAGGCGATGATAAGACCCATGAATCCTAACAGCGAACCCCATACCGAGAGCGCCAAGAGGATGATCGCCGGATTGAGCCCCATTGCCTTGCCCATCACCTTGGGGGTGATTATCATGTCCTGAAGTACCTGCACCACTATGTAAACCGCCATGCTCTCGGCAAAAATCACCCAGAAGTCACCTCCCGTGCTTACAGTCCATACCACGCAGAGCAACGCCGTGATCGGCAGGGAGATAAGTTGCAGATACGGCACCATGTTGAGTATGCCTATAAAGAGACCTAATACCACACCCATCGGCAGCCCTATGATGAGGAAACCGATCGAGAAGAGGATACCGACGATAGATGCGATAAGCGCCTGTCCGCGGAAATAGAGATTCATGGTATGCTCCACGTCGTGGACAATGCTGTACACCCGGTTGCGGTGACGGTGGGGTATGAGCAGACGGAAGCTGAGCATCAACCTCTCGTAGTCCATCATGATGAATATGACATAAAGGAACACGATGCACCAGCTTATGGCGCTGATAAGGAAAGTGATGCTCGACGAAATGACCGTCCATGACGACGAGAGGGTCTTGCGCGCCAATGACTGCCACTCCTCGCGAGTCAGCATACGCGAGATCTTTTCAAAATCGATGTTGTCGCGGATAAAATCATGGACCTGCTGCGAGATAAACGGTATGTTGATCTGCGTAGTGGCATATTTGTGCACCATCTCCGCCATCTCCGTGCATTCATTGACCAAATAGGGGATAAAGATGGCGCAGAAGCCGCAAACGATGATTATAGCCTCGATGAGTGTCATGATCACCGGCACAAAACGCCGTTTGAGGCGCGTGATGCGCATGTTCCACTTCACCAATGGTTCGAGGATATATGCTATCAGGCATGCTACAAAGAACGGCAGCAGCACGCTTTTGAGGAGGTTCAGGAGATAGAGGGCGATCAACGTGCCCGCGAGCGAAAATATTATCCGCACGACACGGTCGAAGGTATATGGCCGTCGGGTGTACATGTATGTTAAGTAAGAGGTATGAGTTATGAGGTGAGAAGTAGGAATTAAGAAATTAAGAAATTAAGAATTAAGAACTGCGACACCTTAATATGAATTAAGAACTGCGACATCTTAATTAGATAATACAAAAATATTAAAAAATCGTTTTAGTTTTATCTTTTTTGTAAATTTGTAGCATGAATTTATCAAAAGTAGTTGAAAATATACAAAACGAACGGATTAAGTTTCTCTACAACCCCTTTTGTATTATCCTTTTTCTGGTTCTGTCATTTTGTGGCAGTGCCCTCCCGGCGCATGCCGAGGATTTCAGCGACCGCATACAGGAGGTTTTTACCCACACCCGCGGCATAGATGCCGGCAGTTCGTCGATGCTCGTCATAGACCTCTCCGACGGTTCGGCGCTCGGTGCCTATAACAACTCCCGTCCTCTGATACCGGCTTCGATCATGAAATGTATCACCACAGCCACACTCATGGCGGAGGCGGGACACGAACGTGAGTTTGAGACCAAGGTGTATATCGACGGTGACATAGACGACGGCACCCTCGCCGGCAATGTGATAGTCGTGGGTTCCGGCGACCCCTCGCTCAACAGCCGTTATCTGCCCGAAGGAGGAGACATCTGCGTCGAGATTGCGGACGCCCTCCGTGAGAAAGGGATAACCAAGATTGAGGGACGTATCATCATCGACGAGGATATTTGGAGCGGTCCCGCGGTGCCCCCGTCATGGGTCGCGGGCGATCTCAAACAGTCGTATGGCACCGGTTCGCATGGACTCAACTTCGAGGATAACTCAAATGGCAAATCATCGGTCGCCAATCCCGCCTCGATCTTTCAGGCGCGGATGCATTCGGCGCTCAACCGTGCCGGCATTCAGTTGGCTAACGGGGACTTACGCGAAGGGTCGCGCAAACTTCTGACCGTTCACCGCTCACTGCCACTTGATGACATAATGCGCTCATGTATGATGCGCTCCGACAACCAGTATGCCGAGGCGTTGCTGCGCACCTACGCGGTCGTCAAAGGGAAAGATGGAGCCACGGCACGCGCCGCCGAACTCGAGAAACGCTTCTGGGAGAAGAAGAAAAAGCCTGTAAGGGGAGTGGAGATCGTCGATGGCTCAGGACTATCGCGCTCCAACCGTATAACCGCCGACTTCATGGCATCGGTGCTGTCCGAGATGAGCGGCGATGTTTATTATGCCTCCCTCTTCCCCCTTGCCGGTCAGGAAGGTACCCTGCGAAACTTCCTCGCCGGGACTCCCCTCGACAGCTATATCGCACTCAAGACCGGTTCGATGAAGGGTATCCAATGTTACGCCGGTTATAAACTCGACGAAAACTATGCCCCGACCCATATCGTGGTCGTGATGCTCAACAATATGACCGACCGCGCAGCCGCCCGCAAGGGTATAAGTCAGATATTGCTTGATATTTTCGCCCCCGAGAGTGTTATTACAGATAAAGACCCCGATTCGTCGGAATAAATTACATATAAATCGTATGGAGCAGAAAGATAATTTTACGGCAGACAACCTTGCTGCCATCAAAGATAAAGTTTACGAGTTGGAGGGACTCCTCGAACTAGCCACCCTTCGCGGAGAGATTATAGACAATCTTAAACCGCTGATTTTAAATAAACTCAAGGAAGTAAACGCATCCTTCGGCGTAGAATCGGTTGAAGAAGATCCCGTAAGTGAGGACTTGGAGGTCCGGGAAGAAACAGCTGTAGAGGAGGAGCCTCTGAAGGAAGAACCGGTTTACGAGCAGGATGAACCTTTGGAAGAGGAAGAACCGGTTTACAAGCATGAAGAGCCTCTGGAGGAGGAACCGGTTTTCGAGCAGGAGAGTCCTATGGAAGATGAAGAAATGGAGGAAGAAGAGCCGGCGGTTGAGATGGAGTATGATCAGAATCCGATGGTGGAGGTGTTGGAGCGTGCTTTTATAGAGGCCGACGATGATTTCACCGCCACGGATACCGTCTCCATATACAGGCCGTTGAAATTCTGTCTCAACGATCGCTTCCGTTTCTCGCGCGGTCTCTTTGAGGGTGACAACGACCGTTTCAACAAGG
>CAZAWP010000017.1:10548-23149 GCA_964488855.1 uncultured Sangeribacter sp.
CGCTTCCGTTTCTCGCGCGGTCTCTTTGAGGGTGACAACGACCGTTTCAACAAGGTGACAGAGACCATCTCACAGTTCGACACCTATCAGCAGGCGGAGGACTGGCTCAACAGCGAGATGGGTTGGGACAACGACGACCCCGAGGTCATCGACTTCCTCGAACTCATCTCCATCTACTTCGAACAAAACAGATAACTATGTCCGGAAAATTGATTATAGTGCCCACGCCGGTGGGTAACATGGAGGATATGACGCAGCGGGCTCTGCGCGTGCTCCGCGAGGCAAACCTCATCTTGGCGGAAGATACCCGCACCAGCGGCGTGCTGCTGAAGCATTTCGACATCACCACTCCGATGCGCAGCTACCATAAGTTTAACGAACACGCAGCCACGGCTCAGTTCATCGAAATGCTCGAAAGCGGCGAGACCATCGCCCTTATTTCCGACGCCGGCACCCCCGGAATCTCCGATCCCGGCTTCATGCTCTCGCGCGCATGCCGTGAGGCGGGGATAGAAGTCGAGTGTCTCCCCGGTGCCACCGCATTTGTGCCCGCACTCGTTGCCAGCGGCTTGCCATGCGACCGCTTCGTCTTCGAGGGATTCCTGCCCCCCAAGAAAGGACGCGCCACACGCATCGACGAACTCGCCGCCGAGGAACGGACGGTCATCATTTACGAGTCACCCCTCCGTCTCGTCAAGACCTTGGAGCAACTTGCCGCAGCATTCGGCGCTGACCGCAAGGCTGCCGTATGCCGGGAAATCTCTAAACTGCATGAGACGATACATCGGGGTACGCTCGGCGAACTCTCCGAATATTTTTCTCAGAACCAACCGCGCGGAGAGATTGTTATAGTCATTGAGGGTAAAAAGAATGTCCGGCAGCCCAAGGAGGATAAATACAAGGACCGCAAAGGTCATTACCGCCTCAGCGAGGAGGAGCTCGATGCCGCCGAGTAAACAGACATAAACCCATGATAATTTTACAGTTAAGAATTATCTTGTAAGTTCAGAATAATTAAACATATCAGATATGAAAAAGGTATTTTTATTAGCCGGTATCGGAGCGATGATGCTTTCAGCTTGTACCGGTAACCAGAAAAAACTTGATGAGGACTCGATGCGTATCGCCGAGCTCTCGTCACAGTATGCCGAGGCAAGCAGCTTTAACGATTCGCTGATGCTGCTGATGGGCGATATATATACAGGTCTCGACTCGATCAATACTCAGGAGGGACTTCTCTATAACATGGGTGCCGGCGACAGCCACGACCGTCGTGCCGAGATCCGCGAGAACCTCGCCATGATCAAGGCTCGTCTTAACACTAACAAGCAGCTCCTTGAGACCATGGAGGCAAAACTCAAGGCTCAGGGTGGCGAAAACAGTGTTATGGCAAAGACTATCGCCCAGCTTAAGGATAGAATAGCCGCTCAGGATCAAAAGATTGCAGACCTTGAGAACAAACTCTCCGAGGCTAACGCACAGATCGAGAGCCTTAACAATCAGGTAGCCGAGACACAGCAGGCTGTACAGACCGAGACATTGGCAAAAGAGGAGGCACAGGCTCAGGCAACTGCCGCCGAGAATGCCGCCAACCGCGTTTACTATGCCATCGGTACCAACAAGGACCTCAAGAAGAAAGGTCTTTTGGAGAAGAAATTCTTGGGTGCCACCAAGGTACTTCAGGGTGACTTCGAGAAATCTTATTTCATGACCGCCGACATGCGTACACTTACCTCAATACCTACCGGCGCCAAGAAAGTTAAGATCTGGACCAACATGCCCGAGGGTTCATATCAGATTACCGGTGAGAAAGATGGTCCCAAGACAGTCGAGATCACCAATCCCTCTGAGTTCTGGAGCCTCACCCACCACCTCATCATCCAGATCGATTAATTACCAAGCAGCATTTATTTACTTACCGCATTAAATTTACCCGCTCTGCGGGTAAACTTAAGTCCGGAAGGTAACCCGCAGCGCGGGTTTCACAATTAGTAGCCCCCGGTTGCCCGAGATTGTGTATCCGTCAGGATACGCAAGCGAGACAACCGGGGGTTGTCAGTATATCAGAAGACAACCCACGGACGTGGGTTGCACTCCCATTAACCCATATAAACTTAATCATGAAAAAATATATTATTTTGGGCGCGGTCGCTCTCCTTGCCCTGTCATCCTGTAAGACGACCGAGAAGAACTACCGAGCTGCCTACGAGACAGCCATCGCCAAGAAGGCGCGCGAAGCAGCTGCCGACGCAGAGGATGTGCCGGCTGATATGATCAGCGCCGACGCACCAAGGCGTCGCGTCATCGCCGGTGACACCGTCAGCTGGAAGGCACTTCGCCTCATTCCGGATATCCGTCCGCAGGTTGAGGGACCGGCAGGCACCGATGGACAGTATTTTGTCGCCGTCGGCAAATACCGTATGCCGACAAATGCCCGATCGGGCGCGGCACGTATGCGCGGCGGTGATTATCCCGGCGCGACCGCAGCACAGGCTGCCGACGAGGAGTGGTATCTCATTACTGGCAGATACCTGTCGCTCGATGCCGCAGCCGAGGCTATCAAGAAATTCAAAGCCGATAACCCGGACTATCCTTACATCGGACTCGACGGCGCTCCGCTCCTCATCATCGGAGACTGAAAATATGTTGTATAGCAACAAAAGAGGGGTGTAAAAGGGGGTAGGGGAGGGCATGAAATTGCAAAACGACACATTTTTTATTAAAAACAGAGTCTTAAAGAGAGATTAACCACTGTAAGAATGTAAAAAGAAACGAAAAAATCATAAACAGTAAATCAATTTTTTTAATGAATTATTTGTGAATATGGATTGCATGAATTAAATTTGCCATATATTAAAAGTTGTATAGACTTTTTAACATTCAAAAGAGATTAATGTTAAAAAGATTTTAGCGATCTGTATTTCTAATAATATTTAGGTCATCTTGTCGTGGATGAAAGTCCGTGGGAGGGTGATCCTTTTGGTGACCGTGGAGGTCACCGGCTTTCCATAACGTGAATTATTTAACTTAAACATTAAAGTATGAGAAAACTGTTTATGATTATGATGACCCTGGTAGTCAGTGTCTTGGCCGTGCAGGCTCAGACCCGTACCTACCGTGGCTCAGTAGTCGATGCGGCAAATGGTGAGCCGCTCATCGGCGCCACAGTTCTTCCTGTCGGAGGCGGTCAGGGTGCCGCTACTGATGTGGAGGGTAATTTCTCGATTACCGTTCCTGAGAAAGTGCATACTGCACGCGTCAGCTATGTCGGCTATGCCGAGAAGACTGTAACCCTCAGCGATAACATGGTAATCTCTTTGCAGTCCACTTCACAGGATCTCGATCAGGTGGTAGTCGTTGCTTACGGTACCGCCTCTAAGGAGTCTCTTACCGGTTCGGTTGCTGTCGTTGATGCATCGAAGATCGAAGATCGTCCTGTTACTTCTGTAACTGCCGCCCTTGAGGGTAACGCTCCCGGTGTCCAGGTAAATAACTCTACCGGTTATCCCGGTTCGTCACCGACAATCCGTATCCGCGGTTTCAACTCATTTAAAGATAACGCTCCCCTCTATGTAGTGGACGGTATCGTATATGGTGGTGATATCGCTGACCTCAACCCCTCCGATATCGAGTCAATGTCAGTACTTAAGGATGCAGCATCTTGTGCTCTTTACGGTAACCGTGGAGCAAACGGTGTAATCCTTATTACCACCAAACGTGCAAAAGGACAAGGTAAGGTAGAGGTTAATCTCCAGGTTCGTCAGGGTATGTACAACCGTGGTCTTCCCTTCTACGACACCTTAGGTGCAAATGACTGGATGGAGACCTCACTCCGCGGTTGGGCGAACGGTCGTGTATCAGCCGGCGGTTTCAAGACTATAGAGGAGTCTTTGAGTACTTGTATCAATCAGTTTACTTCATATACTAAAGGTACTAACCCTTATGGTGTAGGCGGTTCTCAGCTCTTTGACGAGAACGGTAAGATCATCGCTGCAATACAGCCCGGTTATAATGACCTCGACTGGTGGAAGGCTGTGTCTCGCAGCGGTCACCGTCAGGAGTACACTGTAACTGCAGCCGGTGCTTCAGATAAGTTTGACGTAATGTCTTCGGTTGGTTACCTTAAGGAGAACGGTTACATGCTCCAGACAGACTTCGAGCGTTTCACCGGTCGTGTTGTTGCCAACTATCAGCCCGTTAAATACTTCAAGATGGGATTGAACCTCAGCGGTGCATATCAGGATTCACAGGTTAGCCAGGCAGATCCCGATGAACTCGGTCTCGTATCTAACCCCTTCCTCGTAATGTACAATGCCCCGATCCTTCCTTACTATGTTCACAATGAGGATGGTTCTCTCGATCTTGATGCACACGGCAAACCCCAGTGGAATACGGCAGGTCTTGCTCGCGGTAACAACGTAGCGTGGACAATGCGTCTCGATGATTCAAGCTATCAGACCCTCACAGTAAACGGTAACCTCTATGGTACCGCTATCATCCCTTACGGTTTCGAGCTTACTGTACGCGGTGCCATCTCCCGTAGCAAGGAAACAGCTATGGATTACTCCAATAATGTAACCGGTTCACAGGCAGGTACCGGTGGTCTTGATACTTACAGCACAAGTGTAGCGTCACATACATTCATGCAGACCCTTACTTGGAATCACTCTTATGGTCTCAACAATGTTGATGTCCTTCTCGACCACGAGAACTATCAGTACGGCTACGATCAGCGCTTCCTCCGTCAGAGTGGGCAGCTCCTTCCCGATAACATGACAATGGGTAATTTCGAGAACAACGATGTGAGCGATGAGTCAATTGCAAAGATCCGTACAGAGTCTTATCTCGGTCGTGCTCGTTACAACTACGATCAGCGTTACTTCGGAGAGTTCTCGTTCCGTCGTGACGGTACCTCACGTTTCTCCAAGAAACGCCGTTGGGGTAACTTCTGGTCAGTCGGTGCAAGCTGGATTGTCACTCGTGAGAAATTCATGGCTTCTACACAGAACTGGCTCGATTACCTGAAACTCCGTGCCGCTTACGGTTCAGTAGGTAATGATGCCGCTGCTTCTGCATACTCTTATTGGTCACTTTACGGCTTTACTCAGTATGGTGGTCTTGGTGCCCTTCTCCCCGTACAGGTTGCTTCTGATGATATTCGTTGGGAGGCTACCAAAACATTCGACATCGCCCTCGAGGGTTCAATCTTCAATGACCGCTTCAACTGGAGTGTCGGTTACTTCGACAAGCGTAACGCAGACCTTCTCTATAATGTGACCCGTCCTGCGTCTGCCGGTACACTTGGCAGCAATGGTGGCCTGATTTCCGTACTTTCTAACGTAGGTACAATGTCTAACCGCGGTTGGGAGCTTGCTTTCGGTGTTGATATTATCCGCAACGCAGAATTCAAGTGGAGCTTCAACGTTGATGCTACATTCATCAAGAATAAGATCGTAAAACTTCCTAACGGTCGTGACATCGTAGGTCAGGCACTCTTCCAGGGTTATTCACTCTATGAGCACTACGACTATATATGGGCAGGTATTGATACATCCACCGGTCGCTCATTATATGAAATGTGTCCTGATTCTCCCGACTATTGGTATTGGGAAGGAGACGTTTATAAATATGATAGTGAAACATACGAGACTAACCTTGCAAATGCAAAATCTACTAATAGTTATGTAGAGATTAACGGTAAGGGTTATACCACACAGACTCAGTATGCAGGTCGAGCTAAACTCGGTTCTGCACTCCCCACGGTTACCGGTTCATTTGGTACAAGCCTTAGCTGGAAAGGTATCAACTTCTCTATGCTCTTTACTTACGGTCTCGGTGGTAAGACAATGGACACCAACTATCAGCGCCTAATGTCTCCCAGCGTGGATGCCCCCGGCGCTCTCCACAGCGACCTCCTTAAGGCATGGACAATAGCTGACAAAACAGATGAACCAGGTATCGACCCCAACGGTGTACCTGAGATTAATACTACTAATTCACAGTATAACGATGCTTCTTCAAGCCGTTGGTTAAAGAGCAACAATTACGTGACTCTTAAGAATATAGTAGTCAGCTACGATCTTCCCAAGAAGTGGAGCAATGCTCTTCTCCTGCAGAACATCAACATCGGTTTCTCTGCTGATAACCTCTTTATCGCAACTTGCCGCAAGGGTATGAACCCGACATACGGCTTTGCCGGTGGTCAGGGTGCTTACTTCGTGCCTGCACGAGTGTTCTCATTCCAGCTCGGAGTTAAATTCTAAATGATTCAATTGCGGTCGGTTTCTCAGGTTCCTGACCTTTGCTGATCGGTCGTAAGTAAACACTCAAATATCGAGAGTTTACACACTGAAATCTTCAATAATCATTCAATAGAATTAAAATGAATATAAATAAAATATATAAAGGAGCGGCAGCACTTGCGGTAGTAATGATGCTCCCTTCATGTTCGAGCGATTATCTGACTCTGTCGCCGGAATCGAGTGTCGGTACCGACCAGATTGTTGCAACAACAACAGGTGCCAAGCTCGCAGTAGCAGGTATGGCAAAGGCAATGAATTGCCAGTATTCTAAAACTAATGCCAACCAGCTGAATGGTGAGGGCTATATCAATACTGTATATAACGAGGTTTTCGGTCCCGACTACATTTCTGATCTTTGGATGGGTTCGTTGGGTGCTGATCAGTATAAAATGCAGCTTATGCACGAGCCTCGTTATTTGATACCCGGTCTCCCCTGGCGTTACGGTTATAATCTTATTGATCTCGCTAACGGTGTCATCAATGGTATTGATGAGGCAGAGGGTGACGAGAATGAACGTAATTTCATTAAAGCGCAGGCTCTGACATATCGTGCTCATGGTTATATTAAGTTAATGCAGCTTTATGGTCCCCGTTTCGAGGATGCTAAGAACGGAGAGGCTTACTGTCTCGTTCTACGCACTCAGCAAGGCACCGGTGACGCTCCTATCGTGACTTACAAGACTATCATGGATCTTATTTACAGCGACCTTCAGACTGCTATCGACCTTTTCGATTCTTGCGGTTTAGAGCGAGAGAATATCTGGGATCCTGATGGTAGTGTAGCCCGTGGTCTTCTCTGTCGTGCTGCAATGTGGAATCACGATTATAAGACTGCCCAGACTATGGCAAGCGAGGCCCGTAAGGGATATCCTGTTATGGATATGAAGACTTATCTTTCCGGATTCTGTGATATGAATAACGAGATCATGTGGGCTCAGTCCGATAATGAGGAGGATATCTATTACTGGTCATGGGGTTCTCACTACTCTTGTAACGGTCGTTACGTTGATACATGGGGTGTCGGCGGTGGCGCGATGAATATCGACCTCTATCGTCAGATGGATCCCAACGACCAGCGTAAGGCTATGTACTTCATGCCTGATAAGATCAAGGAGGTTACCAGCGCGCAGAACCCCGGTAAGATTACCGAGGCTGATTTCTGGAATAGCGACCTTGTGTCATCTACCAACATGGACGTTGCTGTAGGTGCTTTCAAACGTGACCGCGATAAACCGGAAATGAAGTTCGGTCTTTACAACGTATGTCTTTTCTATTCTAAGAAGTATCGTGAGTCAATCTTTACAGGTTCCCTTACAGACAAGACAGGTGTAGATAACTTCCTTTGTTACTACTCTGTAAGTTCGAAGGGTGATGTACTCGTTGCCAAAGGTGAGTATGCTACTCTTAAGACTACTCAGTTTGGAGCTCAGTATAAATTCTGGTCAATTGCTCCTTACGGTACCGGCTACTATCCCTTCATGCGCGGTGCCGAAATGTGCCTCAATGAAGCCGAGTGTGCATATTACAATGGTGATGTGGCTACTGCTCAGAAATGTCTTGCAGAGGTGAAGAAGCAGCGTATCAAGGGTTACACAACTTGTACACTTACAGGTGAAGAACTGCTTAAGGCAATCAAACTTGAGCGTCGTGTTGAACTTTGGGGCGAAGGATATTGCTTCCCCGACCTTAAACGTTGGAACGAACCTCTTGTGCGTCGTGCATGGATTGTAAATGATCCTACTTCCGGTAACTGCCCCGCTGAGTACTCAGCAACTATTGAGCCGACATATATGAACGGATGGCGCTGGATTATTCCTGCTATCGAAACTGACTATAACCATGAGGCAGATATTAAGCTTTTGGGTTATAATTAATAAGAATATAGTCAATGCTCTATAGTGTGATTTAGAGAAATAATCAAATTATATAATCGAAAATAACGTACGCGGAGATGCCTTCAAGGTATCTCCGCGTATGTTTTTAAACACTTTTTATATACCGAAATATCGTTATAAATCAATATGAAAGAAAAATTAAATAAAATAATAATTAATGACATACGTTTTTATTGCAGATAAGGAATTATTATTATATTTGTATTTGCGGATTACTAAATCGGCAAATTCACTACCATAATACCTAAAACAGCTTATCAATATGAATAGAAGACTCTACGGAATATTGTTATCCGGATTAATCGGGACTACTGCGATAGCAGCTCCGGTAACTCCGCAGGAGGCGCTAAGTCGTCTTGGTCAGGAGGGTCCCGCTAAGGTCAAGGGACGCGCCGGCAACGGCGCCAAACTCGCTGCCATCGAGAAAGATGCTCAGGGAGCTAACGCCCTTTACATATATAATACCGGAAATACCGGCTTTATGATCCTTCCGGCCGACGATAACGCATACCCTCTGTTGGGTTATACCGATTCAGGTAACTGGGATGCTGCCAAGGCAAACCCCTCTGTAAAGGCATGGCTTAATATGTATGCTCAGCAGATAGAGAGCGCCCGTAATGCGTCGGCACCTGCCAAGGCTCCTGCTGCCGCAGCTACCCCCAAGGCTGCCATTGCTCCCAAAATTACTACCCGTTGGAATCAGGATGCTCCATATAATGACGAGTGTCCTCTCATGAACGGTACCCATACTTATACCGGTTGCGTCGCTACGTCAATGGCGCAGGTGATGAATTACTTCAAATACCCTCAGGTAGGTACAGGTATCAAGCAGTACACAGCCAATAAACTCAACAAGCGTCTTACGATGAACTTTGCGCAAAAAGAGTTTGATTGGGCTAACATGCTCAATGACTATTATCCCGGTACTTACAACGAGACACAGAGCAGCGCCGTAGCATATTTGATGAAGGCTTGCGGTTATTCGGTAGAGATGAATTATGGTCTCGATGCATCGGGTGCCAATTCGACCATGATCGGTATTGCACTCCGTGAGTACTTCTATTATGATCAGGGTACTCATATCGAACATCGCCTTATTTATTCTGCAGCCGATTGGGCTAACCGCCTTTATGATAATCTCGTCAATATAGGACCTTTCGTTATCAACGGAAACTCTCCTCTCGACGGTGGTCACTCATTTGTGTGTGACGGTTACGACGGTAACGGTTACTTCCACATCAACTGGGGTTGGGGTGGTGAATCTGACGGTTACTATGCCCTTGAGGCACTCAATCCCGAGTCTCAGGGTATCGGTGGCTCAACCGGTGGCTTCAATTTCGAGCAGGATGCAATCCTCGGCGCTAAACCCGCCGGCGGTACTTCGGTAGCAGTTCCGACGCCCAATATCACACAGTATGGTAGTTCGACGGCTACAGTTAGCGGTAATACTATCATCTTTGATTGCGATGACTATAATCCGACAGGATGGATCAATCTAACTGACCGTAAGCTCTCGCTCAATATCGGTGCAGAGTTTGCTCCCGTAAATGGTGGTGCCGTAACTGTTGTACAGGGCAAACTCGGTACAGTTGATATAATCAATCTTGGTATCAACAGCTACTATCCTAACTCAAAGGTTAAGCCGACCTTTAACATACCGACCCTTGCTGCCGGTCAGTACAAAGTGACATTAGTATCTAAGGTTACAACCGACGCAGCTGCACAGTGGATACCCATTGATGTACCTTGGGGTTATCGCAACTATGTGATGCTCACAGTAAACAGCAACGGTACATATCAAGTAGAGGATGTAGCTCCCGCAGTATTGACTATGAGCAATGTAGCGCTTACCTCCGATCTTTATCCCGATACCAATGTACGCGTAAAGGCAACCTTTACCAACAGCAGTGATATGGATCTGTGTATGGGTGTGGCTCCTCAGCTGCTGAACGGTAACCAGATAGTTTATCTCGGCGAAAGTATCCGTATGGATGTTCCCGCAGGTCAGACAGTAGAGCATGAGTGGATTACCCGCTTCTATACACTTACCAATACTCCGACCCTTACCGGTCCGACAGAGTACACGCTCGCCATGTACGATCCTCAGACCGAGCAGAGCTACGGTACATTCGGTAAGGTTACAATCGCCAAGAGTCCCGGTAAGCCGAGCGTTATGCTCACAGGCATGTCCATTGAAGGTGCGAAGACAGATTCTTATACATACGGAGACCGTACTTATCCCTCTGTTTATTTTGTGGAGAATAAAGATAATTTCACAGTAAATGCATCATTCAAGGTACGCAGCGGATATTTCGACAGTGCAATTATGGCAAGTATCTTTACTCCCGTGACACCGGGCAGCTCTTCACTGCGTCCTATTGAAACAATAAATTATGATTATGCGCCAATGGCAAGTGCAGGCGAGGAAGTGAAGTTAAGTATTCCGGTCAGCTTCCCGGAAGCGGAGAAGAATACTGTTTACTATGCATCGATCCGTTATATGGTAGGCTACTCAGTTGCGACATTAGGACAGTTGCCTTTTGTACTTGAAGGTTCTAACGCTATTGATGGAATAGAGGCTGAGGAATTGCAGGATGTCGAGTATTTCAATCTGCAGGGTGTAAAGATCGAGAACCCGCGTAAGGGTGAACTCGTCATCATGCGTTCCGGCGGCAAGAGCGTCAAGATGATCTTCTGATCGCGTAATGATACAAGATTAATATTTATAGCAATTTTATATCGGAGTGGCATTCTTAGGGGTGCCGCTCCGTTTATTTTCAAGTAAAAGTCAAGCACATAATGTATAAAACATGAATATAAAATAGTGGGAAATAACAAAATGAATGTGCATGGTGGATGGTCAAGGGGTAATGAAATAAAAAAAGTGGAAATAATTTTTAAAATATTTTGAAAAAAATGTTGCTGAATTAAAATCCTTGATATATATTTGTAACTGCAAGTCTGCTCAAGGCAGTGATGTCAAGATGAGCACGATGCAAAAAAGCGCGCAAGTGGCAGAATCATATTCACTACACCTAAACTATCATTTGCGTTTTTATAATTTCTACCTGACGAAGATTGGTAGAACCCTGAGTTAAATATTTTGAATTAGAAAATTAAATAACAAATTCGAATAATTATGAAGAAAATCTACGCAGTGTTAGCGGCTGCCCTTGGTTTGTCAATGACAGCTACCGCCGCTCCACAGTTAAACAAGGTGATTTCACAGGATGCTATTCTGTCTCAGTTGAATACAGAAGTAGCTGTTAAGGCTAATGTAAACAAAGTTAAGCCGGCTAAACAGAATGCACCCAAAAAAGTATCATCAGTAGCTGATATCGAAGGTGTATATTTGTGGGATTATTACGGTCTTCTCGAAGGTAAGAGCGGTCCGGCTACAGGCTCTGTAAATATTGTTGCCACAGGTAATGGTAATGAATTCGCTATCCTTGGTATGCCTTACTCTGACGTTGAAATTATAGGTAACCTTGACCCTGTAGCAGGTACAGTTACTGTCCTTAGTCAGGATCTTTTCTTTAACACTAACTATAATGAGATGGTTAGACTCGTATTCGAGGAGTTCATTGTAGATGATCAAGGTTATATTAAAGCGACAGAAGTAACTAAAGATAAAATTACCGGTGTAATTGGTGCTGACGGTACTATTACTTGGGATGACACTCTTGCATTTGCCGTACGTATCACTCCGGGTTACTTCAGCCTCGCATGGAGAGACGTATTCGGTGCAGTGCCTTACTGGTCGTTTGATGCTTCTGAGTGGGATCTGATGGGCCAGGGTTCTTATTACGATGTTTATGTCAATACATTTATTGGGACAATTGATGCTTCGTATATTGTACCTGCACAGGCTGTAAACATCTACAAACACAAAACCGATCCCCGTTATTGCGTAGAGAATCCTTACGGTGCAGCTGTATGGTCACAGACTATCAATGAGGGTAACGGTAAAGGTTATATCGTAGTAAACTGCGAGGAGCCTGAGTGTGTACTCGTTGAGCCGTTCGTTAAAACAGGTATGATCATGGATTTGGGTGATGAGAATAACCCCGATCTTGAGGAGATTCTTGCTCTTAATGAGGAGGGTGCTCGTTACTACTTCGATAATTACTACATCGACGAGATCATGGAGGAGTACGGTGCAATCGGTCTTCCGATGTCTAACCTCACAGACAATGTCATCACTCTCGAGAACCCCAAATTCGGTACTGATCAGGGTCCGGCTGACCTTTACTGGTGGACTGCAGGTAAGGATGCTGAAGGCAAGCCTATCTGGGCAGATTACGAGCCCGGCAAGATCACTCTCCCCGGTACAGGTGTTGAGGGTGTTATGGATGACAATATGAACGCTCCCGTTAAGTACTTCAACCTCCAGGGTGTTGAGGT
>CAZAWP010000018.1:0-11156 GCA_964488855.1 uncultured Sangeribacter sp.
GACACGCTGTACGATGAACTGGTCTGTACACCAGTACCAGAAACCGATGACAGCCGAACCGATCAGGGCACCTAACCAGGGATACTGCGGGTCGTTGTTGCTGCGGATAAGGTTGGTCATTGTATCACCCTCCTCATTAACCACGACGTTAGAACAGATACGCATCATCTCGTCCCAGCCGCCAAGTTCCTTAAGACCGAGAACAAGAATGATCAGAGAACCAAGGAGAAGGATCGGAGTCTGAAGTACTGAAGTATAAAGTACTGATTTCATACCACCGAAAATTGTATAGATGGCAGTAAGAAGGACGAGACCGATTGCAGCGATCCAGAAGAAGTCGATGCCCCAGAGTTCCTGAATACCGAATACCTGCTGGAACACAAGACCGCCGGCATATACGGTTACAGCAACCTTGGTAAGTACGTAACTGATAAGAGAGATTACCGAGAGGATGGTTCGGGAAGCGGGGTTATAACGACGCTCCAAGAACTCCGGCATGGTGATAACCATGGAGCGGGTGTAGAAGGGCACGAATACCCAGCCGAGCAACAGGATCATCCATCCCTGGATTTCCCAGTGTGCCATAGCCAAACCACTTGATGCACCGGAACCGGCGAGACCGATAAGATGTTCGGAACCGATGTTAGATGCAAAGATTGATGCACCGATAGCCAGCCAGGTGGCATCCTTGCCACCGAGGAAGTAGTCCTCGGCATTGTTTTGTTTTTGCCTCATTACCCAAACTATGATGCCGATAAGGGCTACAAAGAATAGGGCAATGACGAGCCAGTCTAATAAAGCCATTTTCTATTAGGTTAGATATGTTATAAGTTACAGGTTATAAGTAATAGTGAATAAGTGACAGATAACTGTTACTTGTTTACACTAAACTTGTAAATACAGACGCTATTGTAAGTCTCGCCGGGACGCAGCATAGCCGAGGGCCACTGGGGTTTGTTGGGGCTGTCGGGATATTTCTGAGTCTCCAGACAGATACCGTGACGCATAGCGTATTTCTTGCCCTGCTTACCCGACTGATCACCGGTAAGGAAATTGCCGGTATATACCTGCACACCGGGTTCGTTGGTAAACATCTCCATGACGATACCTGAACGAGGATCACTCAGACGAGCGGCAACTTCATTTACATTACCTTTAGTATCAAGGATGAAGTTATGGTCATAACCGTTTGCAAATTTAATCTGCTCGTATTCAACCTTGTCGATATCGTCACCGATGCGTTTCTCAGTAGTGAAATCCATCGGGGTATCCTTAACCTGCCAAACCTCGCCGGTAGTCATGAAAGTGCTGTCTACGGGAGTGAATGAAGTAGAGGCAAGCCAAAGGGTCTCATCAAGTATTGAATTATCCGGATCACCCGACAGATTGAAATATGAGTGGTTGGTCATATTTATGATTGTCGGTTTGTCGGTTGTTGCGCTGTAATCAATGCGGATAGCATTATCAGCTGTAAGGGTGTAAGTTACAAAAGCCTTTACATTGCCGGGGAAATTATTGTCACCGTCAGGAGAATCAATAGAAAGCTTTAGAGTAGAATCGGTAACCTCCTCAATATTATACATGCGGTACTGCCATCCGTAATCGCCTAAATTACCACCGCCGTGCAGACAGTGACCAAAGTTATTCTGCGGCAGCTGGATAGAATCACCGTCGATTACGATCTTACCCTGATTGATGCGGTTTGCGTAACGACCGATAGCGGCACCGAAATCCGACATGTTTTTGGAGGGAAGATAATCCTGGATACTGTCGAAGCCCAAGACTACATCGACCATATTGCCGTCACGGTCGGGAACCATCACCGATACGATACGACCGGCATAGTTGGTAATGCATACCTCCATGCCATTGGCATTTGTGAGAGTAACGAGTTTAGTAGTATCACCATTGACTACCGTAACGAAATTGGCGGGGTCAAGTTGTGAAAGTGTCAGATTGCCTTTCTCAACAGTCTTACCGCATGAAGCTGCCAAAACAAGCGCAGCCGCAAAACTTAACGAAGAAATTGCTTTCATGATGGATTATATAACACGCATGCAATAACTCTCTATTCAATAGACAGTTATCATGCTCTGAATTAAATTTCAGTGGTATCAGATGGCATATTAATAATACTTAATACACCTTGAGTGTAAAAATAACACTTATATTTTATATCGAGGATATATATTTATATGTTTAAAAACATAACTTGCTTTTATCTTACCCCCTACTTAATATAATTTCCACCTTAAATATATTTCCACTTATTATTACTTCGCTTATGTATTATTTGCGTTTTGCAAAAGCCTTCAGGAGTTCGGTAAGTTCGGACTTGGTATTTTCGAGAAGTTCGATAATTTCTGTCTTACGCGAAATATTGGTGCGGTTCTTTCGTATCTGTTCGCGTGCCGCATCAAGTTTAAGACCCTTATCCCGGACGAGGTAATTAATAAGTTTAAGTAATTCGATATCCTTCGGACTGTAGTACCGCGTATTGCCGGCACTACGTCGGGGATTTAGTTCGTCAAACTCCTTTTCCCAGTATCGTATCGAAGACTCACTTATACCTGTGATTTCCGAGACATCTTTAATTCTATAATAATTTTTATCGAGTTCTTCCATATAATCTTTTTAACCTTCATAGATTAAACTTTTACAGAAAGGATAATCTTATACGCCGCAGGCAGTAAAAATCATATCCTCGCAGTCAAGAAAATCTTATCCATGGCAGTCGGGAAATATTTAATCCATGACATGACCGGCATTTTCCGCCTGCTGGATCATCTCCGCATACTGTTCCGGTGTTACGTCCATAAAGTAATAGTTGATGGGATTCTGAGGTTGATCCTTAAAGCGTACCTCATAATGCAGGTGAGGTCCGGTGGATTTACCCGTAGAACCTACCCTACCGATAATTTCACCACGCTTGACCGTTTGCCCCGGCTTAACGAGGATTTTGGACAGGTGGGCATAACGCGTGACATAGTTATAGCCGTGCGAGATGTCGATGCAGTTACCGTAACCGCTCTTACGGTCGGCTGTAGAAACGACACCGTCAGCAGTGGCGAATACAGCGGTGCCGGTAGATGCCGCAAAGTCAAGTCCTTCATGAAATTTAGCCGAGCCATAGATGGGGTCACGACGCATGCCGTAACCCGAAGACATAGTGAAATCACTTACATTTATCGGCATGACAGAAGGGATATGGGCAAGTTTGGTCTGTTGGTCGGTGGCTGCATCACGCAACTGGTCAAACGATAGCGACTGGGCGTAAAGTTGGCGGTCGAAAAGATCCATGCGTCGCGTAAGCAGGGTCACCAGGGAAGCGTCAGGCATATTTTGGAGTTGCCTGTATCTCTTTTCATTGTCGAGACCCGCATAACGCTGACTGTTTCCCATAGGATCCATCTGCATCATCACTCGGTAGAAGTTGTCATCACGGTTTTGAATGACTTCCATTATGCGCAGGGAGTTGTCGAGACGGCGGTTGAGTATGGCATACTGGCTCTTAAGGCTTGCGTTTTCCTTACGCAGGTTTTCTTCGGTCGGAGCTTCGAAGAGATAGAAGATAAGAAGATAGATACCGATGCCGGTAAGAAGTCCTAATCCCAACACCTTTAACCCATACATTATCCTATTGCCTAATGATGGGAACACACGCTCGAAATTATCGGTTTCGGGATTGTATCTGTAATATTTGGTCTTCTTCATTTTAGGGTTGTATATACAGGTAACTCATCCGATGCAAAGCATTCGTATCAATATAGATATTATTACCTTTGCTAATACTGATACTTTTATATTAATACTGTTACCGATATTAATACTATTACTAAAGCCGATTTTATAGTTACCTAATACAAAAGTAATAATTTTTTTAATTAATTTTGCAATATAGAAATAATACGATAAAGAAGATGATGACTTCAAAAGAGATTCGTGATTCCTTCAAAAAATTTTTTGAAGAAAAGGGTCACAAGATTGTGCCCTCTGCCCCGATGGTGATTAAGGATGATCCCACCCTTATGTTCACCAATGCGGGTATGAACCAGTTCAAGGATATAATATTGGGCAACCGTCCCGCAAAATATAAGAGAGCAGCCGACAGCCAGAAGTGCCTGCGTGTTTCGGGTAAGCATAACGACCTTGAGGAGGTAGGACACGACACCTATCATCATACTATGTTCGAGATGTTGGGCAACTGGTCGTTTGGCGATTACTTCAAGAAAGAGGCTATCGACTGGGCTTGGGAATATCTCGTGGATGTTCTCAAACTTAATCCCGACCGCCTGTACGCTACGGTATTCGAGGGCTATGCACCGGAGCATCTGGAGCGTGACAATGAGGCAGCCGCAATCTGGGAGACACATCTTCCTGCTTCTCATATTATAAACGGTAACCGTCACGACAACTTCTGGGAGATGGGTGACGTCGGTCCTTGCGGTCCCTGCTCTGAAATTCATATCGACCTCCGCAGCGACGAAGAACGGGCAAAGGTAGACGGTGCAACTCTCGTCAATAAGGATAATCCGCTGGTAATAGAGATATGGAACCTTGTCTTCATGCAGTATAACCGTATGGCTGACGGCCATCTCGAACCGCTGCCTGCCAAGGTTATTGATACCGGCATGGGCTTTGAGCGTCTGTGCATGGCTCTGCAGGGTAAGAAGTCCAACTATGATACCGATGTATTCACTCCTCTTATCAATGAAATATCCAAACTTTCAGGTAAGGAGTACGGCAAAGATGCCAAGGTTGATGTCGCCATGCGAGTGGCTGCCGACCATGTGCGTACCATTGCATTCTCGATTGCAGACTCTCAGCTCCCCTCCAATGCAAAAGCCGGTTATGTGATACGTCGTATTCTGCGCCGTGCAGTACGATATATCTATACCTTCCTCGACATTCGCGAGGCATTCCTTTACAAGCTCGTCGATACTATCGTAGCCCAGATGGGAGATGCCTATCCCGAAATTGATGCTCAGAAAGAACTCATCAAGAAGGTTATAAAGGAAGAGGAAGATTCATTCCTCCGTACACTCGACAAAGGTATCGGTCTTCTTGACTCTATAATGGCTAAGGCTAAGGAAGAAGGCAAGACTGAAATTTCCGGTAAGGATGCGTTCACTCTTTATGATACTTACGGTTTCCCTCTCGATTTGACAGAACTTATCCTACGTGAGAACGGTATGACCTTGGATAAGCCGGGATTCGATAAGGAGATGAATAAGCAGAAAGATCGTGCCCGTAATGCAGCCGCCATCGAGACCACCGACTGGGTTGAGGTCAATCCCGGTGAGGAAGAATTTGTGGGTTATGATGAGACCGAGTGTGATACCAAGATCCTGCGTTATCGCAAGGTCAAGCATAAAGGTAACGATTTTTACCAGATAATACTTAGTAAGACACCTTTCTATGCCGAGATGGGTGGTCAGGTCGGTGACTCCGGCATCCTTATCGACGAGGAGGGCAACGAGACGCAAATCTATGACACAAAGAAAGAAAACAACATAGGTGTACATCTGTCGAAGACTATTCCCGCTAATCCGGCAGGTCTTTTCAAGGCAAAGATCGACACCAACCGCCGCAACCGTATATCCGCAAACCACAGTGCCACTCACCTTATCCATGAGGCGTTACGCGAAGTATTGGGTACACATGTAGAGCAGAAGGGTTCGTTTGTATCTCCGGATGTTCTACGCTTCGACTTCTCTCATTTCCAGAAAGTAACTCCCGAGGAGTTACGCAAGGTTGAACATATCGTCAATGACCGTATCCGTAAGGCAATCAATCTGGAGGAAGCAAGAGAGGTACCTATCGCCGAAGCCCGTGATATGGGAGCAATGGCTCTCTTCGGTGAGAAATATGGTGATAAAGTACGCGTAGTCAAGTATGGCACCTCAATAGAGCTTTGCGGTGGCACCCATGTACAGAATACAGGTAACATCGGTATTGTAAGAATTATTACCGAAAGTTCCATTGCCGCCGGCATTCGCCGTATAGAGGCGGTCAGCGGTGAAAAAGTTGAGGAATTGCTTGATTCTGCACAAGATACCATCAAGGAAATTATGCAACTCTTAGGTGGTGCAAACGATGTCAAGGCTGCCGTGCGAAAGGCTATAACGGAGAACAGTGACCTGAAACATCAGATAGATGAATATATGGCTGAGAAAGTCCAGACAATAGCCAATGAGTGTCTCGCCAATGCCAATATCATAAAGGGCATAACCGTGACCACATTGTTGGGTCCGTCCATTCCCGAAGTTGTCAAGGATATAGCTTTCACGCTGCGCAAACTTTCAGACAAACATACCATATTTGTCGGTGCAACAGTTAATGAAGGTAAGCCGCTCCTTACACTCATGATTTCTGACGATCTCGTCAAGGAAGGCATGAATGCATCCAAGACTATCCGGGAGGCAGCCCGACTGATCAAGGGAGGCGGCGGTGGTCAGCCGTTCTTCGCTCAGGCCGGCGGTAAGGATGTCGAGGGACTGAGTGCTGCCGCTGACAAGATTTATGAATTATTGGAATTGGGAGATTGATGCTATATTGAGGGTGTAATGTGACAATAAAGTATTATTACGTCAGGTTACACCCTCTTAAACTTATTAATTTTAGTTCAGTCTAAATTATATAGAGTATTATAATAAGTATATATTGAGTATTATAATAGGTGTATTGATATTGCAATATCGATATTATACTATATCAATATCAATAGATAATATAAATAGATTGAATTTAAATTGTAGTTATGAAAAAAGTAATGATATTGCTGGCAGGCCTTTCTGTCATGAATTGCGTATACGCAGAGGGATACGCTACGTTGGTAAGAGACAGCGAAGTTTTTGATTCACCGAATACCAAAGGTTACGTGACAAAAAATTTCGATGGAGACGATGTAAAGCTTTCGGTCGGCATGATAGTACCGGTTCAGGAAAGCAAGAACGCCTGGTCATTGGTTGAGTTTTCGCCTGGGCTTCGCGGCTATATCATGGACAGTGTTATTGCCAAGGAGGCGAGACGGTCTGCACCTAAAGCCGGCTCTTATAACGTTACCAACAACACCAAGGTTATTGTCAATATCTCTAATGCCGATGGCTCATGGACCTTAGGATATAACGGCAAAAACTATAGCGGTAAGGCTGTGGATGGTGGCGTTATATTTCTCAATGCCGACAAGCAGATAGCCTATTCTTTGAGCGTCGTAGACGGTAAGGCATACGTATATGACTATTCCAATACAGTGACTCATTTCTTTTAATTAAATCCATTCATCTCAATGAGATTATTATATCTGATATATCAATGGTGTATCGCCGGTCCGATTTTCGTGGTTGCCACGTTCATTACCGCACTGGTGACTGCCATCGGTTCGATGATCGGTAACAAAGATTACTGGGGGTACTACCCTCCCCGTCTTTGGTCGCGTTTCACGTGTTGGATATTTCTGATGCGCGTCACCGTTAATGGTAGAGAGAATATCCAAAAAGGAACAAGCTATGTATTCGTTGCCAATCACCAGGGAGCATACGACATTTGGACAATTTACGGATATTTGAATCATACCTTTAAATGGCTGATGAAGAAGGAGCTTGAGAAAATCTTCATGGTCGGCTGGGCGTGCAAGAAGGCAGGTCAGATATTCGTGGATGATTCAAGCGTGTCCGGGATCCGGGAGACTATCAGTGAAGCAGAAGAAACGCTCCGGGACGGAATGTCTGTGATGATCTTCCCCGAAGGAAGCCGCAGCTGGGATGGCAAGATGATCCCTTTTAAACGAGGAGCATTCATGCTCGCGGGTGAATTTAAGTTGCCGGTTGTCCCGCTCACCATAGACGGTGCATTCAGGGCGATGCCGCGCAATACCTATAATATGCGTCCGACACATATCACCCTGACTATTCATAAGCCAATATATCCCGGCGAAAATGGCTTTAACACGAAGCGCCTCATGGCAGATTGCCGTGCTGCAATCAACAGCGCCCTTCCTCCGGAAGATCAAGATCCGGTATAAAACCATTTACGGTTTATTTATAGCTAAGCCTTTAAGTTTCAGCGTATAACGCCGCGCTAACTTAAAGGCTTATCTGTTTTAATGATTAGTATTTTAACAATTTCCAAATGTTAAAATATATTAACGTTATTGTAAAGTATTGAAAATAATTTGGATAGCGATTTAATGTATATTATATTTGTGACATCAAAATTACTAACATCATGATTGGATACAGCATTAGATAGGTATCCGACTTAATAGAAATTACGTCATGCGATTTTTTAAATTTGTCTCTTTATTATTAATTTGCAGTGCAACTTCATTAGTAGCTTCTGCCGAAACCAAAGCAAAAGTTTCGTCGGCTCATCAGGCAGCACATGCTCAGATTGCCAAGGCTAAGGTTGGCATGGATAAGAAAATAGTAAATGAGATTCTCAAGGAAGAAATAATCAAGCGCGAAAGCGACAATAAGAATACACTCTCTGCCTCTCTTTCAAAAGTTCTCGACGATTTATTGACAGAAGCGAAGACACACATCGGCAAACCCTATTCCCGCGGTTCCAAAGGACCTAAGGCTTTTGACTGTTCCGGCTTCTCAAGCTATGTTTACAATCAGTTCGGCATTAAGTTGGGAGCTTCTTCATCCAACCAGTACTCTCAGGGTGAGAAAGTAAGTGACCGCAAGGAACTCCGTAAAGGAGACTTGGTATTCTTCACCGGCAGACGAGGTGGTTCGCGGGTAGGACACGTAGGTATTGTGGTTAGTGCCAATCCGGAGACCGGTGATTTCAAATTTATCCACGCCTCCACTTCACGAGGCATCATCATTGACAACTGTTCCGGTTACTTCGAAGGCCGCTACCTCGGCGCCCGCCGCATCATGACCTCCGAAGACTAATAACTAATATAAGAAATAAAATAAAAGGAAGCATATAGATTTTTTAATTCGAATCTATAGGCTTCTTTTTTATTTATAATTCATTGAAAGTATTCCCGGGCAGAGCCGAGGAGGATGAGGGAGTCGGGATACATCAGGATTGTACCGAGGGATCCGGTTTCATCGCAGCCTATCAAGAGACGGATGCTGTCGAGAGGCATATGCATGAAGGCTGTGGCGTAGGCGTCAGCTACGGCTCCCGAGGGAGCCATGACAGTAGCACTCAACACACCGTTTGAACCGGGACGACAGGTTTTAGGATTGATTATATGTCCCTCCCGTTTGCCGTCAATGATGCGATTGCGTCGATAATTACCTGAAGTGGCTATACCGCAATCAGTGACTTCGATCACACCTGACGACACGACCTCAATGGCACCTGAAGATAAGGTGTCTATCCCTACGGGAGAAATTTCATCGTTATACGAATCTGACATCAGCCGATCCTTCATCGGAGCTTCAACCAATATCCGCCACTTATTCCCGTCTTCATTATGTCCGTGGCATAAAATCTCGCCACCGATCTCAACGAGGTAATTATTCACGCCGTTACGCAGGAACATCTCCCCTATCATATCGCACGCCAACCCCTTGGCGATAGCGTTAAAGTCGAGCTTTACAGCCGATGATGAACGAGTTATCCGATCTCCTTTAAGAGAACATAATTCAATTCCTACCAACTGCCTGATAGAATCTATCTGATTACTTGTGGGAGTGGTATCCGCTATCTTCCTGCCGAACCCCCACAAATCAACCGCAGAACAAACCGTAGGGTCATAATAGAAGTCTGTGCTTCGGGCGGTTAATTTAGAGAGGATAAATGACCGTATCATGACACTGTCACCGATAACCTCATTCCCTTTATTATATCTGCTTAAAATGGAATTTGGATTATAAGTAGAGATGCTATTATTAACGGCATCAAAAATAGCATGGATACTGTCATTGAGATTCTCTGAAGCCGCATATCGGATATGACAGGCAGTGCTCCAAATCTCCTCATTCAGTTCGTACCATTTTTTATCATTGCCACAAGATACTAATAATAACGAAAGAACCGGGCACAGTAAGAATAGAACCGGTCTTAGTCTTTGCTGTCCCATTTCTCGTAATGGACATATTCGGGCTTCCATTTATCCTTAGGTGTCGACTCACCGGCAGGATAGCCAATTGCTATGCAATTTAATGGCAATATATTTGAGGGAAGATTCAAGAGTTCGGAGAACTTCTTAACTCTATCTGAAATCGGATATACACCACACCATACGGCTCCTAATCCCATGGCATGAGCTGCCAGGAGAAGATTTTCGGAGGCAGCTGATACATCCTGTATCCAGTATCCTAATCCCTCGCCTGAATATGTAGCTTCCGTATCACCGCAAGCGACTATAGCCAGCTGCGCATTGCGAGTCATGGTCATGGTCTCAAAGTTGTCGGCAATATAATCGAGAGTTTCCTTATCCTGAATGACCACGAAACGCCACGGCTGCTTATTTCCGGCAGTCGGTGCAGCCATCGCAGCACGAAGCAAGGTGTCTATCTGCTGCTCGGTAACCGGTTTATCACTATATTTACGCACGCTTGAGCGTGTCATTATGTCTTCAATTGCAAGATTTTCTTTTTCCATAATTACATTTTCCGGTTTATCAGATGCTACCCATCTGTATGTAATTATAACAAATCCTAACGCGAGAAGTATTATTAAATAAGGTAAATTCTTCATTTTATGTAAGTTTTATATAAGATATTAATTCATCTCGTGGATATAAAATATTAATCCATATTCTCGGACACTTTGATAAGTGTGCCCGTCGGGCATACAAAGCGACAGTACGGGCGAGCGATTACCGCAGAGAGTATCACAACAATAACGGCGGCGATAATTATATAGATAGATGCCGACTCAAAGAGGAATGCCTGAAACAGTTCATAATTCATCCAGTCGGTGAAGATATCAGTCCATAACAGAAGCATCAATACCGTCCAAAGAACCTTACGGAATACATTGAGACCTTTTATCCATCCCGGTGTCATCTTAATTTTGTAATGACAAATTTGAGCCATAAGAATCTGTGCAGAACCTAACGGGCATATATGATTACAATAATGCTGAGGTTTTCCGAAAAGTGGAAAAATGAAAGCCGCGATAAGCATTACAATGGCGATCAATCCGACGGGCAACATGAATCCGTTGGAAAGATATTTAAGCATCAG
>CAZAWP010000018.1:11256-17242 GCA_964488855.1 uncultured Sangeribacter sp.
GTGGGAGTTTCCGAATTATCCAACACCTTTATATCAGTAATGACACCATCCTTGATTTCGATGTCAAGAGGTACCTTATCAGCATAACCGGTGATGTTTGTAAGATGGTCGGTATGAATGATTACAGTATTGGCATCCACATGAGTAATAGTGTCTGATGAGGTTAAAACCCCGGATTCTCTTCCTTGGGATGTCTCTGCTTCCCGGCTCGCAGGATTTATGCCGAAAAGTGATTTATTGACGCACAGAGCCGTAGCACTCATTATCAAGAAACAGATAATGAAAGTATATAACTTTTTAAGTTGCATGATATTAATATATTAGTCCCGAAATATTATATACAAAAGTAGAAATTTTTACTCATTAAGCAAATAAAATGTATTCTATAAATATAAATCGAAATATATAGATAATCACTAATAAATTTACCTCATTGGACACAATTATCAAAATCAAATAGAGCCGATGGTAATAATCCTGTTACCATCGGCTCTATTATTTTCAATAGTACAATTACTATTGACGATTAATCATTGAAACGATTATTGATTCTTTTGATTTTGGCAGAAAGGATAAGACGGTAAATACCGAAAAGGATAAAGGAGATACCGATATATAACCATACTGCTATTCCGCCGGCAACGGGACCTGTCAAGAAAAGAACGGCAAAAAGCAACGTAATCAAAAGGATTGCGATAATCCAGCCAAACCAGTCGTTGGCATACCCGTAGAATGTACATGCATCGCAGATAGCATTAATACAGGCGAAGATGATGTAGAATCCTACGGCATAAACAAAGACAGTCGTCATTACTGCCGGTGACATTGTCAGCATCCATATACCACAGATAAGTTCAAGGATACCTAAACCCATCGACCAACCCCAACCGGGATACCTGCCGGTATTGGAAAATCCGAACCCCATGTTGAAAAGTCCGGCTGCAATAATAATTATAGCAAATGCGTAAGCAAGTGACAATAACGACTCGGCAGGACTAAGGAAACACCATATACCGATTGCTATTGACAATATTCCTGTAATAAGAGGAACCCACCAATATCTGGTCGCCCCCTTGAATGTAATTTTGTTTTCCATAATAATATTGTTTTAGATTTTTAATTTTTCAGATAAATAAAAGGAATCCTAAATAAATCTACATTTAAAAGGAGTTCAATTTTCGTCAATGTACTTTCCAATACTTTCATTTATAAAACAAAAATATCCATAATTATGTTTCAATATGTAAAAGAAGGCGGTAAAGACTGTTCCCTACAACGAGTCTTTATATATTGCCTTTGCAATTTGAAACGTATTGCGTAGAACGGTTCCCTCATGACTAACCCAAAACCATTATACTGGAATATCGACCGGATAATGAAACTCATTATCGGTCTTGCCATCGCCGTAGGTATTATCTTCCTCATAAGCTATCTCCATGAAGCATTGTTGCCATTCTTTGTGGCTTGCTTCATTGCTTACATGATGCAACCGTTAGTGGAACTTAACCGTAAACTTATCCATGAGAAAGGAAGAGCCATCTCGTCCATTCTCTCGATTATCGAATTAGCCGGTATCGTCGTTGGTGTGGTGTATTTCTTTATGCCCCATGTCATCAACGAGCTCGAGGTACTTGATAACATTATACATGAAGTTACCACCGGCAAGAAGGCATTGCCGGCGGAATATACCCATGTGATAGACTGGGTACAGAAGAATATAAATCCCGGAGTACTTCATGCAATGCTCTCTGACTTGCACATAAGCACTATTATAAGCAAGGGTAGTTCGATACTCAATGAATCTATTTCTGTAATTCTACAGGTTTTGTCGTGGGCACTTACAGTAATCTATGTCCTTTTTATACTTATTGATTATCCTCAGATTGTAAGAGGGTTTAAGTTATTGATTCCACACAAGTATCGCGACAATGCATTGGTAGTCATTCGGGATGTTCAGACGAGCATGAATCATTATTTCCGTGGTCAGGGCTATGTCGCTCTCTGTGCTGCGGTACTTTACTGCATCGGTTTCTCGATAGTCGGTTTACCATTGGCAATCCCGATGGGACTTATCGTCGGTATATTATACATGATACCCTACTTCCAGTATATCACCTTAATACCGGTTGCAGCTATCTGCGCAATATACTCCCTAAGCGGAGAAGTTACATTCTTGCATCTGTTCGGGAAATCAATTTTGGTGTATGTAATCAGCCAATGTATCTGTGATTATATTATCACGCCGCATATAATGGGCAAAGAGATGGGACTGAATGCCGCTGTTATCCTCCTTTCCCTTTCAGTATGGGGAAGCCTCTTAGGGATAATCGGCATGATCATCGCCCTTCCCGTCACCTCCCTCATCATGGCCTATTACGAACGCTATATCTCCTTCCCCCGCAACAAAACTGCCCCGGAAAGTAATGTTATAGATGACAGTTCGTCATCTGATACATAAGAGCGACCTTCCTGGGATATTATAAGAATATTATAAGACCTCAATCTTATAATGTAGACCACGATCTTCCTTCTTTGAAGAGAAGTTGGCTCCTATCAAATATATTTTACGTGAATCGGCTTGGTATCTGCCAATGTAGTCACGTGAATAAATTTGAGACATAGCTTCATCTACACTCTTATTATATTTAAATTCAAATATGTAGATAAATTCTCCTGTGAGTACCTCAATGTCACTCCGACCTTTGTATCCGTGATGCTCCGCGATACTTTGAGTGCCGCTCAGCACAGCTAACAGATAGGTAATAGCCCTATATGAGGATTCATTATGGTCTTCACCCGGTAAATCCTTAAATAACGAAACCAATCTTTGCATGAATTTCTCGGGATGCCCTCCATATAAATCGAGTTTGAACAATTTAAAATTAAAAGGACTCTCGGGATTTTGCGTAATAGGCACATATATAGGAAGCAAATCTTCATAGAAACCCACTTCAACCTCCTTATTAGGAAATCTAAGTTCATACAGGTTCACCTCCTTATTATAAGAACCGATTGTCAGATACCCTGTCTGAAACATTAAAGGTATAGGATTACTATCGTTTAAACCAACAGACATAAGTTCCTTTTTGGAACACATCACCCCGTTAATGTCAGGGGGATAAATTCCTCTTGACCTTATACGTTTAACGAGGAAAGTCGGAGTCCCGGTAGCAAACCAATAGGACTCTATATCCTTATGGCGTAGGGCGAGAAGGACACTAAAGGGGTTATATAACCTTGACCCCTTGTATGTAAAGAGATAGCCATCGTAATAACTCCGCAGAGCAATCATTGTTTTTTCAAAATCCTCTTCGCGTTCCTTTGCCAAAGCTTCAATACCGGGTCTGAAATTTTCAATTAATTCACATTCGGACCATCCGCATATATCAGCGAACTCGTCCGAGAGAGATATATCATCGAGATTATTAAGATCACTGAAGATACTTACCTTGCTGAATCGTGCTACTCCGGTAATAAAAGCAAACCTAATATAGCGATCCATCGTCTTCAGATTACCGAAGAAACTTTTCAGGATTTCTTGATTCTTTTCAAATAAGTCTTTATTATTCTCAACATTGAGCAAGGGTTTGTCGTACTCATCTACCAAGATCACTACCTTTTGCCCTGTCTTATCATAAGCAGCCTTAATGAGAGCCTTGAAACGTTGTGAGATCGAGGTTTCTATAGCCGGACATTCATAAACATCTTCATACGTCCGCAAATAGCTTTCAAGCAACACTTCGAGTCCCTCCGGATTACTGAAATTTTCTGCATTCAGGTCAAAATGAAATACAGGATAAGAAATCCAATCCACATCCTCATCATCTATGGCGAGTCCTTTAAAAAGTTCTCTCTTACCCTCAAAGAAAGATTCTAAGGTAGACAATAAAAGACTTTTGCCGAAACGACGAGGTCGGCTTAAAAAGATATAATGACCGTGTTCCAACAAGGGCTTGATATACGCAGTCTTATCTACATAAGTATAACCTTCTTTTATAATCTCCGAGAAGGTCTGCATTCCTATCGGGTATCTGAGTTCTGCCATTATCTTTGTGAATGAGTAGTGTGTATCGCAAAGATAAGAAATTTCTGATATATAATAATCAGAGGTGAGGGTTGATTTCGTTGATGTTTACCAATTTGTGGAGGATGGCGAAGATGGCGAGACCGGCGGAGGAGTGTATCTGGAGTTTGGCGGAGATGTTGCGACGATAAGTGGTGACGGTATTGATCGAGAGAAATAGTTTATCGGCGATCTCCTTATTTGACATGCCGTGAGCCACACAACGGATGATATCTTTCTCGCGTGAGGTCATGCTGTCTACCAAATCATCTTTTTCTTCCTGACTGACAACTGCCGGTTGCTCGTGAGCCTCCAACATCATCGACTTTTCCAATCTTTCTACTGCCGGTATAAACAGTCTGTCTTCTATCTCACAATGGGAGCAAAGATCCTCGTGGCATATAATGATGTCACTCAACGCCGAAGCCAATATCATGTTATTCTTCTGATGATAATGACGGATAAATACATCCTTAAGTTCGTTGAGTTTATCCGCCATGCTGGTATGCCCCTTAGAATAATCCCCGATGCGGAACTCATCATGCTTCTCCCCGGCAAGCAACTTGTCCACATAACTGAAGATAGCTACATTCTCATATTCCATGTGATGACGTACCTCCTCCACATAACTGTCAAAGAAACGCAGCAACATGAGTACAATATCATCCAATTGCGAAGAATTGACAGACTGAATCAGTTTATGGCGAATTGCCGGGAGCTGAACCTCAAGAAAATATTCGTGCGCACTCCTCAGGTACTTCATCAAAGAAGGAAGCGAGATATTTCTTCCCCGATACTCACGCTTGGTCTTCAGATTGCAAACCGAGAGAAAAGTGTCATAATCGACATTGTCTTCGTCGCACACCTGCTTTACAGTCTTGTCACCAAAGCCGAACGAAATACCGAACCTTGCGAGCACCATCATCAACAGACTATTGTCCTCAATCAAAGTCCGTAATTTATCATTTTCATTAAATGGTATATTAGATAAGTCCATAGCGAATCATATTAAAAAGTTCAGGAGCGACGTTTATTCAGCCCTTCTTTCCCACGCAAAATTACAAATAGATTTAAAACAATACTATACCCATTATTGAGATTTTTTATATAATAATTAATGAGATTTAGGTCTCTGATAGCCGTAAATCATAATGTTTTAGCTCCCGATTAACCTTATTTTTGAGTATTGTGCCGCTTTTTAGTGTCATGTAATTTTGCACAGGAACAAATAGAAACTTCTACGATCATAAATTATATGGCACCAAAACTAACACTGACATCATTCATATTGTTAAGTTGCAGTCTATGCGGCTTGGCACAGCAAAAGGAGACTCCGGAATCCCGACATATAAAGCCCCAACAGGAATTGAGCGCGGTAGCAGCTGATACTGCCGGTTACAGTAAATTTAGATTCGGCGGATATGGAGAGATGGTTGCCTCCTTTAAGGATTATGGCATCAACCGTTTTGCCGGCACCTCAACCGGAAGCCCCCGCACACACCGAAACACCATTGCCATTCCCAGATTTGTCCTTGCATTTGATTTCAAGTTTACGCCAAAATGGATTTTAGGCGCTGAAATCGAATTTGAGTCGGGAGGTACAGGAACAGCCGTCGAACTTGAAAACAGTGAGAATGGCGAATATGAGACTGAGATAGAAAAAGGTGGAGAGGTAGCCTTGGAGCAACTACATATAACACGCCTAATAATCCCCCAATTTAACGTCAGGGCAGGTCACATGATTGTACCCGTCGGACTTACTAACTCCCACCACGAACCGATTAATTTCTTCGGCACAACCCGTCCCGCAGCAGAAACCTCACTTATGCCCTCCACATGGCACTCAACAGGTATAGAGTTCTTCGGTTCTTTCGGCAGACGATATACACGCTTTGATTATCAGGTAATGATCGTCGCCGGATT
>CAZAWP010000018.1:17342-21322 GCA_964488855.1 uncultured Sangeribacter sp.
AATGTCACATACGGATATATAGGGAACTCAAAAGCACTTAGCGAAGCCAATAGATTACTCTCAAACAAATCACCGTACAGCCGTCTGATCCCTATTGCCAAGAACGCTTTAAGTTACGGTGCCGAGGTAGGCTTCAATCTCCGAAGCGTCATCGGGAAAGGATGCCCTACTTTTTATCCGTTTGCCCGCTATGAGTATTACAATCCCCAGTATAGAGGGGAGGGACGCACGGCGATGGATCGTCGTCTTGAAGTCAGCAAATGGCAAGTAGGACTCAACTGGTTTGCCTTACCTAATTTGGTGGTAAAAGCCGACTACTCTACGCGGCAGATCGGAACCTCAAATGTATTCGGGAAAGGTCCCTATAACTCGGAAAACGAGTTTTCAATAGGGATTGCTTACATAGGATGGTTTATCAAGAAATAATTATTAAAAATATGAATCGTAAGACATTACTCTCACTCTCGGCACTTCTATGCGGTGCCGCCATGACAACAATAAGTTGTACAAAAGAAACCGAACCCGACGATAATACTCCGGTTGATAGCGCGACTATTGACTATACAGAAAAAAATGCTGCAAGCTGGAATAATTATATGGTACAGGTGGCAGCCCTTCTCCAGATGGATGCCAATACTCTTTACGACGCATGGACCGTGTCGTATGAAGGAGGTACACCATTCGCCACGAGCTTCAAGTCTCATAACGGCGGAGACTATTCAAGCGCTCTGAGCTGTATCGAACAGATTATCGAGGGGTGTGCTGATATTGCTAATGAAGTAGGTACCGCTAAAATTGGAGATCCCTATCAACTCTATGTATCCGGTGATACCCAAGGTGCTCTTTATGCTGTAGAGTCATGGTACAGCTGGCATTCGCGTGAAGACTACTCTAACAACATTCTTTCAATCCGCAACTCTTACTATGGTTCTTTGGACGGTAGCATAAACCCCAATTCACTTTCAGCACTAATGTCAGTGGTTAATCCGGCTTTAGATGCAGAAATGAATGAGGGTATAACCAACGCTTCCGATGCGATTCTCGCAATCCCCCAGCCTTTCCGCAACAATATCAACAGCTCTGAGAGCCGTAATGCAATGAGTGCCTGTGCAGACCTTGAGGAATTGCTCTCTGTAAAATTAAAGGGAGCTGTGAACAGTTTAGGTAATGATTCGCGCTATCAGGCCATCGTGGATAACTATGTTGATGAGGTAGTAGTGCCGACTTACAAAAGTCTGAAAGAGAAAAATGCTGCTTTGTATCAGAGCGTAGTTGCATTTAAAAATAATCCTTCGGATGCAAATTTTGCCAATGCTTGTAATGCCTGGTTGGTTGCACGTGAGCCATGGGAGAAGAGTGAGGCATTCCTGTTCGGTCCGGTAGATGCTCTGGGTCTTGATCCCAATATGGATAGCTGGCCCTTGGATCAGGATAACATTATCCAGATTCTGAACTCAGGTAAATATAATGACTTGAATTGGAGCGACGGTGACAATGATGCTACAATCGAGGCAGTACAATCCGTGCGCGGTTTCCATACGCTTGAATTCCTTTTGTTCAAGGATGGACAACCCCGTAAAGTCTACAAGTAAATCTTTTTAAATCAACATGATAAAAAGAAATCATCTTTTATCAATAGGTCTGTTAGGTATGATTGTAATGCAGTCATGCGACAGTGACGGACTTGATGTACTCGATATAGAGGTTCCCGCCGGTTACGAATTATCGGCGGGGACTTCAACTATCTTTTTAAATTCATCGGTGGCCTACGATAGCGAGGCACCATGGGTCTCCGGTAATTACCTGACCCGTTTCGTGCGCGGCGACAGACTCTATGACGATGTCCGCACCTCAACCAACGGTCTCGGTGGAGGTTTGGGACCCGTGTATGCCGGATACTCATGCGGCAGTTGTCACCGTAATGCCGGACGCACTCGCCCCGGGGTATGGAGTGACTACGGATCCGGTTCATACGGTTTTTCGGCAATGTTAGTCTACATTACCCGTAAAAATGGGGCATTGTTCCGCGACTACGGTCGCGTTCTTCACGATCAGTCCATTTACGGTGTATCACCGGAGGGAAAACTTAAGGTTGAATGGAGTTACGAACAATTTCAATTCAGCGATGGGGAGACCTACGAACTCGCTTATCCTAAATATACTATCACTGACTGGTATGCCGACGAAATAGCTCCCGAAGATCTTTTCTGCTCAGTGAGAGTTCCTCTGCGCCATGTAGGCATGGGACAGATGATGGCTCTCGATCCTAATGAAATCGAGCAACTTGCCGCCAAGAGCAATTATCCCGAATGGGGTATCAGCGGCAGATGTAATTATATAAGTGAAAGAGGTGTGACATGTCTCGGTGTTTCCGGTAATAAGGCACAACATGCAGACCTCACCGTCGAACTCGGATTCTCATCCGATATGGGAGTAACAAACAGCCGTTATCCGGAGGAGATATGCGAAGGACAATTGCAAATGTCCCAGGGTTCGATGATGGGTTTATCATACGACCAACTCGACATATCTACTGAGGATATGGAGAATGTAGATCTGTATATGCAATCCCTTGGTGTGCCAGCTCGCCGTAATGTAAATGATCCTGAGGTCAAAAAGGGTGAACAGCTGTTCTACGAAGCCGGATGTCACCTATGTCATGTGACTACCCTCCATACCCGTCCTCGCGGCTCGACATTGCTTGCCGGTACACAATTGCCATGGCTTGGCAATCAGACCATCCATCCCTATAGTGACTTCCTGTTGCACGATATGGGTTCGGAGATCATGGGTGTCGGTCTTAACGATAACTATGTGTCCGGACTCGCACGCGGCAACGAATGGCGCACTACCCCACTCTGGGGAATCGGACTTCAGGAGAAAGTCAATGGACATACCTATTTCCTCCATGACGGACGTGCCCGCAATTTCATCGAAGCCATTATGTGGCACGGAGGAGAGGGAGAGGCCTCTAAAAACAAATTTAAAAATATGTCAAAGACAGAGCGAAATGCCGTTGTCAAATTCCTCCAGTCACTCTGATAATTCCAGTCTCTCTAATTATTCCCGTCTCTCTAATTATTAATATAAAGCAACTTAAAAGTCATGAAACGAGTGATATTGACTCTTATAACCATCCTTATGACTGTTCCCGGCTTGTTGGCTCAATACGATGCCGATACTGAGAATGGTGTAATTTCACTTGCAGATCACCGCGGTTTTACCTTCACTACCAAGAAAGGGGATTTCCTCTTCAAGCCCTATCTGTTGGTACAGACCGCCATTAATTATAACTACTATGATGATGCAGGGCTTGATCCGGCATATAATCAAGATAATGTAGCCAATACCGGATTCTCGATACCATACGCCGTTTTAGGATTTACCGGCAAGGCATTTAATATCGTCACTTTCAATCTCTCGATAAATGCGGCTGCATCGGGAGGAGCTTTGCTACAACAAGCATGGGCAGACATCCGCCCACTCGATGAAGTCGGTGTCCGTATCGGTAAATTCAAGACACCATTCTCACATGCCTACCTCACTACTTTAGGGGAGACCCTTTTCCCGGTTCTACCCACCTCCTTTACTGCACCTGTTATCCTGCCCCATTCACTAAATGCCGTGACTCCTCACATCGGAACAGGCTTCGACCTCGGTGTGGAGGTGCATGGTATGGTAAAAAACAGATTCGGTTATGAAGTCGGTATTTTTAACGGTACGGGAGCAAATGTCAATCTTGCCACCAAGACATTGAGTGATGACTGGCATATCCCTTCACTTTTGTATGCAGCTCGACTGACCTATCAACCCTTTGGCGTTATGCCCGCTTCTCAGGGTGACCCCCGTCGTTTGACAAGTGATAAAATGCTGATCGGTATTTCCGGCTCAATGAATGTGGAGAGTGAGAATGAAAGTACTAATGACCTGCGTCTCGGCGTAGAATGGTCGTGGATAAAGAACCGTTGGTATTTTGGTGC
>CAZAWP010000018.1:21422-22658 GCA_964488855.1 uncultured Sangeribacter sp.
TTATCTGATAATATTCTTTTGTCTGACTTTATTTACGGCTTGTGATGAGGGGAGATTATATGAGGATGTGGTGGAAACCTCAAGAGAAGGAGGATCTGCACTACTCTCCACTCATATCACCGGCATTGAGTCTTGGCCAAGCGGATATACATTAGCTATCGCCGGATTTGCCGATGGTAACGAGTATGCTCTCGTAAGTAAGAATATTACCGCGGGTATGGTTGATGGTAAGTGTGAGATAACTCTCTCCGGTATACCGAATGAAGTCTCCACTATCGAAGTATGTGCTATCGACCGCCTGAGACGCAGAGTTGCATGTTTCGTATCAGCAGATTACACCGGAGCATCAGGTATCACTGAAATAACAATTTCGGATATAGATATGTCGATGGCAGGCGCTATACAGAAAGACATCTTTAATACCACATGCGTCCAATGTCATGGAGGGAGCAACTTCGCGGCTGCCGGTCTCAATCTTACCGAGGGTCATAGTTGGGATAATATGATTGGAGTGATATCTATAAAGGATAGTGACCGATACAGAGTCAAGCCGGGTGACAGCGCCAACAGTATCCTATATATGATATTGTCAGGAGACTATTCTACTAATTGGCATTATGACCATTCAGTGGAAGTCGTGAAACAAGAAAAACTGGACCTAATCCGGGATTGGATTGACAATGGTGCCAATCACTAAGATTGGACATATTTGAAATTGAAAGAGGCTTATTGAAGCAGGCCTTAAATTGAAATATGAAAGTATTCGCATTTACCATTTCGATTATAATAGTATTGTTGATAGGTTTTACCTCCTTTATTGACCCTTCCATCTATTCCTCAATAGTATGGAAGGGCTTTTGGGGGTTAATACTTATTGCCCTAATATATGCAATTGTCAAATGGCGGATGTGGCGTAATCTTCCTGTTTTTATCCTTCATATTTCTTTTGTCGTCATAATTTTCGGTGGAATCCTAACCTCATTACTGAGCATACGCGGAACTCTTCACTTATCACCGGGGATCATCACAGAAGAATTTCAGACTTCCTCAAATTCCTCTTTATCTCTCCCGTCTCCTCTTACTCTCGAAGAGTTTAAAATAATTTATTACGAAGGTACCGATATTCCCAAGGATTTCATAAGCGCGGTTAAAGTTTCAGATAATGACCGTATGCTTATTTCGATGAACAAGATCGGGAAAGTCAAAGGTTATAGATTTTATCAGACTTCCTTTGAC
>CAZAWP010000019.1:0-1819 GCA_964488855.1 uncultured Sangeribacter sp.
TAAGGTTGTAGGTTGGTATGAGGATGAACCCACCACGATCGCGCCTCTGCAGACAGCAATCGCCACAGCTCAGGGCAAGTATGATGATTTGACCCTTACAGATGCTGACATTGCAGCAGCATCCAAGGCCCTGGAGACTGTAACCAAGACTGTGGACAAGGCATTCTATACTGCCGAGTGGTCTATGGGTAATGTAAACGATCCTACCAACAACTATTATGTCGGTCGCACCCGTCAGTCCAAACATTGGATCCTTTTCTGGGAGAAAGGTTACGGCGAAGACCCGGAGGTATTTACTTGCGGCAACTATACTCTTGATATTGACGAGGTTCTCCGTCGTGCCGATATTGCTTTCAATTATTACACCGACGTTCTCAAATATATCAAGCGCGGCAGCTCCAATACCGATGATCTCAAGATGGTAATCCGCCTGCGCTACGAACCGACTGAATGGGAGGCATCGGGTTCAGGTATCGACGACAAGATCGGTCTTTTGACTCTTACTCCGTGGGCTACTCCCTCACGCAACTGGCAGACTCTCTATCATGAGATCGGTCACTGCTTCCAGTATCAGGTTCACTGCGACAACAAGAACACCAATGGCTGGATGTACGCACCCGGTAACGGTAAGGGTTGTGCATTCTGGGAACAGTGTGCACAGTGGCAGGCTTACAAAATCATGCCCGACGAGCAGTTCACTAATGAGTGGTTCAGCGGTTACCTGAGCAACGTACACAAGCATATCCTCCACGAGTCTCCTCGTTACAATAACTACTTTGTACAGGATTATTGGACATACCTGCATGGCATTGAGTTCATGGGTCGCCTGTGGAATGAGAGCAAGTATCCCGAGGATGCTGTCGAGGCTTACATGCGTATCACAGGAATCACGGTATCGGAGTTCTACGATGAGATGTATGACTGCGCCGCGCGCTTCGCCACATGGGATATACCTCACCTCAAGGATTACGGCAGATCTAAGATTACTTCCCGTCCTCAGCCTGCTATGGTCAGCACCGAGGATAAAGGATGGCGTATCAGCCCGAGCGTTGCTCCCGAAAACACCGGTCACAATATCATCCGTCTGAACAAACCCTCCGAGGCTAAACTTGTGGCTGCAACATTCCGCGGTCTCAACAATGCCGACGGCTATCGCGTTAAGAATGCCGATCAGGCTGAATGGCGTTACGGCTTCGTTGCCGAACTCAAAGATGGTGAGCGTATCTACGGCCCGATGGGTAAATCAACGTATGATAATCCTGAGGGTAAGATCTGGCTTGAATGTCCGGATAATGTAAACCGTCTCTGGTTTATCGTTTCGGGTGGTTCCAAGAAATACTGGCGTCAGGTTTGGGACGACAACGACAATAACGACGAGCAGTGGCCCTACGAGGTTAAGTTCCACAACACCAACAAATCCGGTTCACCGGACAACATCGGTGTGGATGGTATCTTCGCTATCGAAGAGGCACCGGAACTTCCGACTATCACACTTGACGGAAAACAGCTCACAGTCAGCGCAACTGAAAAGAGCTACACTGTAATGGTTACCGATCTTACTGGTTACAACGTAGCACGTATCGGCACCACCGACGTTCCGCAGAGCATCTCTCTCGGTACAGGCATCTTCATCGTCACCACCCTTAATGCCGACGGTGCTTGCGTAGACACCCGCAAGGTCCTCTGCAAATAAGTCTAATCACACACAACCTAAGCTTCTCCAATATTAATTAGATAACTGTCTAACCACAGGATAGCTTCGGATAATATAATAGCCGAGAGGTCATCGAAACCTCTCGGCTATTATTATTAGTTAATT
>CAZAWP010000019.1:1919-4502 GCA_964488855.1 uncultured Sangeribacter sp.
TAATATGCCAACTTGACACGCTGGTTTTCGCCACCGGAAAGAGTCGATGACGACTGCCCTAACTTGATGTAACCCAATCCTACATCCTGAAGAGGCTTCAGACGTTTTATGATGCGTTTCTCCTGCGCGCCATTGACCTCCTCTAAAAATTCAATCGCCTGATTGACCGTCATCTCCAGAAAATCGTAAATACTCTTGCCACGATACGTGACTTCAAGCACCTCTTGCTTATATCGCTTGCCATGACACACCTCGCAGGGAATGGTAATATCAGCCATGAACTGCATAGGGATAGTCACAGTACCTTCACCCTTGCATTCCTCACAGCGTCCTCCCTCGGAGTTAAAGGAGAAATAACCGGCAGTGAAACCCATCTGCTTCGAAAGCTGCTGATCGGCAAAGAGCTTGCGGATTTCATCGAAAGCCTTAAGGTATGTGGCGGGATTACTTCTTGACGAAATGCCAATCGGATTTTGGTCGACAAACTCCACGGAAGTAATATCGCGAATGTTCCCTTCGATGCTCTTGTGCTCTCCCGGCATCTCATTAGTTTCGCCGAGGCGACGCTGCAACGCTGTGTATAATACGTCACGCACAAGTGTGGATTTTCCGGAGCCGCTTACACCGGTCACCACTGTCATGACACCCAACGGGAACTGCACGTCGATGTTTTTAAGATTGTTGGCAGTGGCACCGATTACGTCGATGTGTTTCTTCCACAGACGGCGCAACGACGGCACCGGAATCTTACGATCACCACGAAGATAATCCACAGTGTAAGATCCGTTTGCATCGCCCCCTTTGAGGATCTCCTTAAGATTACCTTGATACACTACTTTACCGCCCAAACGCCCGGCATCGGGGCCTATGTCGATAATTTCGTCGGCATTCAGCATTATATCTTCATCGTGCTCTACTACTACGACTGTATTACCAATCTGCTGAAGATTGCGAAGCACGCTCACCAATCTCTCCGTATCACGTGAGTGCAGACCGATTGAGGGTTCGTCAAGAATATACAACGAACCCACAAGGCTACTTCCCAACGATGTGGCGAGATTGATTCGCTGACTCTCTCCACCCGAAAGCGTGGATGAGAGTCGGTCGAGAGTAAGGTAACCGAGACCTACATTATTGAGGAACGAAAGACGCTGTCTGATCTCAATGAGCAGACGATGACCGATGGCTTCGTCAGTTTCCGGAAGTTTCACTTTATCGAAGAAATCCGTTAAATCGGATATGGGCATCTTTACCAGATCGGTAATGGACTTGCCCGCGATTTTAACATACTCTACATCCGGACGTAAACGCGAGCCGTGGCAGACGGGACACTCCGTCTTTCCGCGGAAGCGTGCCTTCAGCACTCGGTACTGCATTCGATCCTGACGCTCGTCGAGCCATTTGAAGAAACCGTCTATTCCGGGCCACTGGGAATTACCTTTCCACAGGAACTCGAGTTGATCCTTGGTCAATTCATTATAGGGGGTGTGTATGGGGAAATTGAATTTGGGAGCCAAGTGCTGAAGTTTCTTCTTCCACTCCCCCATTGTCTCACCGTTGAAGCATTTAATAGCTCCCTGATATACGGAAAGGGTCTTATCGGGAACGATGAGATCGGCACTGATGCCCAAAATCTTACCAAAACCTTCACATTCCGGACACGCTCCGTATGGATTGTTGAAGTTGAACATCAAATCCGAGGGCTCACGAAACTCTATCCCGTCAGCCATAAACTTACGGGAGAACTGATGCTCGTGGACACCGCTCTCGTCCCACTGCTTTATGATACATTCCCCGTGACTCTCATAATACGCCGTCTCTATACTGTCGGTAAGACGCGAAATGGTATCCTTGGAATCTGATACAGTAAGGCGGTCAATGAGAAGGTTATACCCATCGGGGGTTGCGGGCACTTCACCGGCCAGTAAGTCCTTGATGGCGACAAACTCACCATTGTGCTCAAGACGGGAATATCCAATCTTTAAATAAGTCTGCAGCGTCTCCTCAAATGATCTGTCCGCATGAGCAGCAATAGGTGCTAAAACGGCAAGACGTGTATTCTCGGGATACGAAAGTACGGTTTTAACAATATCGTCGATAGAGTGTTTCTTCACTTCAAGACCCGAAACCGGCGAATAAGTATGTCCGATACGCGCAAACAACATCCGCAGGTAATCGTAAACCTCGGTAGAGGTACCTACGGTGCTTCGGGGATTGCGTGTATTTACTTTCTGCTCAATGGCGATAGCCGGTGGTAATCCCTTGATATAATCACATTCGGGCTTTGCCATACGTCCGAGGAACTGCCGGGCGTATGCCGACAGAGACTCGACATAACGACGCTGACCCTCGGCATACAGCGTGTCGAAAGCCAATGACGATTTACCGGAGCCGCTGACACCGGTAACCACTATAAACTTATTTAACGGCAACTTGATGTCAATATCCTTAAGGTTATTGACCCGCGCACCCTTTATCTCTATATATTTATCTTCCATTACAAAATACCGGTTGATGAGATCGGCATAAACTACCACTACTATAAACAAATAATGCGCCAATAGTTATCAAATTACGCTAAAA
>CAZAWP010000019.1:4602-7516 GCA_964488855.1 uncultured Sangeribacter sp.
GTTTATAACTTGGTAAAAATTTATTATATTTGTAATTAGAATAAATAATTGTTGAAAGTTGATTTATTCTCAACGGTTACATAATTTAGTACGCAAACAATCTAACAGGTTACATGAAAAAATCAATAATCTTATTAGCTCTAACTGCAGCTTCTGCATTCACAATATATGGTGCCGGTAAATCTACACCCAAACCGACACACGGCTACCCTATCGAACCGGTTCCGTTCACATCAGTACATATCGGCGATGGGTTCTGGGGCGACCGTCTCGAAGCAAGCCGTAATGTCACTATCCCTCTTTCTCTCAGCAAGTGCGAGGAGACCGGTCGTTACGAAAACTTCATACGTGCCGCTCATCCTTCGAGTGAATATAAGGTAGAAGGTTTCTCCTTTGACGACACCGACGTATATAAAACAATCGAAGGAGCCTCTTACCGTCTGTCAAATTTTCCCGACAAGAAACTGGAGGCGTACATCGACAGCGTATTGACCATTGTGGCAGCCGCTCAGGAACCCGACGGCTATCTTTATACCGCCCGTACACAGAATCCTGAACATCCTCATCCCTGGGCAGGTGACAAACGCTGGGTAGCCGTGGAGAATCTCAGCCATGAGTTCTACAATTTAGGACACATGATCGAGGGTGCCGTAGCTCACTATCAGGCTACCGGTAAACGTAACTTCCTCGACATCGCTATCAAATATGCCGACTGTGTGTGTCGCGAAATCGGCGACGGTCCCAACCGGCTCCGATTAGTTCCCGGTCACCAGATTGCTGAGATGGCTCTCGTGCGTCTGTATCTCGCTACCGGTGATAAGAAATACTTGGATCAGGCGAAGTTCTTCCTCGAAGCACGAGGCACCACCGAGCGCCGTCAGGAATATTCCCAGTCACACAAGCCGGTACTTGAGCAGCATGAGGCTGTGGGTCATGCCGTACGCGCCACATACCAGTACGCAGGTATGGCAGATGTAGCTGCTGTAACCGGAGATACTGCATACGTCAATGCCATTGACAAGATTTGGGACAATATCGTAAGCAAAAAACTTTATATCACCGGTGGTATAGGAGCCACCAACCGTGGTGAGGCTTTCGGCGCGAACTACGAACTCCCGAACGCGACTGCCTATAACGAGACTTGTGCAGCAATAGGCAATGTTTATATGAATTACCGGCTGTTCCTCCTCCACGGGGAATCCAAATATTTCGATGTCCTGGAGCGCACTCTCTATAATGGATTGATTTCAGGTGTGTCGATTGACGGCGGAAGTTTCTTTTATCCCAATCCTCTTGCATCGACAGGTAACTACAGCCGTAAACCATGGTTCGGCTGTGCCTGCTGCCCGAGCAACATCAGCCGCTTTATTCCCTCCCTCCCCGGCTATGTTTATGCTGTAAAGGATGACAATCTGTTTGTAAACCTTTTCATGAATAATTCTGCCACTACCAAGGTTGGAAACAAGGAAGTGACCATCTCACAGCAGACTAACTACCCGTGGTCGGGTGATATTGCTCTGACCGTCGATAAGGGTTCGGCAGATATGGCTATGAATATCCGTATCCCGGGATGGGTACAGGACACTCCCGTTCCTTCTGACCTCTATAAATATGCTGACAATGTCAAGGGTGGTTATACTATCAAGGTAAACGGCAAACCGGTCAGCGGTGAATTGAAGAACGGATATTTTGTCATAGACCGCAAATGGAAGAAAGGTGACCGAGTGGATATTAGCTTCGACATGCCGGTTCGCAAAGTAATCGCCAATGATAAAGTTGAGGCAGACCGCGGCAGAATGTCGATCGAGCGCGGTCCTATCGTATATTGCGCTGAATGGGGTGACAATGATTCTAACGTTCATAACCTCCTGCTAAACCCATCTACATCTTTCAGCGTTGCCCAGAGCGATCAGTTGGGAGGCATTAATACTTTAACAGCAAAAGTACAGGCACTCGGATATGACAACAATGGCAACCTTAAGGTCAGTGACCATGATTTGGTGATGATACCTTATTACAGCTGGGCACACCGCGGCGAGGGTGACATGACGGTTTGGCTCCCCACGCAGGTCAGCGCCGCCAGCGCCGTGCGTCCGGAAACTATAAAGCAGGAAGATAACGGCTTCTTCCATTAATTTGTAATATATATTGTAATAATAATTTGTAATATATATGCTATAATCAGCAACATATTACAGTTAATTATTGTTATTTATATCAAAGAGTGATAAATTTCTTTAAACCTCTTATATTGATTATAGTCAAAGAGTGAAAAGAGAAAAAGTATGAAAAGACTTATATTTGGATTAGCAGCAGCCCTCGTAACTCCGGTGGTGGTACAAGCCCAGGAGTTCGACGACATATATTACAATCCTAAAAAGGATTCCTCCGCGACAAAGACAACTAAGAAGAAAAGCGCCTATATCAAGAACTATCAGGATATAGATGTAGATGAATACAACCGTCGCGGACAATACTACACCACTCCTATCGACACCATCGGTGCGGCGGTCGAGAATGGTGAAGACTTTGTCTACACTCAGCAGATTCAGAAGTTCTACAATCCTACCATCGTGGTGGATAATGCAGATGTGCTTGCTGACGTACTTGACTACTCGTATGGTAATGTAGATATAGTGATCAACAATTACGGCCAGCCGGTATTCTCATCGGTATATCCCTACGGTTATTATTATTCCGATCCATGGTCATGGGGCCCGTCGTGGACATGGTCATGGGCCTGGGGAGGTCCGTCATGGAGCTGGTCATGGAACTGGGGTCCCTCTTGGGGATGGAGCAGTCCCTCTTGGGGATGGGGTCCTTCCTGGTCATGGGGCTGGGGTGGTCCCTCATGGTCCTGGGGATGGGGCGGACCCGGCTGGGGCTGGGGTGGTCCATCCTGGGGTTGGGGTGG
>CAZAWP010000019.1:7616-11117 GCA_964488855.1 uncultured Sangeribacter sp.
TGGGGTGGTCCATCCTGGGGTTGGGGTGGCGGCTATTGGGCCGACTACCGTCCCAACGCATTCCGTCCTAACCGTCCTGCCGGCGGCTGGGGTGGTGGCTATCCCGGTGGGGGTGGCATCCATGCTTCAAACGGCAATCCCGGTCGTCCCAATACAGGTTACCACAAACCCTCTAATAGCGGCTCTGTAACCAATTATCACCGTCAGCCTGGTAACTCCGCAACAAGTAACCGCCATCAATACGGTTACACATCAAACGGTCACTCCGGTAATAATTCAGGCAACTACTCTCCTACTTCTACTGCTCCTCGCCGTACATACGTAGGCAGTGACGGTCACCGTTATTACGATTATGGTACATCGGGTTCAAATTCGGGTTCTACAACCGGTGTTCAGACCGGTGGCTATCACAGAGGTACCACAACCGGAACTCGTGTAACCGGAACTTCGACTCCAAACCGCACTTCTACGGGATCGGTAAATACAACGACACGTACACGTAATTCCTATAATTCCAATAACAGCAACAGCAGCTATACCCGTTCGTCGCAAAGCAGCTCCTCATCACGAAGCAGCTACAGCACAGGCAGCTCAAGTTCACACCGTTCGTCGGGTGGCTCGTACGGCGGTTCACGCAGCTCCGGCGGTGGAGGTGGAAGCCGTGGAAGACATAGATAATAAGTAACTATTGGAGACACGGATTTCCAATAGTTATTTAATAAACTGAATTTGAAACGAATACGCACTTCAATATGAAGAAACTTTATATCCTTGCCGTCGGCGCATCACTGCCTCTGATGGCTAATGCCCAAGGTGCCATAGATGCCTATCGCGTTGCGCAACCCGACCTTAAAGGTACTGCCCGGTTCATGTCGATGGGTGGAGCATTCGGTGCCCTCGGTGGCGATGTCTCCGTACTGTCACACAACCCTGCCGGTATCGGTATATACCGCAGCAACGAGGTGTCCTTAACTTTTGACCTTGATGCACAGAGTGCTAAGTCTACTACTGCCGACTACGTGACAAAGTGGAACAATACCCGTTTCACTGTAAACAACGTTGGCGCTATCGGTACAATTAAGCTCAACAGCGAGACTGTCCCCAACGTCAATATCGGTTTCTCCTATAACCGTGCTGTTTCGTTCAACCGCAAATATCGCGGAAGTTTCGGTAACCTGACAAACTCAATGTCAAGTTACATCGCGGGTATTGCCAATGGCGAGGGATTGACCGTCGCCGACGTAGTTACTGAGAGCGGATATGATCCCTATAATCCCAATGGTTCGTTTGCTCCCTCATGGCTCGCAATTCTCGGTTATGATTCACATCTTATCACACCCGAAGGACATCCCAATAATCCTGACTGGTATGGTCTGTGGGATCGCGGCACAAGCGGTTCGGCAAATTTCAGTGTCACTGAGAAAGGTCATGTAGACGAGTACAACATCGCTTTAGGAGGTAATATCCGTAATGTCCTCTTCTGGGGTATGAACTTCGACATCCAGTCGCTCGATTATACGATGGATGCTACATACGAGGAGCAGTTGGAAAACGCTTATGTCGGTAATGGCAATGGATATGATATTACCAATGACAACTGGAAGTTGCGCAATTATTATAATGCACACGGCACCGGTTTCAAATATCAGCTTGGCTTGATTCTTAAGCCTATTCAGGAATTCCGCGTGGGCTTTGCCGTTCACACTCCTACCTGGTTTAATATAACCGAGACCACATCGGCTAATATAAAATTCAAATATGGAGATAATATACCGCGCACTGCTCAGACCAATAATGGCACTCCGGCTTACAACGATGTCAATCTGCGTACTCCGTGGACAATTATGGTGAGTGCTGCGGGTGTTATCGGAGGTCGGTTCATCATCTCTGCGGACTACGAATGGGCAGCTTACGACAAGATGAAATATTCTCTCCCGAGCAGCAGTTTCTACAACGGATATGATGATTGGGACTGGGATTATGACCCATGGTATGCCCCCGGTAAATCACCGAAAGCGGTAGCCTCCAAAGCCTCATACGAAGGTCCGTTTGATGCTACAAATAAGGATATCAAGGAGATCTTCCGTTCGAGCCACACATTGCGATTAGGCGCTGAATACAGAATCACTCCGAATTTCTCCATCCGCGCCGGATATTCACTGGTGACATCTCCGGTGACAGCCAAAGCCAAGGATGATCAGATAGAGGTATGGACTGCCGGTACATTACCCAATTACCGTCTGAGCAATAATACCGATTATATCACCTGCGGTTTAGGTTATCGCACCGGCGGATTCTCGGTAGATGCTGCCTACGTCCACAAGCATAACAGCTCGGTATATCACGCCTATACTTCGGATCCCACTTCGGGGTATCACGCTCCGCAGGCGAAGCTCTCCCTTAACAGCGATCAGGTGCTGCTTACCTTCGGTTTCAAATTCTAAAGCTGCAGCTTTTAGCGATTCGAAAAAGTAAGAAACGATGCGAAAATTTCGTATCGTTTTTTATTTATATATCAATCCCTGAGAGGGTGATAAGTGTTATAATACTATAATGCTAAGTTGTAGTTGAGAAGTACCTCTCTGTAAGGGAGCATGGCTTACTCTTTACCGATGCAGTATTAGTTATAAAATCTGGAATTATAAACTTATTAATACACTATCAACTATGAAAACCACGTTAGCTAAAAATTCGGTAATCGCGGCACTCTGTGTCACTACCCTCTTGGGTACTACAGGCTGTAACGCTATAAAAAATACCTGGAATGGTATGACACAGACCGGTCAGGGCGCTACTGCCGGCGGTGCCGCAGGTGCGGCTGCCGGTGCAGGTATCGGTGCTCTTATCGACGGAGGTAAGGGTACATGGATCGGTGCTCTCGTCGGCGCAGCCTTGGGTGCCGGAACCGGTGCCATCGTAGGCAATCAGATGCAGAAGCAGAAAGATGCCCTGGAGAAAGAATTAGCTGAAGTAAGAGATAAGGAGGAGCAGAATGCTCAGGCTATCAAGATAGAGACTGTAAAAGACAGTAACAATCTTGACGCTATCCGTCTTGTACTCGGTGATGCCATCCTCTTCCCTACCGGTTCTTATACTCTCTCCGCTTCTGCGCAGGCAGCCCTGAGCCGCATCGCTTACAATTTAAAGCAGTATCCCAATACCGACGTTACCATTATCGGTTATACCGATAATACCGGTACAGAGCAGTTAAATCAGACGTTATCGCTCGAACGTGCCCAGAGTGTGGAGACATATCTTGAGGGCGCAGGTATCAGTGCCACTCGATTGAAAGCTGTCGGCGACGGATGGAATAATCCCATTGCCTCGAATGCCACTCCCGAAGGCAGAGCACAGAACCGCCGTGTTGAGATGTACATTACCGCCGATAATCAGATGATTCAAAATGCTGAGAACGCAGCAAATTAATTGCTGCCGGGAAAAATTTAATTACACAATAATAGCCGACTTGAAATCAAAATCAAGCCGGCTATTTTAGTGTCA
>CAZAWP010000019.1:11217-17261 GCA_964488855.1 uncultured Sangeribacter sp.
ACTACGGCATCGGCGAGTTTGGCGATCTCTGTGCGGATGTCGTTATTGATCGACTGCTTCATATTGAGCGTTGCAACAGGCTCCAGTTTCATCTTGTCTGCATATTCTCCCATAAGTTTCTGTGAAGCGGTAGCCCATGTGAAACTTCCGAATGTTGCCAATACTTTATTCTTAATCTCGCGCGTCTCCATGGCTATCATGAACTGCTCTACCGGCGGGAAGATATGCATCGAGTATGTCGGTGCTCCGACGATCAAACCCTCATACCGGAAGGCATCGGAAATCATGTAACTTAAATTCGATTTTGAGGCATTGTGAATCTTAATGTTCTTTACACCTCTTGCAGCCAATTGACGTGCTATCTCCTCGGCGACTTCCGCGGTATTGCCATACATGGAACCGTATATTATCGTCACACCCTTCTCCGGTTCGTAACGTGCCATACGTCGGTAAAGGTCTACCACTTCCTGCACTTTAGAATGCCATACGGGTCCGTGAGTGGAGCATACATACTGCACACCCATACCGGAAGTCTTCTCTATAGCCTTCTCGACAAACTTACCGTATTTGGCGACAATGTTACTATAATATCGATACATTTCGTCACGGAAGCATTCTGTCTCCATCTCATCATCGGTAACACCGCCGTTGAGTGCTCCAAACGAGCCGAAAGCGTCACCGGTAAACAAAACCTTCTCCTCCAACAGGAATGTCATCATAGTCTCGGGCCAGTGCACCATCGGTGTGAGGATAAAGCGCAAGGTCTTGCCGCCAAGATCCATCTCCTCTCCATCCTTAATTTCGATAAAACGGCTGTCATCTACTCCATAAAAGCCTTTGACCATGGCGATGGTCTGACGATTACCGACAATCTTTAGGTCAGGATAAGCAGCCAATGCTACGGGGATACCGCTTGAATGGTCGGGTTCCATGTGATTGACCACAAGATAATCGACATCATTATCACCTATAGCCTGACGTATCTGATTGAGATACTCGCGACCTGTGGAAATTTCGGTGGTATCTATAAGGGCAACCTTGTTGTCACCCTTCACTATATATGAATTATAACTTACACCATTAGGTAATGGCCACAAACCCTCGAAACGGTCGGTCACGCGGTCATTGACTCCAACGTAATATACGGAATCTGTGATTTTACGAACATTCATAATTTCTATCTTTTCAATCTCTTGATGAGTTGGTATTATTTCGCACAAACGGAATCATAGTGGAGACGATTCCCTACATTGATAAAACGTATGGATAATAAAAAAAGTTAATCCTCACCTGAGATTTAATTAATATAAAAACTTATCCGTTTCGGGAGGATAATAACGACTTATCAGAGACCTATTTCCTATCTCCGGCATTTAGGGCATAGACCCTTGAGCATATAGTTTACACTGTTTACCTTAAAACCTCCGGGCACATCGAAATGCGGTATATGCAGCTCTTCGAGACAGGTGACTTCATGGCAACATTCGCAATAGAAATGCGGGTGTAGATCCTCGGCGGTGCAATCATGGTCTCCGTGACAAAGTTCATACCGGATGATGCCGCGACCATCCTCGATAGCATGGATAACCTTAGCCTCCAACAACAATGTGAGAACCCGAAATATTGATGATTTATCCAATGTCTCCAACTCCGTATCGAGATCAACGAGTCCTTTGGGATGCTCCTCGGCTATCAGCGCCCTCAAAACCAATATACGGTTAGAGGTCGGCTTTATGCCGGCCTCTAATAATATCTTTTCCTCGGTGTTATGTCGATTTTCGTCTCTCATGTTAGCCGGGATTGTTCTGCCGCTCTATTATTTAAAGAGTTCGTTCTCTATTAGCGATACGGCATCTGTGAGCTCCTTGGAATATGGCAGACGCTCTTCGATAGCATTGATACCGTACAATACGGTAGCATGCTTACGGTTAAGTTTCTGTCCTATCGCTACTGACGAAAGACCGATATGCTTGCTTGACATGTACATGATCATCTGACGGGCCTCGGCAATATCGCGCATTCGGTTTTTGGAGAAAATCGAATCTGAATTAAGTCCGTAATACTCTGCAGTAACCTCGACGATCATATCGAAGTTAATATTCTTACGAACTTCGACCTTGACATTCTGCGAAATAACCTCGTGGGCGAGCTGCGGGGTGATGGGTCGGTTAGTTGCTATCGAACGGGTAAGAAGCCCCATCACTATGCCCTCAAGTTCACGCACCGAACCCGTGGCGCGAGCCGCAATCATATCAATGACTTCGTCAGAGAGGTCAAGACCGTTGTGGATTGCTTTCGATTTTAGAATCTTCTTGCGCAGTTCAAAATCCGGGCGCTGCAATTCCTCTGTGATACCCCATTTGAAGCGGTCAATAAGACGGTCGGTAATACCGTCAAGATCCTTAGGGGGTCGATCACATGAGAATATCAGTTTCTTCTTATTCTGATGCAGATGATTGAAAATCGGGAACAGCACATCTACCGTACCTTTCTTGCCGGCGATTTCCTGAAGGTCATCGAGGATAAGAACATCCATCTGCTGAAACCAGTTTATGAAATCTGGTATCTCTTTATGCAGGAATGCGTTCTGATACAACTGCTGGAACTGCCTGGTGGGCATATAGAGTACCTTGAGCTGCGGATTGCGTTCCTTGAGACGAATTCCTATAGACTGGATGAGATGTGTCTTGCCCACGCCCACGCTGCCATAAAGGAAGCAGGGATTAAACTCTGATTTCTCCGGATGATTGGCTATATACTCGGCGATCGTAAATGGGAGACGGTTGCTTTCCCCTACACAGTAATTCTCAAAGTTGAGTGCGGGATTTAACTGCGGGTCGAAATCAGGCTCTCTTTTTTCAACCGGGTTGCGCAGGAAATTTGCCTCCAGCTTATTTTTGAGCAAGGGGCTCTGCTTATTACTCGGAAGTGTTACGTGTGCCGACTCATCATCCCGGATAATGCCTACTTCATATTCGAGACCAACTGAGGGACCGAAGACCTTGCGTATCGCTAAATTAAGAATCTGGTAGAAATCATCCTCATATTTCTCATAAAAGAACTGTGAGGGTAACAGTATTACCAAACGATTATCTGAGGTAAAATCGACAGCTTTAGCACATTTAAACCATGTGTTAAAACGCTCCTGCCCGATATTATCGCGGATAATATCGAGACACTGAGCCCATTTTTTCTGATAATCGACTTTTTCCATTCTGAGTAATCGTTTCGAGGAGTTGGTAATCGCGTAACGCCGGGGCGTTTGCCGTTCTATGCAAAATAAAAACAAAAGTTTTAAATAAAAAAACAGATTATTTTCATTTTGCGCTTGCATATATCATACTATTTGACAATCACGCAATTAATTCGCAAAAAAAATTTTCAGCGCTTGCGGAGTTCGAAGAAGGCTACTGCGGCTGCCGCTCCGACGTTGAGGGAATCGACGTTATGCGCCATCGGTATCTTTACAGTTATATCGCACGAAGAAATCACTTCCGGATCTAATCCATCCCCTTCTGTACCGAGGACTATTGCAAGTCGCGGTATCGTGTGAAGTTTCGGGTCTCCCAAGCTGAATGTATCATTGCGCAGAGCCATTGCCGCAGTGGTAAATCCCATGGCTGACAACGAACTGACCGGTTCGGTAAGCCATCCCCATGGAACTAAAAACACCGAACCCATCGACACTCTTACCGAACGGCGATTCAGTGGATCACAACTTGTAGGTGTAAGTAAAACGGCATCTATACCCAGAGCGGCAGCACTGCGGAATATTGACCCGATATTGGTTGTATCAACGACCCCGTCAATCACAGCGATTCGCGAAGCATTCTTACAAATCTCTGCAACATCATAGCGATCTTTACGGCGCATTGCACACAGTACTCCCCGCGTAAGCGTGTAGCCGGTCAAGCCGGCGAGTATATCGCGTGAGCCGGTATATACCGGAATATTATCATCAAGTCTGCTAATTATTTCGGCTGCGTCTCCACTTATATGTTTCTCCTCGCAGAGTAGCGATACAGCCTCATATCCGGCATCGAGCGCCACCTTAATCACCTTGGGACTCTCGGCTATAAAAAGGCCTTTAGACGGGTCGAGACGGTTGCGCAATTGCGCTTCGGTAAGTTTGGAATAAACCTGAACTTCCGGAGCATTGAGATCCTTGATTTCTATTACCGGCATTACAGTAATTTGATACTGATATAACGCTTGGGATTTTTCTTTATATCGACAATCAGGCTATCAACATCCGCCCCAACTTGATTCAGCTGGTTATAAAGGGAGGGGTCATTCATCAGCTTGCCGAGCGTTGAATTATTGTTGTTGAGTTTCTGACTGAAGATCGAGAGATTATCTGTGACTTTCTCTACATTATCCATTGTGGACGCGAGGGGCAACTGTTTGAGTGTATACGACAGGTCTGCGAGGTTCTGAGAGATCGAGTCAAGGCGAGCAGTTGCTATCTGCGCATTATTCATTACCGCCGGCACTGATCGGGTTACTGTCTTATCCAGAGAACCGGTGAGGTGATCAACGTTCTTGGTGATATCATCAAGGCGGTTGATAGAAGATGTCAGTGCGGGATTTCCGGTTATTTCATTGAGATTAACCATCAGTGAGTCAATCTTGGGCAGAATATCAGTGATAGCCGGCATGATGTGGGCTGTCAATGCCGACATCAAGTCTGCATCGACCCCCGAAGCAATCTCATCACCCTTGGCAAGCATCTTATGACTGTCACCGAGCGATAAGTCTATATATGCACCACTCAGGAGTGTCTGCGCTATCTTGGCATGGGAGTTTTCGGGAACCTTCAGATCTGTATCCAAGGCAAGAAGGACTTTGACTTTACCGGGCTTATCATAATTGAAAGTGATCTCACGCACGGTACCAACTTTATAACCATTGATCGATACCGGTGAAGACACGGCGAGTCCCTCGACATTATCGTAATATGCGTAATAGAAATTTGACGGATTGAAGATATTGATTCCCTTGAGGTAATTCATACCGACAAACAGCATGATGCCGGCGATGATCACACATAGTCCGATTATAAACTCTTTTCTGAAAATTCTTTTCATAACTTAGGATTCAGTCTTTCCCCATAATCCAGCCCGGAGGCTGCAAGCAGGTAGTGGCTAATATTTTCTGCAAATATAAGCAATAAATTTTAATCGCAACATATCCGCGGACTATTACATTACTTATTTGCGACTTGAGATAATGAAAGCATCAGGGATTTTCTTCCGGACATCGGTGAGCATTTTTTCCATCTCGGCTTTGTTCTCGCTCTCCCCGACAGTATATTTGTACATGTCATTCTCCTTGAAGACTGAAATATGCTTCAGACCACAAAAACGGGGATTGGAGGGTTTGAGTTCGTCAGCCGAGGCAAGGACCTGTATCTTGTAGACTGTTCTGAGTTTTGACACACGGGCATGATACCCCGTATCCGCCTTATGAGTTTTGGGGCGTGATGTCTCTGCCTTGGAATCCTTCTTGCTTTCGTTACCACCGTCGGCTACTGCCACCTCGATGCTTTTATTGTTATAAGTGCGGATAACTTTTGTATCCTTCTTCTCTTTCTTCTTGTTCTCCTTGGGTTGCTTGCTCTTTTTCTTCTTACCCTTGGGCTCAACTTGAGTTTCGACGGGTTTTACCTCCGGCTTCGGTTTTTCCTCATCGATTACTTCGGCTCCGGTGGACTCTGCACGAAGATTGAGGTTTGATGCCGTCAAGTCGCGGGCACAGGATTCTTTGCGGGCAGCCGCAGAGCGCCGTTTGCGAGAACGAGATGTAACATTACCGTTCTTCATCGGAGCTGTATCGGTGCGCGGTGCGCGTATAGATGCGCCGGCTGTAACTCGCGTCAGAGTACCCGGACGTGCTTCAGATAAATCTTCAGCAGTCTCGGGAACGACTGCACCCTCTCCTATCATGGTCTCCTCGACAAACGGAGCCACACTTCCTAAATCTACCTTGCGGTTTCCTTTTTTGAAAGAATCGGAATAATCCTTTACAGCATTCTTTAAAGCCTC
>CAZAWP010000019.1:17361-21820 GCA_964488855.1 uncultured Sangeribacter sp.
AAATTCTTCTCCAACTCTATTACCGAGTTTTCGCGCATAGCCACCTTGAGATTGTTCTGATCCTTGTGAAGACCCAATGCATATACGTTGGCACCGGAGACCGTCTTGCGATTCGGATTCGATTTATCTACTGAATTGGTGTGGATGGAAATGAAGAGATTGCCTTTCTCCTTATTAGCGACATCAGCACGCTCCTGAAGGGTAAGGTAAGTATCATTATCGCGAGTCATCACGACCTTTATATCCTTGCATTCCTGTTTCAGCTGACGTGCGAGTTCCTTGGCTACGGCAAGATTTATATCCTTTTCCTTTACATTATTATCTATGGCTCCGAAATCCTTACCTCCGTGACCGGGATCAATGATAAGGATAAATTCAGGATCCTTTTCCTTACCGGCAAGGGGAAGAAAAAATAATGACACAATCAGAATAACGGAAGTGAGTATGTAAAGAAAATGTTTCATTGTACCGATAATTATGGCTATCCTTACATCACGGTTTAATAGCTGCTCGTATCTTTGAGTAACCTGTGCTAATACCTTTGCCTTAGATATAAAGGATAACTGTGGAGAGAGTTTTATTGATACAAATTTATAAAAAAATCCGTGAATTTCAGTAATTCACGGAAATTAATTCTTATTATGCAGGATGCAACTATTGAGAATTAATCATTAGTGTCCACTAATGGTTAAGACTAATGGTTAAGACTATAAAATTGCGAGTGCGATGGCTGCGCATGCCTCGGCATCTGCCATGGCGTGATGATGGGTCTTGAGGTCATACCCGCAGCGGGCTGCCACTGTCGGCAGACGATGATTGGGGAGCGAACGACCGAAAACCCGGCGCGATGCCGTGCAGGTACAATAAAACTTGTATTGGGGATATGGCATTTCATAGCGTGCGTGTGCCGCCTTGAGACATCCCTCGTCAAACCGGCTGAAATGCGCCACAAGTGGTAGCCCCTCGATTTTGGGCACTATCTCCGCCCATACCTCCGGGAAATAATCGGCATCATCGGTATCATTTCGGGTCAGTCCGTGAACCTGTATGTTTTTCGGACTGTAATAATTTGGTGCCGGATGTATCAACTTATATATCTTTTCCACAATCTTTCCCTCACGCACTATGACGACCCCCACGCTACATACACTCGAACTGTAGCCATTGGCGGTTTCAAAATCTATTGCTGCAAAATCTTTCACTTTTACCCCTTATTTGAAATATATTACTATTTTTGTAGTCGTTTCTATCTATTACTGCATGACATGATAAATTATATTATCATGCTCAATTAGAATAGATATATCTTTAAATTATACTGTAAGTATATCGCGGTTTATATTATGAACGAAGAGAGACGCAAATTCATATATGAGCATGGCAAAGAAAATGTTGCCGCACTTAAATTAAAATATGGTTCGAAGGAACTTCCCTTTGATCTTGACGAGGCGTTACTGCAGATCGAATGTCGGCGTAAATATGCCGACAAACTCGGTTCTTTCGTTTCATATAATGAATTTGTATTTCCCACGCGCTTGGCAGCCGAACAGGCAAGCGACCAACGGGTAGCTGCTTATCACTCTAAATTGGCGGAAGAGTTGCTCACCAATATGCAAAAGGGTAATACTGATGAACCGTTTGCTCAATCTTCGTTCTTGGATATGACTGCCGGTCTTGGGATTGACGCCATGACATTGGCTAACAAAGGAATGCGAGGGATTGCCGTGGACATCGAAATAATCAAGACCGACGCTCTTGAACATAACACCAGTGTTTTGGGATTGGACAATCTTGAGGTCATTTGTGCCGACAGCATAGAGTGGCTAACTGCTTCCCCTCATAATTTTGACCTTATTTTTATAGATCCCGCTCGCCGTGACGCTGATAACAAGCGCCTGTATTCGCTTGCTGACTGCCGTCCTGATGTGACTCGAATAATAGGTCTTCTTACTTCTCATGCCCGTCTGGTGATGATTAAGGGTTCTCCCCTCCTCGATGTTACGCAAGTAATGCGGGAATTGCCCCAAACCGTGCGCATCGACATTGTCAGCGTCAAAGGGGAATGCAAGGAGACTCTTATAATTTGTGCAGAAAAATCGGACGGTAATTCTTCCATCTCACTAAGTGATACTTCTTCCATCTCAGTAAGTAATAATTCTTCTCTCCCACTAAACAGTAATTCTACGATCTCTATTAACTGTGTGGATATTGACGATGAAGGTATCCGTAAAATTTCAATACCATACTCCGATTTATCCAAGCGTGCTCCTGTAGTATGTTCTTCGGAATTGTTATTAAACCCGTACCGTTATATCTATCAACCATCGGCTTCGATTATGAAAGTTAATGCGGGGTTCTATCTATGCAATAGATGCCACGGGTTGCTGAAAGGTGCCGAAAATACCAATCTTTATTTTTCGGAGGTTTTCATCGCCGATTTCCCCGGTAGAACCCTCAGAATCAATACAATAATTGACCGTAAAACTCGTAACGCCATAAAAGGGGTTGCACGCAATATTGTCAGCAGGAATTATCCCCTTACTCCGGCTGAGATAGAACGCAAATATAAAGTCAAGGGTGATGCCTCCGACCGGGATTTCCTGATCGGATGTCGAGTGGGGAGAGATAACACCCCCGTACTTATAGATGCGACTCTTTGCTGATTTAATCTCTGTTGAGGTTAGTTACCGGTATAGTAAACGCGCACTTCGCCAACCGGGAGTTTACCCACCAGATAGAGAGGTATATGAGAGGGATCGGTTGAAATCCAAGTATTCATTTCGTCGCTTGATTTCTTTCCCCCTCCCGATGTAAACGTGAAACGGATGTGATACGCCTCTTTGTAACTTTTGTCGCGCAATTGGATACGCTCTTTTCCTAAACAGTGTATTGTTACGGTTTCGGACTTGAATCCGGAGAAGATTATGACATGCTCGGTCTTGCCATTTATCAATTCGTAGAAATTAAGGGTACGGAGATAATAAAAGACTGACAACATGTCAAAGGCGACCGTGGCATCGCTCTTGATCACCTGCTCGGTCGTTATCTGACCGTTATCCTTCTCCCTGACTTTCATCGCATTTCCGCTGACTTTACCTCCGGCTTTTGTGAAATCTATACGGTCAAGGCTGTAACGATTTTTCTCATGATTAATCTTGATATATCGTTTTGGAGAAAAATCGGCATTCATCGTTGATGTCAAGGTATCGCGCACTTTATAGAACTTGTCCGCCCACGGTTTGGTACGCGCGACAAGGGTAGCCTTGTAACCGTTTCCCTGACGATTGAGTGACAAGGTTGCCTCACCGGCATCTTTATGTATCAGTCCCCATTTATAGGTAATGACGTAATTAAGGGACTCATTACTTAATCCTGCGGCACGCGACGGCACATTCAAAAACGAAATAAACAGGAATATCAACAGATAGCGGAGAACCGCTCCTGTTTTTAAGGAACGATTCTCCGCATGCTTTGTATCTATATAGTTTTTACAGATGTTTGTCATACGATAACTTCTTATTAACGAGAATTTAATAGTAATTATATAAGTAACTATTGAAAATTAATTTATACTAAGCAACCAAGTCCCATGAATGCTAAAACTTGTTCTTTTTGGCTACTTTCCGCTTATCCCTCAGTCACATAGCCCGCTATGCTCCTTCGGTCTGCACGGAAATTATCCCAAAAATAACTAAGTTTTATCTATTCATTAATTCTCAATAGTTACTTACCAATATTGAAATCTCGTTAATAAGGAAATCTCAATATCAATAAAGTTTGGCGAGTTCAGCTTCAAGTACATTAAGCTGAGTCAAGCCTGACACACGCCATTTTACCTCACCGTTCTGGAAGATCATCAATGTCGGGACAGACCTCACATTATATAACGCAGCCAAATCCTCATTCTTATCTATGTCGATGGTAAGAATACGTGCTTTATCACCAATTTTGTTGTGCAGATCCTCAAGGATAGGATGTTGCATCTTACACGGTCCACACCAAGTGGCAAAAAAATCTACAAGAACAGGTTTCTCCGATTTGATAATATCAACAAATTTTTCCATAGTATTTCCTTATTAATTAATTCTAATATAATAACGTTTCACGCTTCCCGATGGTTTATCTTATCCTTATTACTTCATCCTATCCTTCCCTTCCCCCTATTAATCCCCTTCCCCCTATTAATCCATTAATGATCTTAATCTATCTACTATCCCCATTCTAAAAACAAAAAACTGAAAACCTAACACTAAAAACTAAAAACCCAACACTAAAAACTAAACACTCAAATCTAAAAACTCAACACTAAAAACCAAAAACCCAACACTAAACACTCAAAACTAAAAACCAAACACTCAAAACTATACACTACCCACTCAAAACCAAACACTACCCTCCCCGCTGAATTAACATTTTTAACATAAGAAGAATCGCGATTAAAGCGTTATATCTATGTAGA
>CAZAWP010000020.1:0-3150 GCA_964488855.1 uncultured Sangeribacter sp.
GTCTACGATTCAGAGTTGATCGGTGAATATTTAGGATGGCATTCAAAGAATCTCCGCCTTGTAAATTGCAAGATAGGGGGTACGCAACCACTGTGTTATTGCGAGAACCTTATAATGGAGAACTGTGAATTTGAAGCTGACGCAGATCTCGCCTTTGAGGACAGTTCGGTGAACGCTGATATTAAGGGTGACATCACATCGGTCAAGAATCCGCGTCACGGCTATATAAAGGTCGGTAAAATCCATGACCTCATCTTGGATAAGAATATATTGGCTCCTGCAGATTGTATTATAGAAACAACAGAAAAATAAGAGACTGAGGAGTACAAGTGAACGATCGTAAGATAAAACGCACATTACAGGAAGTTGTCAGTTCGGCGACACCGATAAGCCGAGGAGAACGGATCCGGCTTGCCGTCTCGCTGAGTATCCCGGCGATAGTCGCGCAGATCTCCTCGGTTGTCATGGAGTATATAGATGCAGCCATGGTCGGCAGCTTAGGTGCTAATCCTGCGGCCTCGATCGGTTTGGTGGCAACCTCGACATGGATACTCTTCGGACTGACATCGGCAGCATCCGCGGGATTCAGCGTTCAGGTCGCCCATGCGTTAGGTTCCGGCAAAGAGGGTACAGCACGCGACATATTGCGTCAGGCGCTCGTGGCAACCCTTATCTTCAGCATCATACTGATGGGCTTAGGGGTAGGAATAAGTGGCAGACTCCCTCACTGGCTCGGTGGTACACCGGCGATAAATCCCAATGCTTCGCGGTACTTCCTCATATTCTCCCTCTCCCTGCCGATCCTGCAGTATAACTTTTTGGCGGGGGGAATGTTGCGATGTAGCGGCGATATGTTGTACCCGGGGATGATAGGGGTGTTGATGTGTATCCTCGATGTAGTGTTCAACTTCTTTCTCATCTTCCCGACGAGAGAGATTCATCTGTTTGGATGGACAATGACGATGCCGGGATCAGGCTTGGGGGTAGCAGGAGCAGCCTTGGGTACGGCACTCGCTACGGTTGTGGCTACGGTATTGCTGATGTGGAGACTCCTTTTCAAGTCGCCCGCACTGAGCCTGTTCAAGTCACCGGAAAAATTCCATATCCGCCGTTCGACGATCAGAAAGGCATTGCATATAGGAGCGCCCATGGGATTCGAACGCTTTCTGACAAACGGAGCACAGGTTATATTGACCATAATTGTCGCACCATTGGGTGCAGCCTCTATTGCCGCCAATGCCTTTGCCGTCACCGCCGAAAGTATTTGTTACATGCCGGGGTTCGGCATATCGGATGCAGCCACAACGCTTGTAGGGCAGAGCCTTGGTGCAGGCAATAAGAAACTTGCCCGCAGTTTCGCTTACACTTGTGTGGCGATGGGTATGATAGTGATGAGCATTATGGGAGTAGTGCTCTATTTCGGCGCACCGGCTATTATCGGTTCGATGAGTCCGGATGCCGACATAGTGCGGCTCGGTAGCGGAGCATTGCGTATCGAGGCTTGGGCAGAACCGCTTTATGCCGCTGCAATAGTCTGCTACGGAGTGTTTGTAGGAGCCGGAGATACACTGCTGCCATCATTCATGAACTTAGGGTGTATGTGGGGCGTTCGTATTATATTAGCAGCAATCCTTGCACCGATATACGGTCTTAACGGAGTCTGGATCGCGATGTGCGTGGAACTCTGCTGCCGAGGCTCCATTTTCCTGCTGCGTCTCCGCGGCAAAGGCTGGATGAAGAGATTTGAAAAGATAAAATCTTAAAACTAAATTCCATGAAATATAATTTTGATGAGAAAGTAAGGCGTTGGGGTACCAATTGCGTCAAGTGGGATGTCAATGCCGAGGAGAATGTAATACCGCTCTGGGTTGCGGATATGGATTTCAAAACCGCTCCGGCGATAATCGAGGCTCTACGCCGACGGGTCGATCACGGTGTATTCGGATACACCCTCGTTCCGGAGGAGTACTATAAAGCCGTTATGGACTGGTTCGGCAGGCGCCATGGTTGGAAGATCGAGCGTGACTGGATCATGTACACCAGTGGGGTAGTACCTGCGCTGTCTGCTATCATAAAAGGATTGACCAAGCCGGGAGACGGTGTAATCGTACAGACACCGGTTTACAATTGTTTCTTCTCGTCGATACGCAACAATGGGTGCACGGTCGTCGAAAATCCATTGATTTACCACGATGATACATTCACCATGGATTTCGACAATCTCGAAAAACTTGCATCGAAACCCGAGGTGACAATGATGCTGCTCTGTAATCCTCATAATCCGGCAGGTAGAGTATGGCGTAAATGGGAGCTGGAGAAAGTAGCTGACATCTGCAGCCGTAATAATGTCATAATTGTAAGCGACGAAATCCATTGTGAATTGGTGTTCAAACCGTATCAGTATATACCGTTTGGTGTCGTGGCAGCCGAAAAAGGGATTGACTATATAGAATGCACGTCGGCAAGCAAGGCATTCAATACCGCCGGTCTACAGATTGCCAACATTATAAGCAATAAAGAGGAATACCGCACTGCCATAGACCGCGCTATTAATATTAACGAGGTGTGTGATGTAAATCCCTTTGGTGTTGTCGGCACTATCGCCGCATATAACGAAGGAGAGGGATGGCTCGATGCACTGATTAACTACCTCCACGGTAATTATGAGTGCCTGTGCTGCTATTTTAAAGAACGGATGCCGGAACTCAAAGTTACCCGTCTGGAGGGAACTTACTTGGTATGGGTTGATTGCCGGGAGACCGGATTCACCACAGCGGAGATTAACGATATATTAATCAATAAGGCTAAGGTAAGGATCAATCCCGGAACGATGTACGGTCCTGCGGGCGAAGGGTTTATACGCATCAATATAGCATGTCCGCGTGCCCAACTTGAGGAGGGTCTACACCGTATCCTATACGGTTTCGATCTCCTACGTGCCAAGAAATAGAAAATCAGATAAGAATAACAAAGGGGTGCACCGACGGATGCACCCCATGTTATTTAGATAAGTAACTATTGAGAATAAATGAATTTTCAATTATTATGGATTATTGATTAGAGACGAACTTTAAGGGTCTTATCACCATTACGGAGGATAACGATGCTTCCGGGAGCGGGGTTAGTAATCTTAACGCCCTGGAGGTTATA
>CAZAWP010000020.1:3250-7360 GCA_964488855.1 uncultured Sangeribacter sp.
TCGGGACCTTTGTAAAGTGACGACAGTTTCTCGCTCTGCACTGCAATCTTATCGAGTACCGGAATAGTGCTTCCCGACTCGGGTACCGTCTGCATGACACCCGGATAATATACAGGTTCGGGCGCCTCACCACCGGTTACAATGACTGTTACCAAGAACGGTTCGTTATCCTGCTCGTCAAAACCCCAAAACTCCCCTTTAGGGATATAGATGGTGTAATTACCGGGCTCGGTAATCGGGTTATCCAGATGCCATGTCAGGCAATTATGAAGAGTACCCGATACAGTTGTGATTGTATGTATCGCCTCACCGTTGATTGTGATCTTTGTAGTCCGCGAAGCGGGAGTGAGGAACATATCATCAGCAGCATCTACTGAGAACTCCGAAAGAGTCTCGACCTCAGTGCCGGCAGCCGGGATAAAAGTGTACCCCTCCGGCACTGTATTCATTATCTCGTCAGAAGGATCCTCACCGGGGTCATCACCATTATCGTTTTCTATTATATAAGAGAACTCGATAATGGGGTTCGGATCACCCTCCCAACCCATAAGGAACATATCCTCAGGTATGATGATGTTGCAATTACCTGCCTTTGACCATGAACTTTCGAGCGTAAACTTAATCTCTTCGTAGCTCACCGAAGATAGGGTAACCTTGGTAGGGCTCCCGTTGATTACGATAGATCCGGAGTTGCCACTGTTCTTCAATTCGAGCCAGCCCGATTTGATGCTGAACTCCGACAATGCCTCCATAGTGGTGTTAGGCTCGGGGATGGTCTTAATATCCTGCGGAAGTGCGAAAGCTGAAGCCATACACGAGAGGATGGCGGCACTTACCGTTAAAGTCGAAATTATGTGCATAAATTATCAGTAAAGATCGTTTAATAATAATTGTATGTTAATTCGCTAATATAATTGTTTATTAGCAATATTATATTGACAAATTGTAATCAGTCGTTGCCGTAGATAGAGATGCTTTCCATAGCTTTTTGGAAAGCATCTGCCATAGAGGCAGCCGCCTTGCGACCGTCACCCATGGCAAGGATAACAGTAGAGGCACCGCGGACAATATCACCACCGGCGTAAATGCCCGAGAAAGTGGATTTATTGAGATCATCAACGACGATGCAACCCCATTTGTCATGTTGCACTTCCGATAGAAGTTCGGGGGGATTGGCATCATAACCGATACTCAATACTACGATGTCGACCGGTACTTCGTCGATTGCTCCAGGGATAGGACGCGGTGAACGGCGACCGGAAGCATCGGGTTCGCCGAGCTCCATACGCTGAACTCTCATGGCACGGAGGAAACCGTTTTCGTCACCAAGGAACTCAACCGGATTACAAAGCGTCATGAATTTAACACCCTCTTCATCGGCATGCCGGACTTCCTCCTCGCGTGCGGGCATCTCAGCCCTGCCGCGACGGTACACGATAATAGCCTCCTCGGCACCTGCACGCAAAGCGAAGCGCACAGCATCGATAGCGGTGTTTCCTCCACCGATGACGGCGACGCGCTTAACCTTAAGATTGATAGCGGTCTTGCCATACATCGCGGCGTTATGGAGATTAAGACGTATGAGGTATTCGTTGGCAGTCATGACACCCGGCAGATTCTCGCCCTTGATACCCATGAATTTGGGTTTGCCGGCACCTGTGGCAACATAGATACCCTTAAAACCCATCTCTTGTAGTTCCTTGTATGTAAGGGTATGCCCTATGTAGCAATCCTTGACGAACTCGACGCCGCTGCGTTTCAATTTCTCGATCTCGGCATCGACAACGCTGTTTGGCAGACAGAACTCGGGAATGCCATATTTAAGTACACCGCCGAACTGGTCAAGGGCTTCGAAGACGGTGACCTTGTACCCACGTTTGCGCATATCGTTGGCAAAAGCGAGACCTGATGGTCCCGAGCCTACGACAGCAACCTTGATGGGCAGAGGGTGGACAGCCTCGGGTGCGGTTGCATCCGGATTGGTGTAGCGCTCATAATCAGCCACAAACCGCTCGAGATTGCCGATGGAAACCGGTTCTTTCTTCATCTTATTGTATATACATGCACCCTCGCATTGTTTCTCCTGCGGACATACGCGACCGCAGACAGCGGGGAGACAGGTAGTGTCTGAGAGGACCGTCATGGCTTCGGCGAACTTCCGTCGCTGAATATTCTTTATGAATCCGGGGATGTCATTATGGACGGGACAGCCCTTGACGCATGCGGGATCGGGACAGTCAAGGCACCGTGTGGCCTCAAGGATAGCCTGCTCGATACTGAGACCCTCATTAACCTCCTGGAGAGTATGGATACGGTATGCAAGAGGGATTTCGGGCATCGTGCAACGAGGGATGGCAGTGCGCTCGGCAGGTTTCATGGCGTTGCGTAGTTCTTCGCGCCACTGATCGTTTCTATTTGTCATGGTAGAGGTTATTTAAAGTGACGTTGGCGATTTACCAATTGCTCGAAGTCTACGAGCCGGGCATCAAACATAGGACCGTCTGTGCAGGTCTGACGCATCTTTCCATCGACAATAACGCGACACACGCCGCAGATACCGATGCCGTCGATCATAAGCATGTTGAGGATGCAGTCAGCGGGAATATCGAGCTGACGGGAGAGTTCGGCGATCTCCTTGAGCATCAAGGAGGGACCTGCCATTACGATTTTCTCCACCTTCTCACGTTCGATTGTTTTAGTCAGTATCTCGATGAGTTTGCCCTTTGCAGCAAGGATGGTGGAATCAGATCGTTGCTCAATTTCGGGGAGGAGGCAGGCAGCCTGATCGGATTCCTCAGAGATAACGGATATGTTACGGCACCCGTTGAGCTTCAGGGCTTTCAGTAGAGGCAGCAAAGGAACAAACCCGGCACCGTCACCGACACACAGGACGGTCTTGTCGGAATCAAGAGTTGCGGGTTTACCTAACGGACCCAGTACGTCAGGGAGGATGGTACCCTCCTTAAGAGACTCCAGAATCTCCTGAAGACCGGCGGCACGATGTATAATAATGTCGATGGTATGATTATCGACGTCGGATGCTACGATAGAGAATGGTATTCTTTCGCCATTGTCTGAAAAGCGGACAATGACAAACTGACCGGGCGAAGCACTGCGTGCAATCCATTCGTTTAAGATGCGCAGACGAGCCGTCCGCGGAGAATAGGAATGGATATGGAGTATTTCATTCATAGATTGTCAAGACTAATGTAACTATAAATGCTCTTTAGGTTATCACCAATTAGTAATCGGTTACAAATTTAATCAAATTTCTATAATGCGCAAATTTTTAAGTTTTGTGTAATTTCCACAATATAGATTTCGGGACTATAGGCGAGAGCACGGGCCTGGAAGCCGTAGCTGCGTAAAGTGTCAGCCAACTGTGGCGCCGAAGGGAGACAGTCTGACGGAGCTTTCTTTTCGCCGTGAATATGATTTACAAAGACCTCATCATTAGGAAATGCGATGATTATTCTGCCATCTTGCTTGCAATTGATTTTCTGCAACCACCGCAGGGTTTCAATCGGTTCGTTGAGATGGGGATATACGCAGTATAATATAATCAAGTCAAACTCTCCCTCGATATTGTCAGTCTCAAAATCGGCTTTTATAATCTTAACGTTTTCAAGATCACCAAATTTGCGTCTTGCTTCATTAAGCATGCCGTCGCTGAAATCCACTCCTGTCACTTCGCCGGTTTCACCGGTGCGTTCCGCCAAATAGGGCAGTAGTATACCGGTACCTGTTCCGAGGTCAAGTATTTTAGAACCACGGGGAACATTGATGATATCAAGTATCTCGTTAATTTTATCCGGGAGGGATTTAACCTCCATGGCATCCCACTGAGGGGCGATGCTGTCAAAAAAGTTTATTTCTTCCTGGGTCATTGGTGTCTATTAGAAATATGTCTTGAGAAGCAATATGGGTAATCCAATATCACATAATTTAAAAAGCAATTAAATATAGTCATTAATCTGTAATTCCTAAAATATTTATATAAAAAAGAGACCGGAATATCCGGTCTCAATATCTGTATATTTTTCTATACTTATCTATATACTAATATTAATATATCTCAATATCTAATACTTAATACCTTAATATCTTAAT
>CAZAWP010000020.1:7460-18411 GCA_964488855.1 uncultured Sangeribacter sp.
TATACTAATATTAATATATCTCAATATCTAATACTTAATACCTTAATATCTTAATGCTTTATAGAGCAGTTTCTACTTTCTTTTCAACTTTACGTGCATCCTTGCCAACTTTTTTGGCATCTTTCCTCATTTCCTTACCTACCTTATTGGCATCTTTCTTCATATCGCGAGAGATTTTACCGGCTTCCTGACGAGCTTTCATACCCGGAGTAGCCTGAGGAGCATTGTTTACGTAATAGTTAGAAAGGAATTCTACATACTGATCGTAGCCGAGAATCTCTTTTACATCCTTAAGATAACGGGCTCTGAGGTCACGTACCTGTTGACGAACATTTACAGTATCACCTTTTTCGCGGGCTGCCTTGATATTCTCACGGAGTTCTTTCTGGCTGAGCTTATAGCCATTGTTGAGTGCTTCGAGACGACCTTGCTGATCTTCGGTGAGGGTAATACCTGCGAAATCTTTACTTAATGCACACTCAGATTTGCAGCACTGAGCGTCTTTCTGCTGGGGACGTGCTACTGCACTTAATGAACCGGTGGCAACTGCTGCTAATGCAAGACCTAAAACGATGTTTTTCATAACTTTAAAAAATTTAAGTTTAAATGCCAAGAATCAATCAATAGCCTGTAAGGTACATACGCTATATCGGGTACATAAAATAAGGGTTGCCGTGATACGATAAGGAATGCGTGTTAATTATTCTTCAGCTTCCAATATACGATCGATGCTATCTTATTTCTTTGATAATAGATGACATCATTAATAATTTACTATCTGTATATTTAACATTTCAAAAGAATAATAGTTCAAAATTACGTAAATAATTAACAGGCTAAGGGTAATAGTTGAGCCGTTAATCTCTCAATGGCGAGCACGGTCGGAGTAGAAGTGGGGGGCGACAAGGTCAATGTTGGCAGCCTTGAAGTTGTCCTGGATGTGCTCAAGGAGATCTGATAAGATGGCGGGCATCTCATCGGCATTACTTATATAGGCATTGATCTGATAACACATATAGTTGTCGTTGAGCTCGGTTTGCAGAACAAATGGCTCGGGATGATGAAGTACGCCGTGGGTATGAAGGGCTGCATCAATCAATAACTCGTGGACTTTACGCCATGGTACATCGTAACCCATGGTCATAATAGTGTGGATTATAAGACCATACTGACGGGCGGAGGCACTGTAATTGACGGTGTCGGAAGACATGATGAATGAGTTGGGGATTGTAACCACCTCGTTTTTGATAGTTCTGAGGCGGGTTACAAAGGGAGTCTTCTCGATTACGTTGCCGATGGTGTCCTTGACTTTGATGAAATCACCGGTCTTGAAGGGACGCATGTATGTTATGACGAAGCCTGCGATGAAATTCGCAATGACAGTACTGGAGCCTAATGATACGATAAGACCGACGAATACTGAGATACCCTGAAACACTCCCGAATGAGCTCCCGGAAGGTAAGGATAGATCATCGCTATCATGAAAGCGTAAAGCAGGAACCGGATAATGTTGAAGGTCGGTTGTGCCCATTCCGGATAAAAGCCGGATATTCGCAACTTCTCATTTTCGATCTCGCCTGCTATATATTTGATACCCTTGACGAGGTACCTGATACAAACGCAGATAACGATTATGATGAAAAGATTGGGAATGTAGTCTATAACTTCCTTGATAATCGTACGGATCGGGTCAATGATATAGAAGATTATCTTCATGGCGAGGTTCTCGGTCTTCGGAAAGATCGAGAATAGCATCGGCACGGTCACAATAAGAATAAGCAGGATTATGAAGTAACGAACGACGTTGCTTGCAAATATAAGCAGCTTGCTTACAATCTTGGTATTTATAAGTTCGTAGTCTCCAATTATAATTCCCTTGCGTTTGCCCTGCTTGATACGTATAATCTTGCGTCTGAGTTTCCGGAAAAGCGCATTGATGAGCTTGATTACAAGGTACTGCGCCAGAATGATCAGCACAAAGAATATCGAGCGTTTTACAATCTGCCATAGCGAATGCTCAGAGCGAAGATGATCTATGGCATCCTTTAGGATAGGGACATAGACAGCAGCCAATTCCCCGCGTGTTTTCCCCTCCCATAAAGCGTCCTTGTCGGTGATACTCATAATGACTTTATCACCGCACATTATGTCGATATATGCTTCATTATCGAGGGTATGGATTGAATCTGCGGGAATACGCCGATTCTTGCCAATCCTTTTAATAGTCTCGGCTATAGTCTCGGCGCGGTCGATAGGAGAGCGCCCTCCCATCGAGGCATAAATTATGAAAAGAGTATCGTTCTCGACAACTACGGGTATGCCGTTGGTGACATGACGGAGGGAATCAATCTCTCGGAGTTGGGCGGCTCTTTTGAGCGAATCAGAGATTAGGCTGCTATTTGAGGACTCCAACTGAGCGCGAAGCATGATTTCATTCAGCTTCATCTCCTGAAGCTGAACAGTCAGCTGCTCAAGGCGGATGGAGTCCTCAATCTGCTGCTCGCGGGCCTGTATCCCGGAAAGAGCCGTATCGGATCTCTCATTGTTATCAATGACGGTACGAACCAATTTTTCGGCTTTGCTGCGTACAGACTGTGCCGAAACCGAAGCTGGAACCGATATGCACCATGCGAGCAGAAAGAGGATGCACGGCAGCTTGAATCCGATCTTAGAGCGCGTTATCATTTATTATCGGAAGCATCACCATTGTGGTTGCCGTATCCGTAACCGTAGCCATAACCCTGACCATAACGATAGCCGTAGTGATAGCCATATCGGCTGTTGTAAGCATTGTCGGCAAGGATAGTGCCGTTGAGGATTACACCGATATTGTTATATTTATTCTCCTGACGGATCTTGTCGATCTCCTTGACCATTCTCTTATCGAGCATACCGACGCGAACTACAAAGAGAGTTCTGCCGACGTGACGCTCGATAATCTGCGTATCGGCAACGATGTCGATAGGAGGACAGTCGAAGATGATGTAATCGTATTCTCCCTTAAGTTTTTCGAGCATCTCACCCAAACGGGGGGATTCAAGAAGCTCTGCAGGGTTGGGAGGAAGCATACCTACCGGCAAAATATAGAGATTGGGACAAGCCTTATCCGGAACGATCAGACTGTTAAAGTCGTTGGTCTCTGACGAGAGGTAAGATGACAGACCATGTTTGGGGCTGTCTACATGCTTTGATGTTGAGCCGTGACGCATATCACCGTCGATAAGGAGCACCTTCTTATCCTTAAGAGCAAGCGCAGCTCCGACGTTGAGAGAAATGAATGATTTACCCGAGTGAGGGTTAAATGAAGTTACGGCAATCACATTACCATCCTTGATGTTACGTGACATGAAATCAATGTTGGTACGCAACACACGGAAGGCCTCATTAATGATGTCTCGATTATGATTCTCCACCACGAGAGGGGTGGCTGCATCATAATTCTCTTTCTCCTTTTTGAACGGAAGTTTGAATTTCTTCTTCTCCGAATTCTGCAACGGGATTTCACCGATGAGAGGAGTCTGCATATCCTCAAGATCCTTGCTGCCGCGTATCTTGGTATTGGTGAACTCGATCAGATAAATGATGGCAAAAGGTATCACAAATCCAATAAGTATCGCCATAAGATATACATTACGGCTGTTGGGAGTAGTGGGAATGTTTGAAGCACCCGGTTTGTTTACAATCCTGGTGTTATATGCGGTAAATGCCTGAGACAGCTCATTCTCCTCACGTTTCTGAAGCAGATAGATGTAAAGAGACTCCTTAACTTTCTGCTGACGCTCAACCGAGAGAAGATATTTGGCCTGACTCGGGTTAGACGCAATTCGTGATGTCGTCTGTGCCTCGCTGCGCTGGAGGTTCTTTATCTGAGTGTTAAGAGATATGATATGGTTGTCGACACTACCGATAATGGAGTTTCGCAATGTGGCGAGCTGATCGTCGATAGTCTTGACGAGCGGGTTATTATAAGATGATTTTGAGATAAGGGCGTTACGCTCAAGAATCTTGTTATTATATGCTACGATCTGTGCCTGGATATCCTGGTTGTTGATGCCGGAGTTGGAGGGGAGCATATTATCGTGATTGGAGTCACCGGCAAGATACGAACGTATATAACGTGTCATCGTCAGCTGGTTGTTGAGCTCGAGCAATTCCGATGAAATCTTCTGGTTTTCCGATAGATAGATAGACGATACAGCATTAACGTCGGGAATAAGATTGACAGACTTATAGCTTGAAATATCGTTATCCACCTTACCTAACTCACTCTCGATAATATTGAGACGGTCATTGATAAAGTTAGAAGTAGATACTGCAATCTGGTTCTTGTCACGAATCCATGACTCGTTATAAATACCGATAAGGGTAGAAAGGATATCGTCAGCGCGCTGTATGGACTGATCCGAATAGTAAATCTTAAGTACGGTTCCTAAGTCCTTAGGCGCATCTACTTTAAGGCGAGAGACGCAAGTGGCAGCTGCCGATGTAATGGTCTTTTTGGCTATATAATACTCGATCTCATCCGCGTTGTCCTCAGATGCGAGGGTAGTCATAGTACTGTTGTAGTAATTGGTGGGAACTATAACTATTTTACCGGCGGGAGTCTTTACAGTATCATTGACGCGAGTCTCAAAAGACTCTTTAAATTTCTTTGCCTTTGATTCATTAGGGAACTTCAGCCTAAAATCAGACAGCTTGATAGTGCCATTCTTGTGCAGGGTCAGATCGAAATATGCCGACTGATCTGCGGGAAGATCAATGAAATGAATATTGAAGGGAAGGCTTATTCCGTAGACTACATTCTTGTGGAATCTACCCTTGGTATAGTAATCAACATCAAGGCGCAAACGGCGTACCACATCCTCCATCAAATCCTTTGAGGTAAGGTTTGCAACCTCATTGGAGATATTGGCGTTTTGAGTAAAAATGCCGAAATCCGAAAATGCATCCGCCGCCGAACTTCTGCCGCTGGTGTCATCCTTGATCATCAATTCAGCTTCACGAGTATATACCTTTGGTGTAGACAGAAGGTAATACTTGGCGATACAGAGGCATACAAATAGTGATAAAAGCAACCACGGCCAACGTCTTAGCGTCATACCTAAAATTTCCATAAGCGAAATGCTCTTGGACTGTACCATGGGGGTTGCAGGTGCTACAGGAGCTGGAGTAGCGGTCTCGTTTGACATAGCTATATCAATTGAACTATAATACGGTTAGTTAGTCTTTGGAGTGAAAATACGTTTTATGAGAACCTCGGAACAAGGAAAACGTAAAGAGTTCCGGTTTTCGCGGTATTCCTTGCAAAGATAGTACATTATGTGTTTTAATCAAAATTTGGCGGTAAAAAGGTTCTGCCTTGGGGAAATGTAGATTTATTTTACTATATTTGAAAAGCGAAAATACTTTATAATAATCGAGACTAATATATAATTACCTGAATATAATAAAAGTTAACCATAAACACATGAAACAAAAACATTTATGCTCCCTTGCCATATTGTTGGCAGCAGGAGCAGCAGGCTTCCCGCTCTATGCGGCGACACCGATGTTTTACCATTCATTTGATGCGGTATCAGATGCACAGGGTAAATGCAAAGGTGAATTGCTCAACGGAGCCACCCTATCTAAAATAGGTAATAAGGGGGTGCTCGATCTTGGACCAAATAACGGATATTTCTCCTTCGGTTCGGATTTCGGTTCGCTAATTGAGAGTATCAATGATGATTTTGCGATCTCGTTAAATCTCTTCATTCCGCAGGAGACAGCAATCAACGCCAACGGTAATTTCATTTTCTCATTTGCAAACTCATCGAGCACCGGCTATATGTTCTTTGGAGCCAAAGAGAGTCGTTATTCCATAACCCCCACAAGTTGGACCGGTGAACAGACTGCTTCAGCAAACATGGCGTTTCCGAAAGGGGAGTGGGTTAATGTTGTAGTGATGCAGAAAGGGAACAAGGCATACGTTTATATCGGAGGTGAAAAGAAGGCAGAGGCAGAAGTTACAATGCATCCGTCCGACCTCGGTAAGACGATGCTTAACTGGCTCGGTCGCTCACCCTACGATGGAGATGTATATCTCAAGAATGCCCGTTATACAGATTTCAAGATTTTTGATTCGGCACTTACGGAGAGCGAAATAGCGGAATTGAATTCCGACTCCGACTTGCAGGCTATCAATAAGGCTATATATGAGACCGAGATAGACGATGCCATAAAGACGATGAATTATGATTTCAGCGCTGTCCGCGCCAATATTTCGTTACCTGTTTCTGTAGGTAACGGGATTAAGGTAGTGTGGGAATCAAGTAAACCTGAGGTCATAACTGCCGCCGGCGTTGTAACCCGACCCGAAGTAGGGAAACCTAATGAGGAAGTCACCTTAAAAGGAACTTTATCGAAAGGAACAGCCACAAAGAGTGTTGAGTATAAAGCTACTGTTATCGCTCATCTCAATGACGCGGATGCCGTGGCTTATGACCTCGACAACATGGTGATACCCGGCGGAAATGTAAGGGTCCGTCGTAATCTCACTCTACCCTCAAGTACTCCGGAGGGATCGTACATCCAGTGGTCAAGTGATAATAGTGAATATATGACGGCGACCGGCAGACTCAACAAACTTGCGCCCAAGGATTCAGAAGGTGTCAAGGTTGTACTGACAGCCAAGGCTCGCCGCGGTAACACTACAGCTGAGCGTATTTTTACTATTACTATCGCTCCCGAAGAAGATTATGATTCCTATCTGTTTGCATATTTTCCCAGCAACAGTAATGAGAACCTTTATTATGCAATCAGTAATGATGGCTTCTCCTATACTCCGCTGAATAATGGACAGAGGATCCTTGCCAGCGAGGATATTTCATTAAAAGGTGGTATCCGTGACCCGCATATCCTTAGAGGTGAGGACGGTATGTTCTATATGGTGGCAACCGATATGAAATGTGCCGAGGGATGGGACTCCAATCGCGGAATGGTGCTTCTTAAGAGTCCCGACATGATTAACTGGACTTCTCATACCGTTCATTTCCCAACACGTTTCCCGGAATGGAAAAATGTGACACGTGTATGGGCGCCCGAGGTTATATGGGATCCCGATTATGTCAATACCGACGGTACCAAAGGTAGATATATGGTCTACTATTCGTTGCTCACTAACGACGGAAAATGCAGCTACGATAAGGTCTTCTACTCGTATGCCAATGATGATTTCTCAGATCTGATGACTGATCCCACTTACTTCTTCGACAGAGGATCGGCAACCATCGACGCTGATATCATCTACGATGAACGAGATGGTCTCTACCACATGGTATTTAAGAATGAGGCGATAGGAGGTATCTGTCAAGTAACGGCAACCCGTCTTACCGCCGAACCCAGACAACCACTCGGCAGTCAGTGGAGCGCACCCTCACAACCTTTACAGCAGACAAACGTTGCGGTAGAAGGTGCCGGCATGTTCCGCTTAATCAATTCTGATACATGGGTTTTGATGTATGACTGCTATAACAATGGCTATTACCAGTTCTGCACCACAGAGGATCTGAAGAACTTCACTCTTAAGGCACAGACTGCGACATCAGGTGCTTTTACACCTCGTCACGGTACGGTAATACCTATTACCAAATCAGAACGTGAAGCGCTCCTCGCAGCTTTCCCGGTTGCCACGACAGCGCGCAAGATTACCAACGCACGCAATATCAATGTTCGTGGTAATAATTTCAAGTGTCTGTCATCAACAGTTTATGTTCCGGTATATCACGGAACCGATTTGAGTAACTTTGATCCGATGTTCTCGGTTACTCCCGGTGCATCAATCACCCCGGAGGGACCTCAGGACTTTACCAAGGGCTCAATTGATTACACGGTAACCAATGGTGATAAATCCACAACGTATGCTGTAACCGTGGCTGTAGAGGCTAATCCGGTGCTTCCTGCATTTCATGCAGATCCGGAAATCCTGTTCAGCTGCAAGACCGGCAGATTCTATATCTATTCCACCACCGACGGTATCTCGGGTTGGGGTGGTCACAGCTTCACAGCTTACTCATCAGCTGACCTTGTAAACTGGCGCGAGGAGAATTGCATTCTTGACCTCAAGACCGATCAGGTAACTTGGGCCACCGGCAATGCATGGGCTCCGTGTATCGAGGAGAAGTTTGAGGACGGTCAGTATAAATACTACTTCTATTTCAGCGGTCATAATCCTGAGAAGAATTACAAGACTTTGGGATGTGCAGTATCCAGCTCTCCCACAGGTCCATTCACTGACCTTGGCAAGCCGATGGTAGACACAAATATTACAGGTGGGCAGCTCATCGACTCTGACGTGTTTACTGATCCCGAGACGGGTGATACTTATTTCTACTGGGGTAACGGTTCATTAGTGGCTTCTCGCCTTGACAAAGACATGGTTACCTATCATGATGCACGCGTCATCACACCAGCCGGCGGTTCACTGTCTGACTATGCTTTCCGCGAAGGAGTATATGTATTCTATCGTCAGGGTACGTACTATTTCATGTGGTCGGTAGATGATACCGGAGCCAAGAATTACCACGTAGCATACGGTACTTCGGATTCTCCTATGGGACCCATAAAGGTTGCTAAGGATCCTATTGTGATAATACAGGATTCCAAGAACAATATTTATGGTACCGGACACAATTCGGTTCTTAATATTCCGGCAACTGATCTTTGGTATATCGTATATCATCGTATAAATAAAAGTTATCTGTCGGACGGTCCGGGCTATCACCGTGAAGTCTGTATAGATAAACTTGAGTTTAATGAAGATGGTACCATCAAGCAGGTAACTCCCACTCATACCGGTGTCGAGCCTCTTGACATGAGCGGTTTCATGAATGCCTTGATCAATGGGGTCGAAAGTGTAGAGGCAGATGCCGAGCACGGAGAGGCTGTGAGCGTAGAGTGGTACGACCTCAAGGGCGTTAAAGTAAATGCCGATAACGTCGAACCCGGTTTATATGTCCGCACCGTAAAATATGCAGATGGTACATCAAAAGGAGACGTAGTTCGCTTGCAATAATCGTCTCGATTATTAGAATTGTATTCTTACAACAAGGATTTCTTTCCCATAATTATATAAAATCACCTCCGTAGAAATCTTTCAATTCTACGGAGGTGATTTTTGTTAAGAGATATCGATCTGTTAATAAAAGGGATGTTCTATTAATAAAGATGAATAAGCGGCTTTATCCCTTAGGGATAGCTCCTTTGAGTTTCCGATCAGTGATCATGACATAGCCGGCACTGAATATACCTAAGGCAATCTGAATGGCAGTCTGGAAAGTCCATACGACCATCGAAAAGGCGGCTCCCTGAGCGTCCGATATTCCATATAAGGATAGGGCGAACATTACAGCAAGATTCCACGGACCCAGTCCTCCGTTGGATGGGACGCCCATACTGCATGATCCGAAAACGAATACCACCAATCCCGGTATTAATCCCAAACATAGTCCGTGGGTATGTACCAATTCGGTGGTGAAAGGGAACGCGAAAAAGCACAGGTAGTTCTCAAAGAAATATGCTACCCATATTGCAATAGTAAGAACTAAGTATAATCCGCGTCCCTTCATCGTAAAGAGAATCTTAAATCCGTCCCAAATACTGTAAAGGTCTTTTCTCACCTTTGAAATGTAACGGTAGCGGGCACCATAATGAAGGATAGACCATACTAAACCTATTACGGTAGCTATAACACACCACAAAAGGGGATCTTTAAGCCAATGCATGATGTCACGGCCTACCGAATAATGAGCGATAAAGCATAGTAACGCAGGACGCGCAACGAAGAATGCCAATATGATAAGAAGCATTATCATTGCCGCATCGGATATGCGGTCACCGAAATCGGTGCCAATCACGACCGACAGACTTACTTTCTCGCGTTTGGCGACATAGATACATCGCCATGCCTCCCCAAGCCATGGGAAGAGGTAATTAAGGGCATACGCTCCCCAGATCGAAACACTTTCACTAAGGACGGTCATCCGCGGCACACCGGCACCGCGCAACTGTATGCCCCAGCGTATACCTCGTATCATACGCGAGAGCATAGTGAGGAGCATCATCGCAGCAATCCACCAGAAATTGAAGCCCTCGTGAATAATCTTCATCATCTCCTTGAAATTCACCTTATGGAAAAGCCATACTACCAAAAGGGTAGATACGGCTATAGGGAAGGCAAACCGCAGAAACTTCTCAAGATAATCCAAAATTTTGGAGTGCTTTTTCGCGGGCTTTTCGGGAGTCGGGGAAGGGTGGTTGTCGGGCTGAACGCTTTTTGTATTTGATACGGCATCAGTCATAGGCATTTCATTTTTCGAGGCAAGCATCCAAGGCTTCAGTTATTGCCTTACGGTCCATATCTTTACCGATAAATACAATCTTATCCATGCGGTCGCCGTAAGTTTCATCCCATTCGGCAGCGATTGAGGGATCCTGCGCCATCATCTCACGGAGTTCGTCGAGCGGAGCAGTGGCATACCATAATCCGGCTTCCGTAACCTTTTTCTGACGACCAGCCTGCTCAAATAGAAGGGACATATTGAGGTTTTGTGAAAAATATAAAACACCCTTGGCGCGGATGATTGACTTAGGCCATCCGGTAGCTAAAAAGCGGTCAAATTTCTCGAGATTGAACGGCCGGCGACGGAAATAGACGAATGTGGAAATACCGTATTCCTCTGCCTCTCCCTCTTCATCATGATGATGGTGATGATGATGGTGCTCATGAGAATGATGATCCTCTTCATGGTGATGCTCATGATCATGGTGATGTTCATGTTCATGGTCGTCGTCATGGTCATGTTCATGTTCATGATGATTTTCATGTTCATGATGATGTTCATGTTCATGATGATGTTCATGTTCATGGTGATCATGTTCATCCTCTTCTTCCTCCTCGTAAGGAGTGTCAAT
>CAZAWP010000020.1:18511-21763 GCA_964488855.1 uncultured Sangeribacter sp.
CATGTTCATGGTGATCATGTTCATCCTCTTCTTCCTCCTCGTAAGGAGTGTCAATCCCTTTCACCCAAGTCGCAGAGGTCGCAACTTTTCCGAAATCGAATGCGTGAGTGTTGATGATCTCAGCTAAATCAACGGCTGCGAAATCGGTATCTATAATCTTTGCATCCGGCTGGATGGCACGGATTATGCCGCGTAATTCCTCGGCATCTTTGGAAGTAACCTCCGAAATTTTGTTGAGAAGAATGATGTTGCAGAACTCAATCTGTTCGATTACGAGGTTTTCGAGATCATCCTCACCGAGATCTTTTTTTTCAAGGTTATGACCGTTGCCAAATTCATCCTTCATGCGCAGGGCATCAACGACAGTAACGATACAGTCAAGAACAGGGATTGGCTGATTGGGATCGCCGGCTGCCATAGCCGGAATTGAGCAGATAGTCTGAGCAATGGGAGCGGGTTCGCAGATACCGCTGGCTTCAATGACAATATAGTCAAATTTGCCGGTATTGACAATGTCCATCAATTGCTTGATAAGATCCATCTTTAGCGTACAGCAGATGCAGCCGTTCTGTAACGCCACAAGGTCGTCACTGTCGCTGCTCTGTCCGACGATTCCCCCTTTCTGGATAAGGGAAGCATCTATATTGACTTCACCAATATCATTGACGATAACGGCGAATTTTATACCTTTTTCATTAGTAAGTATTCTGTTTAATAATGTTGTTTTGCCGCTTCCGAGATAACCCGTAAGCAGAAGTACCGGTATAACTGGATTTTTCATATCGTGGTTATTTTCAAATGATTTCTTATGGAAAGATTAATTTATTGTTATGTCAGAATGAAGAATTATCTTTCTATCCATATAATATAACAAAAAATTAGCCTGTTTGATAAAAAATGATTATTTTTGAATTAATATTACAGTAGAAATTATTTCTCTGAAATTATATCTATAGATATTGAAATCAGAGAACAATTCGGATTAACCGCATCATGAAACTCATTATTAAAAGTAAATTAAGAGAAATCCTGTTGGCATCCATGATGATGACAGTAGGAGCCGGAGGTGCATTTGCAGAGAATGTAACAGTTGCTAATGATGTAAGGCAGGTTTTCGAGGTCAGAAATCCTGATTTTGAGAAAAGTCCTTACAGTGGTATGACCCGTCAGCATTGGTTAGACGCGGGAGAATATTTGCTGAAAGGTGCATTTGGATATATCCATTCTCTGGACGACCCTATGTATTTTCCCAAGCAGCTCGATAAGACATATCCTCGTGATGCCGGGGCTATGAAAACTGCCAAGCTCGAGGGATTGGCTCGCACTCTCTTTGTTGCTGCGCCTCTTCTCAAAAATAATCCTGATCTGACTCTCAACGGTATTAAAGTTGCTGACTATTATCGTCATCAACTGGTAAGTATATCCGACCCTAAGAGCAAACACTATATACCGCATCGTACGGGCGGTCCGTCGCAGACGCTGCTCGAATTGGGTTCGTTGGCAATCTCTATGCAGGCTTGCCCGGAGATTCTTTGGGATCCTTTGACTCAGGAACAGAAGGATGCTCTTGCCGCTACTATGCTCAGCTATGGTAACGGTCCTTCGATCGGCTCGAACTGGATGTTCTTTAATGTCTTTATCATGAGTTTCATGAAAGACAGGGGATATGAAGTCAATGAGGCACAGCTGACTGATTTTCTGGATAAGCTACTTAAACGGTATCGCGGTGAGGGGTGGTATAATGATGCTCCCGCTTATGACTACTATTCAATGTGGGCATACCAGAGCTACGGACCGTTATGGGCTGAAATGTTCGGCAAACATCAGTATCCCGAAATCGCGGCAAAATTTTTAGAGAATCAAGGTGACTTGGTTGATAACTATCCTTACATGTTTGGCAAGGATGGACACATGAACATGTGGGGCCGCAGCATCTGCTATCGTTTTGCGTCTGTCACTCCGCTTCCTCTTGTCGAACTCGGAGGTCACGAGAATGTAAATTACGGCTGGTTGCGTCGGATAGCTTCATCGACATTGCTCCAGTTCCTTCAGAACCCCGATTTCCTCGAAAACGGTGTTCCGACAATGGGTTATTATGGGGAATTTGCTCCGGCGGTACAGATATATACCTGTCGCGGCAGTGCCTTCTGGTGTGGTAAGGCGTTCCTGGGTTTGCTCATGCCTGAAGACTCTCAATATTGGAGTGCTACGGAGAATAATGGTCCGTGGGAAAGTGAGCTTACAGCCGGTAAGGTATATAATAAATTCCAGCCGGCCACCAATCTCATGATTACCAACTATCCCAACAGCGGCGCGTCGGAGATGCGTTCGTGGTGTCATGAATCGGTTGCCAAGGACTGGCAGAAATTCCGTAGTTCGGAGAATTATAATAAACTTGCATATAATACCGAGTTCCCATGGATGGCAGACGGCGAAGGGGGAGAGGTATCAATGAACTATGCCACTCTCAATAAAGACAATAAGTGGGAGGTGCTTCGGCTCTATGACTTCAAAGACTTTACTGATGGAGTCTATCGCCGCGATGCAGTCTTGGAGACTGACTCAACAGTTGTGTATCAGCTTGCCGACATAACATTGCCCGACGGAATACTTCGTATTGACAAGGTTAGCGTGGGTAACCCCACCAATATCCACTTAGGTCATTATACCTTACCGGAGACTGCCAAGGGATTTGATACCTCCCTTCGTAAGATCGGTAATTATCAGGCAACTGTGGTAGATAATGGTGAATGGCAATTGGCAACCTTGCCATTGCTCGGATGGGAGAAAGAAGCCGAAGTTTCATACCCGGAGAAACTTCACCCCGTAACTAAGGTATGCGCATTGCCTATGCTGACTGATTCTATAGAGGATTCAAAAATTTATGTGACGCTTCATCTATGGAAACGCAACGAGAACGGTGCATTTACCGATAAGGAACTCAATCCGATAAAATCACTCAAAGTGTCGAAGGATGGAAAGACAGTGAACGTGACGTTAGCCGATAAAACAAAAAAATCAGTAACTTTTGATTAAAAATTTGCAGAATATAAAAATTTGTATTATATTTGCAGTCTTACAATTGGACAACGTCTGATTGTAAGACTGTAAATTTTGGGGCTGACTGGCTTTGACAGCGTGTAGAAGCGATAAGTAAGCATGCAGAGTTTTGGTGTTCAAACTCTATAATAACAAGAGCATCGACCTATAATTGGCGAAAATAACAATTACGCTCTCGCTGCTTGATCTGAA
>CAZAWP010000021.1:0-21561 GCA_964488855.1 uncultured Sangeribacter sp.
ACTGCCAAAGCAGTTTTGCACCGCAAAGGTAACCATTTTCCACGTCCCCGCCAAACAACCGTTATAAAAATCTCTCCATTAAAACGAGGCAAATCTATAAGAAACAGAAGTCAGGCTCGAACACAATTTTTAGCGCCCGAGACCTGCATATGGATAAAACAAAGATTAAGGTTTATTTAACTGCTTGTCTAAGTTCCAAATATGGGAAGTTTACATCTACTGAAATGCCGCTTACCTCTCCGTAATAACGATATGTAAGCCCACGTGCATTGGACTGTATAATATTTGCCTCTTGTCTGACTATAGGGTCTTTGAGCATTTCCTTCATTCCATCCTTAAGTTCAGCTTGTGCCTGCTCAAAGATTGTAATGTCATACATATCTTCGTCCAAACGGCAATAATAGACAACATTCTCGCCATCATCTTCCACTTTCGTCATCTCCATACCTTCTCCTACGAGATGCGGATTTCGGGCATTCTCGAAGGCTATTAGGTTATCCAACAACAAACGGTTAATCTCAGAGGTGGAGAGCGGGTTGTTTTGAATTTTTCTTAGATCATCTAATGAAAGTTTAATCGAAAATTCTTTCTCGGATGATGGACTCTTATAGCGGTAAACAAGGCTGTACCCTGCACTGACAATAAGATTAATCAATTCTTTAGAATTATCTTGAGACAGAGAAAGCTTAATGTTATTAAAGACCAAATCTTCATTTGCCCGCATAGCTTCAACGCTGGTGTTTTGCTCATTCATCAGGTAATAGTACCCGACTTCTTTTGCCTGTTCATCAAAAGTCATGCTAAGCACATCACCCATAATGCCCATATTGATCGGGCACTCTTTGTTTACCTTTTCGACTTCCTTTTTGAGTCGTTTTTCGTGCTCATTTTGGCAACTTGTGAACCCCACAAGCGCCAACAGCACCACCAAGTTTACTAAAATTCGTTTCATTTAACTTCTTTTGAGTGTGTTATTTTTAATTGCTGATTGGAATTGTCTATTTCAATTTTTCCCAGCCTGCTGAGGATAGTTTGGCCAAGTAGGAGGGGCGCTTTCTGATTTCTCACAACAGAGGCTTTTACGTTGGAAAGATCCAAACCTCCGAAGTTTACCTGCCTCAGGTTGATAATTGTTCCCTCGGATATATCTCCATTTGCGTCAATGAAATTCTGTGAACCAACTACATCAGAAGGTTTAAGATATCCGTTTTTCATCATAAAATTAGCTTCTACTAAAGATAATGAAACGCTTGCGGCCCCGGTGTCAAAAATAAAATACAAAGGTAGTTCGTTTATAGTGCATTTTACTTTATAAACGCCCCCGTCTTTAGTTATTGGGATAGTGACGACCTCGTTTACTAATTTAGTTTCAGATGGCACAAGCGGTTCGGACGACAGGGTATTGTATTCCCTCATTAGATGTTGGAAAGTCTCAGTGTCTCTAATCGAGGCTAAATCATCATCATTCATCATATGCGCAAAGCGAGAATAGCCTTTTCCCAGAGCAATCATGAGTGATCCTAAGGCTTTATCTGTTGCTCCCATTCGCGCATAAAGACATGCAACCTCATAGTAGTTTGCAGGGTTGTTCTTATCTTGTTCAATAATTGCATCCATGAAAGCAACGGCCTTTTCCTGTTGCCCTAATTCCAGGAAGGCGTATTGAGCACACGACCCGTTTTGAGGAATGGAATCGATTTCAATTACTTTGTTATAATCTGCAAACGCTTTTTGCATATCACCCTTTCCCTTGTAGATGTCGCCTCTCGCCAAATACGCATATGCATAATCAGGATCGAGAGCAATTGCAAGAGAATAATCCTCTAGAGCTTCATCTTTCTTATGGCCATTATCCTTAAAAAAACCTCTACGATAATATCCGAAAGAGTATTCCGGATATTGTGCAACGACTTTATCTGCCTCGTGGATAGCGTCAGAAATATTTCCGGTTTCATATAAAAGATTAGCTTTCAGAAGTGTAATATCTCCATCATCCGGAGCAAGAGTCAGAGCTTTGTTTGCCCACTCTAAAGCAGTTGAATAATTTGAAAGCTGAATGTAAGTTTCAGCTAAACGTTTAGCTGTTATTGGATGAGACTCAATCTCAAAAGCCTTCTTGTAAAATTCAATAGCATCGTTATAACGGTCGGCATTTTCGGAAACCACGCCGGCATAATACATCCATTCAGCGCTATTGGGTTCTTTAGCATTTTGAATCTTAAGTTTGGCAATGAATGTATCTAAAGCCTGACCTTCCAAATCCTGCATCAGCCGAAAAGCTTTGTCGTCACTGTCCGTTGCTAATGCAGAAATCAAATCGTCCGTAGCACGATTCCAATCTTGTTTGGCGATATAACATTGAGCTCTGAAAGCATAAGAGCGCCCATATGAAGAATCGAGCTTTATGGCATAATTGAGTTGTTTGATTGCATCGTCATATTCTTCCAAAGCAATTAAATTTCTTCCTAACCCATTATAGCCCAAACTATTTGCCGGTTGTAGTTCAACAATAGTTTTATAATCGGATTCTGCTCCTTTGTAATTACCTAATAGATAATAGAGATAACCTCTGCTATTTAGCAGGTCTACATCTTCCGGAGTAAATTGCAATGCTGTGCTCAATTCCCTTATTGCATCATAAGGTTGCAACATGTTCCGATAAGTTTCTGCTTTCAGCTGGTGCGCAAAAGCTATGTATTCTTTGTCCTTCTTGGGGAGATATTTTAAGGCCAAATCACAATTTGAAAGACTACGGCCGTAGTCTTCGTTGTATTTGTCCATAACAGCTAACCAACAGTAAGCATAACCATTTCGGGGATTATCTTTAATCTCCCGCGACATATAATCATATGCTTCTTTATAGTCTTCATTCTTCATGGCTTCGAGACCACGCGAATAGTTATAACTCTCATGACGGTTACTCTCAGCCTTGCCAAAAACGGCGAAGAAGGTTGGTATGATAAATATAAGAATAAAGGTGATTCTCCTCATAATCTTTGTTTAAATTTGTCTTTTGCTCGGTTATTATAAATTAAACTTCTTAATTTTTTCATCCCACGAGGGCATTTCTTTGTTCGTTTGATTACGGGAATCCGTTTCTACGGATTTCGGTGTGGTGTTGTTTTTATGTTTGACAACCGGTCGATGGATTGAACGAAGTTCGGTAGCCTTTTGATAGTCTTTTTTTGTTCCATAACCACATTGATAGCATTGAGCCAGGTAGTCTATTATAGTATCCTTGTAGGGTGATTCTGAAAGGTCTTCCGCCTCAGCTGCTTTTGAAAGATATTTAAACGCTTTGGCGTAGTCTTTGGGGAAATTTTCAGAACCTTCAAAATATATAATTCCCGCCATACAAATAGCTAAATATTCCCCGTTATCGCAAGCTCGTTCCAGCCATAAGAGGCCCTGTGTGGGATCTTCTTTCACTCCCTCGCCGGTAAGCAACATGTATGCTACAATTCTCTGCGATATAGGGTCATCAAGGCTTGCAGCTTTTAAATACCAGTTATAAGCCTCCGGTAAACTCCGATGAGGTGAATTTTCCTCACCATACATATTCCCGATATATTGGAAACCTTTGATATCTCCGTGCAAAGCAGCTCTTTCATAATACTCTTTGGCTTTGTAAAAGTCTTCAGTCACGCCAGTTCCGGTTTCATAGCAAGTACCCAGCAGGAGTTCAGCATTGGAATTTCCATATGCCACCGCAATTTCGAGCCATTTCACGGCTTCCCGATAGTTTTCTTGACTGTACTCTTTCATTGCCATTTCAACCTGCGCATCCGAATGGCCTGCGATTGCCGCTCTTTCAAAGTAGGTGTCTGCAAGGTCTAAATCGGGAGTGATACCCGTTCCGCGTTGATAGCATTTGCCTAACCAGTATAGGCCGGAGGGATTATCTTGCTCGGCGGCTTTCCTTATCCAGTAGAGGGCTAAAGTGTCATCCTTTGTAGTGTGACGTCCATAGGCATAGTCCATACCGAGCCAAACTTGAGCGGTGGACACTCCATCAATCGCCGCCTTTTTAAGCCAACGGAAAAACTCTTCATCATTGGGTTCTACACCATCTCCGTTAAAGTAGCAACAAGCAAGCGCATACTCGGCTTCAGCAACGCCCTTCTCTGCAGCTTTCTTATACCACCCGTATGCCTTATAGGGATTCGCCTCAACGCCTTTTCCATATTCATAAAAATACCCCATATCGTATTGAGCCCAAGCATTCCCTTGATCAGCTGCTTTCTCAGCCCAATATGCTGCCTGTCCGTAATTTTGAGCGATACCATTACCTTCATAGTAACATATGGCTAAGTCTAATTGAGCGTCAGCATCGCCAGCCGAAGCTGCCTTATATAGCTCTGCTGAATAGGCCTGGCCAACAAGCACGAAATAGCTTGAGAGGAATATGAATATGAAAAGGAGTTTTTTCATTTGACGGTTAACATTTCAAGGAGGTCAGAGAAGTCGGGATAAAAACTTTCGTTGGCGACTTCAATTCGTTTCTTCGCCCTCTCAATGATATCATCGAGATATAAAATAGAATATTGACCAGGGCGACGGCTTGCAACGTAAGAGTTTTGAGCGATTTCTGTCAAGGCCATCTTTTGCCATTCTTCCAGATTAAATTTATTGGTCCTTTCTGGAGAAGCTTGAAACTTAGAAATTAAGTTTTTAACCTGGTTTAAGGAACTCTCATACTGATTCAACAGGGTTTTAACAACTTGATATCGCTTCTTTAATTCCGGATCCTGAATTCCGTCGAAAAGCTCGATCGCTTCTTGGACTTTCTGTCGATTGTATGGCATCTGCAGACGACCATTAGCATATCTGAGCCTGACCATGTCCAAGGAAGCCAACTGTTCCGTCAACATCACAATTTCTTTGTTCTGCTGCGCTACAGAATCTTGAAGAAGTCCAATGGCTTTTTTGTTAGTTTGCCCCTTTGTAACTTCATCTGCAAAGCAATGATAGATAAAAGCTATTGAGTCATCCCGGACTTTGAGTTGAGTATTGAGAGCATTTATTATCGTTGATTGGTTTGCAACCAATGTTCTTAAGGAGTCTATGGTAGCTTTTTGTTGCTCATACTCCTTAATGGACATACTCACTGTGGCTTCTTGTGCGCAGATTTCAAAGAAGCAACCTGCGATTAATAAAAAAAATATAAAGACGTCGCATTAATCTATGTCTGTTAGTTTAATTGAGGGGGAGTCTATTGAGGTCCGTGCTATTTTAGACGCGTAATAATTGCGGGCAAGCTCGTAATAACGGCCGGCTTCATTTTTTAATTCATCAATATTCCGAGAGGTGCCATAAACGGAGTACGCATTTTGCTTGTAGTCGTTTAAAGCATCCAGAACTTTGTCTGTAATTGTTTCATACGTTGCTTTATCGTATATGGTATAGTTTGCGAGCGCCCGAACCTGCGAGCGTAACCAAGCAAAATGCGACTCTTCAAGGCGGTTAGGAAGCATATTGAGAGCTTTCATCAAGGCTGCATTGTTCTGCAGATAATCATCCTGCTTAAACTCCTTAGCCTGATTAATAAGGGTCCGTGCATCATACCAACCGGCATACCCGGTGCGCTTGGTAAGAGCGGTTGCATCGCGATATTTGCGGATGGTTTTAAGGATGATGGTGAATTGTCCATCGGTTTCAGGATAGGCAGCCATTATTTTTTGCGAGCCGTCTTCGACAGTGAGGTCGCGAAGTTGATCTATACGATCGGCCATCCATTGCAGGTCGGCATTATCCCACACTGATTTGCGAAATTGTGCGAAGCAATATTGCGCAAATTTAGGGGTGTAAGCGCCAATCACATCAAGATAGTTTGCATCGAACGATTCGTTGTTGATGAAATCCTCATCCTTAAATCTGTGAGTTAAATCAGTCAGTGTTGCAAAATTGAGCTCCAAATTGGCTTGGTTGCATTTGCGGAGCGAATCAATTTGGATTGCTAACCGTTGCTCGAACTGATTGTTAAAGGTGAGGTTACGCGGAGGGGTTACTATAGTTTTAATGTATAGCAACACGCCACCAATCGCCAGAACAACGGCGACTATAAGTAAGATTATTTTGATTGTTTTATTCATTAGTCCATATCTTTTAACTCACATGCAACTGAGGGTGTCTCAGATCCTTCAGGTCCTCCCTTAGTGACACCAACTCCTGCTGGTGTAGTTTGGGATTGTGGTGTCTGATCACTATCCAACCAATTTATGTAGCCTTGAATATTAATTGTTTCGTCGTCGTTTTTATTATAATTGCCGGAATGTTTACCTTGTTTGGGATTCCACCCTTTTCTATAATTCTTTTCGGCAGCTTGTTTTACTTTAGCAAACTGAGCGCTTTGGGACAGTTTGTCACCCCAAAACGTTGAAAGCGACCAAGTATCCATCTTATTCAAGTCGTCAAAAAGCCCTTGCAGAAGAGGATATTTCTCCATATTGGTTTTTACCCATTTGCTGTTTTTGTCCAGGTATTCGATGGCCTTTTCATCTGAAAACTCATTAGGCTTTACAATTTCTGCTGCTTCCGTTTCGGAGGAAGATTCTGCAACAGTGGCATTTGGGGCAGTAGATGGCGTAGGCTTGGGGGGGACTATCTCTTCAGTTTTAATCGGCGGGAAACCCCACACCCAATTAAAATCATGAGTGTCCCACCATTGGTATATACCCACTAAGAGGCACGAAAGGAGGAAGAGCGCGCAGGCAATTCCAAACCCAATGGTTCTCTCTTTCAGTACATTGAAATTGGTATATACCAGCCGACCGGGACTTTCTATCGAATATCCTTTGAGCGGACTTTTGGAGTGCTTACCGGTGAGGTACTTTGACGAGAGGGTCATTCTGGCAATCTCATCGTTTGCCAGTTCGATTTCCCATTCTTGAACACGCTCGGCTCGATTAAGCGCCACATTATATTTCGGGTGGGCCAGAAAATTAATTTCAACTTCAGCCTCTTTGTAGTTCGGGACTACTATTTTCACATGTGCTTTGGCCGCCTCAGCCTCAGTGAGATCTACCGGTGTTGCTCCATCAATGTTTTTATCGTTGACATATATTGTTGCACGGGCTGTCAAGTCGCTTTGGTCATGCTTAGCGAGGATTTGGAAGCGGTCGCGTCCGATTCTCATTTTCCAATCCATTCTCGGAGGAAGGCTGCAGATTTTCCGTTTTTCGCAAATCTGATCCATATGCCTAATAGGGAGGAAACCGGGGCGTTCGAACACCAAATGAATTTTGTCGTTCATTTTGCGAAGCACCGGGGCGTTGAAAGGCGTGCGGGCAGCGTCATCGAATCGCACCGTAACGCCTCCCTTAAGGTCGCACTTCATCGGCGGGATATACCCTTCCCATTCGTCAAGGTCTTTTTGACTTAAGTCCGTAACAGACGGGTCAGAGATAACCTCCATACTATTCTCGAATTCAAGAAGGATGGCCCGATAGTTGGCGTAGTAAGGCTGGTAGCGATATTCCCCCAAGATAGTACTTAGCTGATAATAAGTACTGTGCCGTTTGGCATATGGACCTTCGGGAGAAGAAGGCTTAAATGCGACGCTTTCAATTTCAGAATATTCTTTAGAGAAGATTTCCTCTAATTTTTCATCGGACCGAATGTCTTTACTCAGTTCGGATTTTACGTCGTTTATCAGTTTCACTACCTCGTTCCCAGTGATTACAATGTTGTTGGGGATAAACAACCACGCGGCAACATTATCCCCACCGCGGCCGGATATTGGCCGAATAATGGTAATGAGAGAGCCCTCTTCGGTAAAACTTAAGACGAGCGCAAAGTCATTTTCACCCAACTCTTGGTAATATTTAAGCACGTCTCTTATATCAGTAACTTTCCGCTGCCACTCCTCCTCGTTCAAGGTGAGCAACCGCTGAAAGCCCAGGTATGTTCGAGTTATTTGAAGTCCTACTTTCTTCATTTCTTGAATATATTAATCCCTTTTTGGAGTTTCCCGTTTTTGAATCCTTTGGTTCTTGTCAGTAATTTTTTCACTATGTTCGCTGCTGGAGCTTCCTTGAAAATACAATAGTCCTGGAAGCATACCTGCCCCATGGAAAATGGCAGGCGCTCTACTTTGCCTCCGTTTATTCCATGGTCATTGCAGATTTTTTCGAGGCCATTATAAAAGCCCTTGTAGTTTTCTTCAATGTATTCTTCCAGCACTCGAACTAATTCGTCGCCGGTTACGCCGGTTTTGTCCACTTTTGTCAGCATCAAATAGACCCCATCAGTTTCTTTCTCGAAGATTTTGGTCCGTTGGATATAGCGTAAGGCTCCCGCCAAGTACACTGACTGAGGGAGGCCTTCATACAATCGATCTTCGCCTCCATATTCAAGGACGAAGAAATGAATTTTTCTATTAGTGGTTCGATTATCTGACAGGACACGAGTTAAAGTGTCCAACGCGGAAACTTCATCTACGTTGAGAGTTTCACCGGCATCGGATTTGTACATACATCGTACCAACTCACCGGCGAGGTCTATGCAAGTAATTGGGTGAACCGCTCCATTGTAGTCCTCAAGATCAAACCCCATTTCGTAGGTAGAGTATATGGACGTACCCTCCGGTAAGATCCCAACTTTACCGTCGGCTTTGAACAGGTTGGACAGTCTGTTCATATATCCATACCCCTGACAATCAGGGTCCATCGACATGCTTCTGGCGACCTTGCCATTGTTTGCAACAGAGAGAATTGCACCCAAAGCGCAACTTTTCCCTGAAGAAGGAATGCCCCAGAAATAAACCTCGGTACAGATTTTGTTGATTTTATCCAGTTTTCTGGGTTGATCAAATTGTACTCTCTCTTGGCCGCTTAGAAGTTTTGACAGAAAAAGTTGCGAGACTCCAATTTCCATCAGATCTTCTAATCCGAGATAACCATCTGAGAGTAGTAGGCTTATGACCTTCGCGTTCAAGAGATTATTATCTTTCTTAATTTGTTCAATCAAATCTGCACGCGAGATGTGAAAACTGTTCAGGGCCTCTTTAATCATATTTGCAATAACGGAATCGGCATTCTGCACTTTCTTATCCGTTTGAATTGCTTTGATTTTTTCGATAAGAGCATCAACGCTGTAGCCAATGATTCTCATTCTCATTAGCTCGTTGATTATTCTTCGTGCTTCGTTGCAGTGAGAGTCCTGTGGGTTTTCATTAATAAAGGCCCTGAGTGATTCTTCGCTTTCTTTATCCACCGCATCCCACTGCGCCCGGACAGCCGCCTGGGCTTGAACCTGATGGAGTTGCTTGATGAAGCGACGGGCGTCATCAGCATACTGGCTATCCGGGTAACTACCTAAGAATGACAGGTATGCTTCTTCGGTATTTGCACGCTGGACTTCATGCCAGTCCTCCTCTTCGGATCCGACCAGCATTTGTTCCACCTCTTTTCTGACCGGAGCTAAAAAATAGCCTTCGGTTTCGTCGCACAGTTCCTTGAATGTGACTATACCATTTCTGATAAAGTCAACCAGCTCGGAAGCTGAGTACTGATCGACGTTGTCGAGTATAGCTTGTTTGCTTGGCATATTTGTTGATTATTTATCTTTAGGATTAGGCCCATATTCATTTGCGTCTATGTCTCCTGCGTCAAAGAGAAGAATAAAGCTGAATATAACACCTACGTAGGGGATACAAGTATATAATTGCCACCAACCGGAGTTGCCTCTGTCGTGGCATCTTTTAATTCGAGAGGCAATGAGAAGCCAAACGGCCATAACGCCAATGGTTATTCCCAGAATAATTGAGAGTGGGTTCTCCCCGAGCAAATCTACAATTACGAACATTAAGATCATCAATCCATAAAATGCAAGGATGGCCAGGAAGTAGTCGCGACGCCTCATGCGGCCTTTGAAAGAAAAGGCTCGCTGCAGAAAAGAAGGTGCATCAGGTTCACTTGAAATTTTTGTAATGGTGATTTGAGGATGCTGAGGAGGTGAAACAACCGGGGCTTCACATGGAGCAACCTCTTCAGACGCATATTCCAAATCCGTAGCGTCCCCGATGGTTTTTTCCTCGTCAAAGGCCTTTACCGATTCGGAGGTAACTGGTTCTTCACATAGCGATTCAACCTCTACATCATCTAATTTCTCAAGGATACGTTTCTTCAAAAGAGGCGTTAAAAGTCCGCTTTTGCTCAATTCGTATAGCGAAACTTCACCTTGCTGTATAGCTTCAGCTATTTCGGCTGCACTATACTCCCGGATGTTATTTACTATTTGTTCTTTTGTTGGCATAATTAGAAAGAGCGATATTCGTTATCTTCCTGTAAATCAAGAGTCTCGTCGTTAGAACCTGCCTTCTTCGTTTTTGACTTCGCGGCTCTCGTCTCGTCGCCGACAAGGCGATAGATGCTTTTAGAGTGTCGCTCCTGGGCAATATAAGGTAACAGAAGTAGTAGGTACATAATGATTCCGAATACGATGGCTCCAAATGTCGGGAATTTCTGAGTAGTAAAGGCAGCAGTAAGGCTATCTATACCATTTATGGCGTCTTGAACTCCTGTGCTTGAAAAATCAGTGACTTGTGTTAGGAAAGACTCATTGGATAGTTTATTATCGGAGAATTGTTGTAATTGGTTTTCCCAATTCAACAAAGCCACTTTAATCTCTTTAGTATTACCTAAGAGAAATACATTCAAAGTACTTGCACCAAGATTAGCATTGTCAATCCATTCTAAGGCTACGGTTTTCAAAGAGTCATAGTTTTGAGAGAGTAGCTGCAGGCGCAAGGTTTCAACCATATTCTTTTTTTGAATATTCTCTTTGAAATCTTCGAAACCGGCTCGCCTATAGGTTTGCGGGTCGTCTGTTTTATTTGCTATGATTTTATTAAGCGATATTGCATATGTTTTAATTCTCTCATCAGAGTATATCTCATAATCAGCAAAGAGTTGCCTGGCGTTACTAATTGAGCTGGTGAATGTTTCGACGATTTGAGAATTCTGGCTGTTCACTGTCCAAAAATGAGATATGGATATCATTCCCAATATGAAGATTAGCGGAGATCCAAATATGAAAATGCGTTCCCAAATGATTTTACGATGTATTTTCACGTCAGATGCCTTCATTTGTTGGGCTCCGAGAAAAAATACGATGTAAAACACATCAGTCACTCCCATCCCAATGAGGGCATAGGTGAAGTTGCCGTTTGTGAGATAGGTGAATCCTACAAAGGATAGATAGCTAATGATAATAATAGCAATAAATGCTATTACTATAGCCCATGCGAATTTTAGTTTTTTATTCATGTTTCTTATTTTCGGGGAGCTGGCCTTCCAGCTCGGAGATTTTCTGTTTGTAGATTTGGATGAGGCGTCGGATAGCGTCGTAATCAGTGCCAGCGTCCGGTGATGGGACGTTACCGATGGCAACGGGGGTGGGCGCGGGGGTATCTATGCCGGGGGCGACTGCGATGGGTGCGGCGCCATTGTCGTTTATGATTTCTTCCACGACTGGTTCTGTCCATGAAGCGGGAGTGTCACCGGCGCTTCCTCCGGCAACCTCCGCAGGTACGGGGCGGATTTGGCGGGGCGGCGGGGTGCTGAAGTCGCCACGCCTGACGGCTTCCAGGGCGAGGTTAACCTGAACCATCGGCGGCATGTTGCCATAAACGTCGAGTCCGGTTTTGTACAACACGTTGTTGGCCTGCTCTACGGTAAGGTCTTTCTTCAAAGATTTCATCAGGGCAACTGTGCCGGCTACTATGGGTGCGGCCATGCTGGTGCCATCGCAACTCCTGAAGTCTTTCCCGGGGTAGGAGGAGTAGATTTCTTTGCCTGGAGCTGAGATGTCGGTGCACGGGCCGAAGTTGGTGAATTCTGTAGGATAGAGTTTTTGGTCCACGGCGCCTACTGTTATTGCGACGGATGAGCGATTTTCGGGAGGAATGCTGGATAGGATGTCATCATTACCGGCGGCAAAAACTAAAATTGTGTTTTTTGCGGCTGCCAGTTTACACACCCTGTTCCAAAGTTTTTCGACGTTCTTGAATTGAGTTTGAGCGATTTGATTCTGCATTTCAATTGGGAGTCCATTTAGACCTTGGAACGATGGCCCGATGGACATATTTACGACATCTGCCCCTTTGTGGACGGCATACATTATGCCGCTGATTAAGGCTGAGAGGGGGCAGAGGTTGTTGTCAATAACCTGAACGGGCATGAGTTTGCATCCAGGAGCAATGCCGGCAGCTCCTCTGTCGAGATAGTCCAGAGAACCTACGGCCAAGCCGGCTGTGTGAGTCCCGTGACCATCGCCTGAGCTGAGGTTGTTGTTCTGAGTGTAAACGTTGTAGGGGTTCACTATTCTGCCATTAAACATGGGGTGAGATGCGTCAATACCGTCGTCTATTACTGCGACTATTACTTCCGGGCTTCCTTTTGTGATTTCCCATCCTGCTTGTGCTTTGACGGCTTTCAAGTGCCACCCCGGTGTAGTGGTGGAGGAGGCACTTGGGTGGCCGTTAAGCTCATATATTTCTTCATCGAAGACGATGAACCTATGGTTGGGGATTTTCGAATTGATGGTGCGACGAATATGGTCGCGCTCGGATTCCGGGATTTGAATCAGCAGCGATTTTACTTCGCGGTCATAGCCGATGATAGTATATTGATTGCCGGGGTATGCCTTTTTGAAATCGGCCGCGAAGGCATCAATATTATCATCCTCATTTTCTAAGAAAAGGAAAAGACGGTTTGCGACTATCGGCGGAAACCCGGGTTCTTTTTCTATGGGAGCGATTGTACCGTCACCTTCTCTGATAGGGGCGACTATTGCCTGATCGGGAGGTAGGGATCCGTTGTGCAGGTCGATTGGGTGCGAGGTCCCGTTATCGACTAGCGTGTCGCCATCAGCTGTTACAATGCGAGGGGCCTCGACCACACCATTAGTGGCGCGACTGCAGCTATGGCAACCCCGCAGGAGCCATGAAAGCAAGAAGATGAAAAGGAGTGCAAGAAGGGACCACAGTATCCATTTAAGGCATCCATTGCCGGTGAACCACATCCAAATTTTCTTGTACCAGGGGATTTGTTGGACGTACTGTGCAGTAAAAACCAGGTCCCCCTTCACAAGGCTATCGAGAGGGTTGCTGCTCCATCCTATAAAGGAATATCCATTATCAGGACGTACCCCAGGTATGTCTGTGGACAATATTCTCGACCCAACCGTTTTGACTACTATCGGGTTCCCAATAATCTGACCGTTTTGCCCGGCGTCAAATCTGCAGGTGGCTTTGGCGGGTTGTGGGGGAGTTGTCGGGGTGGGAGAGACGGCAGAGGGGGGCGGTACTTGCTTGTACTGAGCCACGAAGGTCATATCTGAATCAAGCTTGATGCCTACCGGATTAACATCCCAACCAGTGAATGCATACCCCTGATTAGCCACTACTTGGGGGACATCATTCCCGGAGATTTCTATCCCTTCAGGTAAGATGACTTGGCCAATGGATTTTTGGTTCAGTTTCCCATGCTCGCCGGCGTCGAAGTTTACTTTGTATTTGGCTAAAGACGGAGCTCCATGGACCAATTCGCCTTTGATTTGGTGCTTGTTAGAGTCGGGAGTCATACCCCATGCGACAAGATATATTTTCCCGTCGCAACAGAAAATAAAGTCATCGTCAATGTAACGTAGGGTCGAAGCCATTACCTGGAGTTCTTCACCCGAAAGGGAGTTGAGAACTTCCTTGTAATGCGCAATGGTTTGTGCCTTTATCCGGGTGTATTTTTCTTTTTTATCTCCATGGAGGGACGATAAGGTTTCGGGGGTCTCAACCCACTGCTCGATGTACCAATTTATTAGGTCTTCCTCCGGTGAATAATCCGGGGCGGCAAGGAAGTGGATGAACTGAGATGTTATATGTCTCCTTACTATGCTGAAGACACTTTCATAACGTTTATAGAGCGGATCGTGGCCAATACCCTGATAGTCTGTAAAATCACAGATATCAGTGCTTCCTACTTTGCGTTTACCTATAAATGTGTGTTTATCCATATTATTAGCTGTACAGATGTTGAGTGCGGTCAATCAGATTGCGAACTTTCTCATTGCACGCGGGGTCGCAATGGGATATATCGGAGGAGTACAGAAGGCCTATCAGGACGAGGTTTTCCCAGCGTCGGTAGCTATTCCAGAACGGGAGCCGACGCAAGATGTCAAGGTCAATCATCTGTTGATTTACAATAGAGGCCGATTTATCGAGGATTGCCAAAGTTTCCTGTAATGGCTGGGGGCGACAGCCTGTTTCCCAGCTTTTAGGCGAGAAATCTATATTGAGGCGGACTGTCTGTGCCTTTCGTGCGAGTTCGCCAATTTTGTCGTCCGATAAATGTTTGCGACCGACTGTGCTGACAAAGTTGTTCAATGTCAGGGCGGCATAGTCTCCGATGGCATTGGGTTGTTCGCTTACAGGGAAAATCTCTATATACCGGTTAATTTTTGAGGCTATCTCGGTTCTTACTCCCAGCTTTTTGAAAAGATTCGTCAGCATAAACACAACCTCTACTGCATGCGGAAGATTGATTTCGAGGGATTGTGCCACGGCATTAAGATGCTCAATCCAATAGTCGACGATGTGTTTTGCTATGACATCGCCCATGGTTGAGAGGGTGCGGACCTCTTTAGAAATAACATCATCCAATTCGAAGCCGATGGAGTTAAGATGCTGTATCAGTTCTTCCTCTGTGTCAAGGAAATAATAGTCCAGGAGTTTCTGCACGCTGTCTGGCCTGGGCTCAGATGTGTTTATACGTGCTTCTGCTCTGATAAATTGGACCGGCCCCATGTCCTTGGGAGTGTCGGCGTGGCGGACAATGATGTCGTAGGCGATATGGCGCAGAGCTTCCGGACTCACCATCATCTTGTCAAGAATCCGACCGAAAATTGCCGGATTTTTAGCAACTGCACCGGAGAGAGAACGACGGATATCGCCTGCGATGAGCCTAACTTTTTTATTTTTGGCCTCCGTGTCCTCCGGCTCGTAGAATACTTCAAGGGATTTAATGACATCTTTTTTGAGGGCCTCCAATTGTGCGAAATATCTTTCCCTCCGGGCTTTGTCAAGAAGCGGGGCGATGGCATCAAGGTCTCTAATTATAGCTTTAGAGCCATCATTATTCAATGTTGCGACTTCGTCCCAGACCTTCTCAGGATTGGTAAAATGCTGTTTTACGAATGTGTTGCGCAGGAAGCTGGCTTTGAGCCTGGACATGTATTCAGGGTAGTCGGAATGATGGTGCACGGATATTTCGGGAGATTTCCGGTCGCCGTCGGAATACCCGTCAAAGAGTCCATTCTTGGCGGACCAATAGAAGTCGCGAAGGGGGTAAATACTTCTAAATGGTATAGCGGCACCATTGGATTCCTCAACCCATTGTTCAAACCAAGTATTTGGCTTGATGATTTCCGGGAATACGGTATCAAAACGATTCCAATGCTTGTCCAATGTTTCAACTTCCGATGCAATATCGGTTCGGGTGCGTTCGAGGTCTTTATTAAATTTTGTGGCAACGAAGAACAATGGTGCTATACCATTAGTAAAACGCAGCATCTGAGTTCGTTCTTTTGCTGTTTTGCCTATATTATCCTCTATCCAATCATTAATGGTCTCTCCAATAGTCGGCTGGGCTTTCTGGCTGTCATGATGGCAAAACAGGACGCTGCTTATCTGTAACGAACGGGAATATTTATTAAAGAGATAAGCGACTTTGCCACGGCGCAGTATTTTGGGGAGCATTGATCCGATTTCCTGTTCTTTATATTTTTCGCGCGAACGAGCACCTGGGAAGTCAAGAAGATCCATATATCGAAGGAACTTCCGGTCTTCAGCAACGGATTTTGGCAATACAAATGTGAGTTCTGCTATAAGGGCTGACAGCTCACCTTTACTGAAATTCGAGGCCAGGAGGTTGCCATCAGAACCGTAAACGTCCGTATATGGGATGTCTGTGCCTGTTTCGACAGCCACTCCACAAACGGTGTCAAGCCAGCTGATTTTTAACAATGTGCCATTTTTATGTAACACTGCCTCAAATGGCACGTAGACTTCTTGTTGGAAGTTCAGTTTCTTGTACGCACTTATCAAAGTAGCGAACAGCCTGTCCAATTGGGTATTTTTATTCCATAGCAAACTAAATACATCCACCCATTTGTCATAAGGAATATACTGAATGACCGGGGCAATAGTTTTGCAAAAGTTGGAACGGAATACACTCATGGCATTATTGCCAATGATATCTTTGATGTAATCGCTGATATCCCGTATATCATCTTCACAAATGACATTATGCTGAATGTGCTGTCCGGCCCACAATGGAGTCAGATTTTCTATCTCCTGGTTTATTGCTTCTGTTGTAAGACCAGTGTCGGCATTGATACGCAGGTCGTTATAATATGAGTCTATAAGAAGCAATATAATATCTACTACGGAAAGGTTGCTTACCTTTACTTTTCCGGGTAAGGTATTGTTGTGCTCGTTGACAGTGAAGCGAGTAATGACACCGGTTGATTCAATCAAGGAGTTATTGCCGCCGCTTGGATTCAATTCGTATATGAAACTATATTCTTTGTCATTGTTTTCGATTACAAAAGGATTGTCGGCAGATGAGAGGAGACTACTCATCAGGTAGGACTTCCCCACCTGACTTTCCCCATAAGCTGCAGCCGAGCATTTACCCGAGAGGGCATTGCGAATCTTGGAGAGTTTACGGCGGTAGTCTTTGAACTGCTCAGTTGGGAAAGAGTCCTTACCGAACTCTTTTGCCCATGCGAGCGAGTCGTTTATTATCTTGATATGTTTGTCGATGTCTTGCAGCATGATATTAAAAGTTGAAAGCGCCAGAATCCAGCCAATATTCTTCGTTGGCTCCGAGGCTTTGGATGTGGATTTCTACATCACCATCAAGTACGTCGCTATTATTTCGATCGCGAATTGAAGTGATTGAAAGGAGTTCTTTATCGTCAGCATCTCTTTCAATGGTTAACCTGAAAGGCATTCGTCTTTTAAGCTGATCAATGTATTCGTTTACCAACGCCTGCTGTTGCGAGTCGTTAAGGACTATGTTCTTTTCGGCAAGAATTTTCCTGGTTATACGCTCGCCTATCTTGTGCCGATTGAAATCAATGGTATAGAGGGTTCTGCAAGGATAGGAATCCATGCCCAGTTGGCGGACATTCAGATATGCAGGGATACGACTGATGGTAATGTCGCCGTGCGATTGTTCGGGGGTGATGAAGTATTCGATTGGCTGTCCTTCGCGGGAAGCTTCAATGAAATTTGCCGTTGATTTTAGACTCTCCTTCAGTTTGTCGAGATTGATGACAAATTTGTTTAGGTTTGAAAGTTCGGTAGCATAGTGAGCTATTACGCCACCCATGGCAACAATCGTTTTTGGATTAGTGATTGAGCCTGTGTTGTTGTCAAACGGATACCAATCACCAACGTAATAATTGTTCAGCATAATTAGGCGATTGGGAGCTACAGCGTAGTATTTCAAAAAGATGTCGCGTATAGCGGGGAGCGAAGCCGGACGCCCGGAGAGCAATACCACATCGCATGCATACGCATACATCATTGTGGCAATCTTCTTGAGCAGTGGTTCGAATTCCTTCTCAACTATTTGAGATACAATCTCTTTATCAAATCTCCATGTGAGGTTGGTAACATCAATCCCGGTCTTTTCCCGGAAGCCTGCAATTATCGATTCGTTGGGGGGACAGTCAGCAAATACATCCTGATAAGTTACCATACAATCTCCTTGGTCGTTCTTCAGTAGTTCAAGGAAGTGGCACATCAGAGGAACTGAATATTGAATATTAAAATCTTTCCTGAGAATCCTGTCCGACAGCGTTTGGCCATTATGATCCGGGCCAAAGAAGTCTTTGATTTTCTGGTGATAATCAACTGCGGAAAGATTTTTTAAAGATTGACGGAAGGCGCTATTGTCATTTAGCAACATGACGTTTATAATCATGCCGTAGAGCATGTCGTCTCCGGCGAAATAGAAACTATCATAGAACAGCGGCTCTGGGGTGACTATTGTTACATCGCCCTTTTCATATGTATACCGGCTTATCATAAGGTCAGTTGTACCTGCGCCAATATCCAATGATCCGATTGTCAGCGAGGGTTGCGCCTGTCCGTCTTCAATCTTTCCATAGAGATTAAAGAATTCACTGCAGCATCCTTTATATTTGTGTCCTACTTCTCCGTAGATATATACCAACTGAGAACACGTCGCCTCGTCATAGTACCACTGAGCGTCTGTGTCATTTTTCTTTCTCACGTTGGGAACAACTTCAATGGTGCTGTTGATCCGATTGAAGTTTGAAAGTATTTTCACGGCGTCCTGAGCACACTTAACCAGCGCTTCACGTTCAAATCTTGACATTGCTGTAGGGCAAGTGACAATAAGACGTTTTACTCTTCGGGGCATTTCAGGATAGCCGAAACCGTCCTTTATAGACCTGTGTTTGGCGCCGTTAATCTGGCTATGGGCCTGAACCAGCATCTCAAGGAATGCCAATGTCATCAACGACCTGCGCGAATAATGGAATGAAACTCCACCAAGGCCTGAATTATCCAGCCGCCCATCGCTGGAGAGTTGCGAAGTTACGCCTTGGAGTTGAATAATGTGATTATCGTTCTCTCCGGGTAAGACAAGGAATTGCCATTCGTCCTTATTGGGCCGGTAATCCCAGAGGTATCTCTTGGGGCTGGAATAAGTGGACAATGAATTGGTGGTACTAACGCAACTGGAAGCCTGATGGATGAGCACATTTGCTTCGTGCCCAAGCCTAATCAGACTGGGGTACACGAACTGTAGGCTGTCAACGGGGCCAAAATCGCCGAAGTTCACCTTACGGAATGCGAGCCGCATATCAAAGGGCTCGTTATAGGAACGGACGGTAATTCCCTCCTCTGCTTCTTTGACTATATTGGTGAAGTCAATTAATGAAAGAGGACGAACTTGGTTAAAATTCTGATTATTCTCTATCAGGAGGGCTGTTGTACGAGAGTTCCCAATGTCGATTACCATGTCCACATCGCGAACTTCCACATCTCTATCCTTATATATCTTTATTTTAGGGAATAGATGATTTTTTGCCAGATAAGAAATGAGGAATATATACGAGGCAGCGTAACTCATCTTTTTCACGCCGGAGCTTCGAAGCTGGGATATACGGGATATGCCCGGATGGACCAAGTGGAGAATATGCTCATCTACATATGACCATTTTTCGTCGGCAGAACAATAGTCCAGCAGGAGCATTTCATTGTAGCATAATTCAAGGTCAATATCATTACGATATTTATCTGGAAAATTGAGATTTTCGCCGTTGCCTTTGGTCTCGTAGGTTGTATGAGTGTCAAAAGCCAAAATTACATCGTAGATTCTTTGCCCCTTCTCTTCTTTGACGAGAATTAGTTTGAATCGTGCCCAATTGAATGGACCAAAATCGAATCTTTTTTCTGTGCGCTTAAAGAAATAGGGAGCTGGGAGCCATTGACCTTCGAACGATCTGAATTTGTTCTCTCTGTCATTAAAGGTCAAATTATATATTTCGCCACTCACCCCCGGACAAAGTTCATCATCTTTTTTCAGGGGCATTATCCCATCATGTTGTAATTGGGCAATGTCGAGTGTAACGTTGTCCATATACAAATATCCACCATTGTGGAGATTGGACATTCTATAATAATAAGTATGTTCTTCCGTCTTGACTTCATACACCAATTCAAGTTTCCATTCGCTTGTATCTTTGTCATACCATTCGTGGAACCACTGTTTTAAGCGGTCCTGGACATTGATTGACAAGCGAAAGGTAAGCAACTGGATTCCTGAATTTGCAATGAGAGATTCCATATCGATTAGACAATGATTTATAGGCTCTTTAAAGTATCTCTAAACAAGAGATATGGCTATTTGATAATAGGTTGGGATTAAGGTATATATACATGCGGATTATACGTGTATATCCAACAACTATGTATCAACGTGGATTTTTTAATCAACTATTTGGATTTTTTCCAGTCTCTTTTGCACTCATTTAAAGAAATTTGCCTATCTTTGCGCTATCAATAATTATCTCTTGTTTAGAGAGTTGCAAATATCAGAGCGAATCAAGGATGATGGAGTTAGCTCTGTCGACAGCGTTAGTGTCCAGGCTTGCAAGATAGATGAGAGTGGTGGTTTCGCTTTGGAGGCCCATGCCTTCACTGATGACACTGATAGGAATGCCCTTGGCTTTGGCTATTGATGCCCAGCTGTGTCGCGCAACATATAGGGTAAGCGGGGAGTCGATGCCTACTTTTTGGGCTATAATCTTGAGGCTGCGATTGATGTTGTAAGCTGTGTTACGATAGGTATAACGCTGATTGGTCTCTACGCTTTTAATGATGGGCAACAGATATGGAGATTGGTTTTCAGGATACTTTTCTAATAGCTTTTGCATTTCAAGCGTCCATTCGATGGAGAGAAGTTGGCCGGTTTTGCGCCGCCGGTATGTGATTCGGCTATTATTGAGGTCGATCTTTCTGAGATATGCCATATCGATGAAGCTCATTCCTCTAAGCATAAAACTGAGCATGAACATATCGCGTGCAAAGTCCAAAGCACGGCTTTCTTCCAGTTGTAATGCTTTGATCAATTTGATTTTTTCAAGAGGCAAAGCCCTTTTGACGGTTTTGTCTATGCCGGTATAGACATGGCGGAATGGTTTGCGATCATCAATTATTTCATCGTTTACCGCACGATTATACACCGCACGAAGTATACGATTATAGAATGATATTGTATTTGGAACGATACCCCGCTTCTCCAGCCAGGCTTGATATGATTCCATCATCTTAGAGCTTAGATGGTCAAGGAGTATGTCTTTGCCTTGGCGAAATTTGCTAAAGCTGTTCAGGGCTGCGATGTAGGTTTCGGAGGTTCGTTCTTTACCATTTTGCTTAAGCGTGGCTATTACGTTGTTCATAAACTTGAACAAGGTGTATTGGCTCGTGTAGAATTTGAACCTATTGATGACATCATCAGCACAATATTGCACTGATTGTGAATCTAATTTACTGATGATTTTGTTGAGACGTTCAACTTCACGGCGAATATTATCTGCAATCGTTATTACGGCCGAAACTCGCGCACCTAACCGAATATCGGGGACAACTATCGCCCGCTCATAATCCCATTCGGATGGGAGTATTTGGTAGTGTGTAGGTAAATACCTAACAGTTCGGCTATGAGTTATTTGATAGTAGATTGTACCTTCCTCATCGTGATTTGCGGAGGGACGGAATTTTAGTTTTATGTAAGCCATTGTTTATATTTTGGTTGGATGACTAATAAACGATGTTTCTCCTACCAACGGTATTTATCCGCCTATAATGTTTGCGGCCATTTTTTTTGTGGTGGGTTTTTTCCCGAAAATTGCAGGGAGGCGGGGGCGTGATAGTTGGCGTAAATGTGATATCTTTGCCGGCGATAACACAAAATATGCAATATGGAAACAAATGTTAATCTTACAAACGAAGAGGCGCTGCAGCCG
>CAZAWP010000022.1:0-5447 GCA_964488855.1 uncultured Sangeribacter sp.
GCCGGCTTCGGATTCTTGTCGGGGATGTTGATGCGCGTATTCTCCTTCTCGGCGAGCTCGGGCTCACCCTTGATCTGCGGGGCGGGAGCCTTGTGCGTCACAGCCTGTTCCTCGCCCAGATTGCGTATGATCTCCGGCTCGATAAACAGCTCCTCATCCTCAAGCGGCTCGGGGATGGACTCGCGCGCAATAAGAGCCGGATCGTAGCGCAGGTTGATTACAAACAGCACCACGGTCAGCAACGCCACCAACGCAAAGGTTATGGCAGCCGCAATTATCGTTTCACGTTTGAACTGAGCCATAATCACACTTAGTGTTTAGCCGGAGAGTTATTACCGCCGGTAGCAGGATTCGCTGCAGCACCGGCAGCGTCTGAAGCCGTCGGGAGCGCTTCGGCACCGGGCACCTCGGCGGCACGAGTGGCGAGCACCATCTTGATCTTACGGCGCGCAGCCAGATCGAGGATAGTCACCACCTTGCCGTAATTTACGATAGTGTCGGCATAAAGGGCGATGGCGCGCGTGGAGTCCGCTGCCTGAATACGTGTCAGCGCAGCTCCCAACTCCTCGGCAGTCACCGGCAGAGGCGTGGATAGGGTCGCCGTCGAGTCATTGCGGTCCTCGACCAAGTAATATGTATTGTCCTTGTCAATATAGACCTCGGTCACCGGCTTAAGCGAAGTCTGCTCCGCACTCTGGGGGAGATTGACATCAATGGCAGCCGGGAAAATTATCGTCGAGGTCACCATAAAGAATATCAGCAGCAGAAAGATGACGTCGGTCATCGACGACATCGAGAAAGTATCGAGCGACTGAAAATTTCTTTTAAGAGCCATAGATACAGAGGATTAAGCGGGTTCGTTGAGGAGGTCCATAAACTCCATGGTGCGGGCCTCCATAGCGTTCATGACTCGGTTGATGCGTGCGGTCAGGTAGTTATAGGCAAAGAGCGCCAGGATGCCGACGATAAGACCGGCTACCGTGGTGACCAATGCCTGGTAGATACCCGACGACAAAACGGTGATATTAGCGGAAGTCCCCGCATTGGCGAGCGCGAAAAACGCCTGGATCATACCCGTCACCGTACCGAGGAAACCCAACATCGGGGCACCGGCGGCAGTGGTCGAGAGGATAGGGAGACCCTTGCCTAAAGCGGCTACCTCGATGTTACCCGTGTTTTCGATGGCTACGAGGACATCGTTCATCGGACGCCCGATGCGCGACAACCCCTTGAGGATGAGGCGGGCAGCCGGGGTATCGGTTTTCTTGCACAGATTGTTGGCAGCCTCAAGGTCGCCCTCATGCACGTACTCGCGGATACGGTTCATGAAATTATTGTCATCCTTGGCAGCGCGGTTGATGACGATAGTACGCTCGGTAAAAACATAAATAGCCGCAATCAGCAGAATTGCCAGCGGAATCATGATGTAGCCGCCATCCATGACGAGCGACCATAACGAAAGGGTAGTCTGTGACATGTAGTTTATTGTATAAGGAGTAAGGAAATCATTATGTTAAAAGCCTAATCAGTAAGCGGAATGCATGACCGTGAGACCGGTATTTGCCACCTGTTTGCTTTATTGCAGGCAGTCGAGGTAAATCTCGATGGTGTTGCGGATACCGTCATAGAGAGCATCCGATATAATGGCATGACCGATGCTGACTTCGTTGAGGAGGGGGAGACGGTCATGAAAGAAGGCGAGGTTGCGCGAATTGAGGTCATGACCGGCATTGAGACCTATACCGGCATCAAGAGCTGCCTGCGAAGCCGCGACAAAGGGAGCGACGGCACCCTCGGGGTCGGTGTCATACATGTCGGCATACGGTTTGGTGTACAGCTCCACGCGGTCAGCTCCCACCTCCTTGGCAGCACGGACCATCGCCGGGTCGGCATCGACGAATATCGACACCCGGATACCGCACTCCTTGAGACGTGCGGTGATCTTGCGCAGGAAGTCGGCATTTTTGACCACATCCCAGCCGGCAGACGACGTGATGGCATCGGGCGCATCGGGAACGAGGGTGACCTGCTCCGGACGCACCGAGCAAACGAGGTCGATGAACTCCGGCGAGGGGTAACCCTCGATGTTGAACTCGGTGGTCACCACCGGGCGCAGGGCGTGGACATCGGCACGGGTGATATGGCGCTCGTCGGGGCGTGGGTGCACCGTGATGCCCTGTGCGCCGAAACGCTCGCAGTCCACGGCGAACTTGACAACATCGGGCACATTCTCACCGCGCGCATTGCGCAGCGTCGCTACCTTATTTATATTTACACTCAGACGCGTTGGTGTTGATGACATTTTCGTATTCTTTAGTCGCCGTTCCCACGTTTGTGGAAATTCGGCACAATATTTGTAAATTTGCAGATAAGTAACTTTCTTTCCTGTTATAGAGGCGCAAAAACCTCTTATCGGGGAGAGCAAAAGTCACTAAACGGGACTTCCGTATAACACAACGGCAGTCAAATACGTTACTCTAATAGGCAGTGAGGCGCAAAATCGGCAGATTAACGCCCCTGCCTGCAAGTAACTTACAAAAATACTCAAAAATTCAGAAAGAGCAAGACCAAAATGAAAGCGATTGATATGTTGTCACCCACAGGCGGATTGACCGAGCGGTCGGCTCTTCCGAGCGTCCGGTGGGATATGGAGTGGACGGAGGTACTGCCTCAGCTGCTCGATTCGCCGAGCCATGAGTTGCAGGTTGAGGATAATGAGGGACGCAACGGTGTTATCACCGAGAGTTCGCTCCTTGAGGCGATAGCGCGTACGGTAGCCGCACGCTACGATTCGAGTGTGATAGTGGTGGAGTGTCAGGCGGGTGCCTACAGCGCCTCCGAGATAGCGCGTGCCGTCGAGGATGCCGACATTCACCTTGTGGATCTTAACGTCATGCCCGCCGAGGAGGGGAGGCTGCGCATCACCCTGCGTGTGCGTACACTCGACCCCACCCACGTTATCAGCAGCCTGCGCCGATACGGTTACGAAGTCATCGAGAGCAGCGAGAGCCGCAGCGACGAGGCTATGCTCCTCGCCGAGCGCATGCTCGCCCTCAAGACTCTGTTTAATATTTGATCCAAGCGATTGATATTAAATCCAATCTTTAAAATTTGATCTGACCGATATGAAATCCATAGCCATCACGGGTAGTAATCATCAGGAGGGGCATTTTGCCGATATCCAGCGTTTACTCGATATATTTGTAAACCGAGGTTTCCGCCTCTTCATACGGCGCCGCCTCGCCGACTATCTAAAGGAGCACAGTGTGGCGGTGCACAGCGTGATAAGTGTAGTCGATGATTTCCCCTTGGAGGCACAGGGCGTGGTGAGTATCGGAGGGGACGGCACCTTCCTGCGCACGGCGCAGTGGGTCGAGGCAAACGAGCGCCCGATCCTTGGCATCAACACCGGTCATCTGGGATTTTTGGCGAGTTACAGCCTCGACGAGGCCGAGGAACTCGTAAATGTCCTTGAGAGTGACCGCGGGCGTCTGGAACGCCGTTCGCTGTTGGCGGTGAGCGGTAGCGTCGTGCCCCCCAATGTGTATCCTTTCGCCCTCAATGAGGTGGCGGTGATGAAGGGGGGAAGTCCGGCGATGCTTAACCTCACTACTGTCCTTGACGGCTACCCCTTGGCGGATTATCTGAGCGACGGCCTCGTCATCTCGACGCCGACCGGGTCGACCGCCTATAACCTGTCGGTGGGAGGACCCATCATCCAGCCTACGTTGGGATGCATGGTGCTGAGTCCCGTGGCTCCGCACTCACTGACGATGCGCCCGCTGGTGGTGAGCGGCACGTCGGTAATCGAGATAACGGCGTACTCGCGTGCGGCGAGCTGCCGTGTGAGCCTCGACGGGCGTGCCTTTGTTATGCCGACCGTCTGCGAGGATCCCAACGAGAGTCCGGTACCGGATCGTGAGTCACGCGAGCTGCCGGTGCTGCGGATAGAGAGGGCACCGTTCGCCGTTGTCGTGATAAGGAGGCCGGATATGGAGTTCCCGACGCTGCTGCGCGAGAAGCTACTCTGGGGGCAGCGATGAGGGCGGTATGATAAACTGCATAAAAACTGCGCCCCAAAGTCCGATCGGACTTTTGGGGCGCAGTTTTTATTTATGGGTACCGGTGAACAGCGGAACACCGCCCTGCCCGCTAAGCGGGGAACTGCCTGACGGCAGTGGCTACGCGATAAGACTGCCTGACGGCGGTGGCTACGCTAAATGGCTGCAAGAGGGCAGTGGCTGCGCGATACAGCAGCCTACGGCTGCAGCTACGCGATAAGACTGCCTGACGGCAGTGACTACGCGAGTATGCGGGTCGATTAGTTGGCGGGAGTCTGGGCGGGGGCTGCGGCAGGAGCGGCTGCGGGAGCCGGGGTGTTTACGGGGGCGGGAGCGGCAGCCGCGGGCACGGGGGCGGCGGGCTGGATGCTCGATACATTTACCGGGGCTTTAACCGTAAACGAGGCGAGGATCGACAATACGCAGATGAAGATCGCTACTCCCCAGGTGAATTTCTCGATGAAGTCGGTTGTCTTGCGGTATCCGAGGTAGTTGTTGCCGCTCGAATAGTCAGAGGCAAGACCACCACCTTTTGATTTCTGAATCAACACTGCCCCGATAAGGAAGAAGCAGGCGATTACAATTAAAATGCTAAAGAAAATATACATAGTCGTTTTATTAATTATTTCAGAGTCCGTTTTATCAAATATTTCGGAGTCGTTTTAATTTCGGATCCTTTTATTAATTATTTCGGAGTCGTTTTATTATTTCGGATTAATGCCGTAGCTCAGAAAGCGCCATCAACTTTTTGAGATAGCGCATCTGGTCTGCAAAATAAACACTTTTTTCCGGATTATTCAAGCTCATGGCCTCAATTATTTCAAAAGCTTTGCGATAATTATGATTTTTAACCATAATTTTAACCAAAGAGAGCGATAATGCCGGCTCCGAGGGCGTCTCTGACCCTAAATCCGCTCCTTTCTGAGCGGGGACTCCCGTGGGTTTGGTTGGCTGGGCAGCCGCTGGTTTTTGAGGCACCGGTGCCGCGGGTTTCTGAGCCGCAGGCTCTTTAGTTTCCGGTGCGTCAGCACCGGGACTGGCTGGCTGAGGGGGGTCGAGGACCTGGGCGGCGTAGTCGATGGCGGGGGCGATGACCAGTTCGTCGGATTGGGCTCCCGGGGTCTTGCCGCCGAACTGATCCAAAAACGAGTCGATGGTGTCGAGGGTCGAGAGCTGAGGGGTATCGTCAGGGTAGAAATCGGCAAATTCGGCGGGGGCTACCTCAAGGATAGCGCGCAGTACCGCCGGGTCGTCTATCACCGTGGCGATACGGCGGGCGAGACGCTGCCGCTCCGCGCCCTCCGACTCCTTGTATGCCCTAATGTCGGGAAGTATGTAGTAGCTCGGGGTATTCATTACCAATTTCCTAACGTTGCATTAAAGATT
>CAZAWP010000022.1:5547-10608 GCA_964488855.1 uncultured Sangeribacter sp.
CCGTTAAATTTATAGCTGATGCGACACGACACAAGTGCCGGGACGAGTGCCAAGAGGAGCAGCATCGCCCACATACGGTGGCGCCGCAGGGTAGCTTTTATCTTGAGTCTGAGATGTTTCATGACTGTAAGGTCGGAGAGTTAAGGAGAGAAATTAATGTACGGGTCTCAAGGAGATTGCCGGGTCTCAGTTGTCGTCGATGCCCAAATCGTGTATCTTGCGGTAAAGGGTGCGGACATTGATATTGAGGTCGCGGGCGGTGTCGCGTCGGTTGCCGTTGTTGCGGGCGAGGGCGCGGATGATCGTGGCCTTTTCCGACTCCTCCAAGGTAAGGGGAGCGTCACCCTCATCAGCTGCGGCTTCAGCCTCGGTATCATCGACATTGATATAATCCGTGTCGGTACGTGCGTGCTTTTCAGCCATGGTGAGGAGTGGCTTGATACGGGGGGCGCGCGAATCCTCGTCGGCACCGGGGATACGGCTGCGGAGTTCGTCGAGTTCGGCGCGCATCGACATGACGAGCTGCCATAAAATCTCGCGTTCGCTCTCGTAGTCGTGGGGTCGCTCACGCTGGGTGAGCTGCGCCATCTTGGAGTGGTCGAGGGGCAATGCCTCAAGCATGACAGTGCGGTCGATTGTCTCGCCGCTGTGGAAGAGTGCGAGCTGCTCGACGATATTCTTGAGCTGGCGGACATTGCCGGGCCAGCGGTAAAGCATCATGGCGTGACGTGCCGCCTCGTCAAAGGTGATGGGGGGGGTGAGGTGTTTCTCGGCGAAATCGGCGGCAAACTTGCGCGCCAACAGCACGATGTCCTCTCCACGGTCGTGGAGCGAGGGCACCTCGATTGTCACCGTCGAGAGTCGGTAGTAGAGATCCTCGCGGAACTTCCCCTCCTTGACAGCCTTGAGCAGATCGACATTGGTGGCGGCTACTATGCGCACATCGGCATGCTGGCTTACTGACGAGCCCACACGGAGATACTCTCCGGTCTCCAGGACGCGCAGCAGACGCGCCTGGGTCGTGAGCGGCAGCTCCGCAACCTCATCGAGGAAGATAGTACCCCCGTCAGCCTCCTCAAAGTACCCTTTGCGGCTGTTGATGGCACCCGTAAAGGCTCCCTTCTCGTGACCGAAGAGTTCGCTGTCGATGGTGCCCTCGGGGATGGCGCCGCAATTGACCGCGATATACTTGCGGTGCTTGCGCGGGCTGAACTGGTGGATGATCTTGGGGAAGAACTCCTTACCCGAGCCACTCTCGCCGGTAACGAGTACCGACAGGTCGATCGGTGCCACGCGGATGGCGCGGTCGATCGCCTGCAACAACGCCGGCGAGTTCCCTATTATCGAGAACCGCTGCTTGGCTTTGGCTACGTCGGCTGAAATTTCCTGGGGAGTAGGTACGGGCATAATATCTTTTATTCGTTTATCGAGGTCCGATTAAATAAACGTATCTAACTTAAATAAACGTATTTAGCCGGACTTTATTTCTTGTTGAGTGAATAGGTCTGCTCGCGCAGGAACTTACCTAATTCGCCGAGATCCTTATATTTCTTAAGCACATCGGGCATGATGGGTTCACCGATGGTGACCTTGACTTTCTTGCCGGTCATGTTAAAGAGCTCGCGGGGGAGGCGCATGCTTCGCAGACGCCAGTCGATGAGACCCAAGGTGCTGAAGAATGTCGAGTTATGACCGTGGAAATATATGGGAATGACGGGTACTTTCATCTGCTTGATAAGGCGGATGATGGAGGGTTGCCACGGCAGGTCGGTGACGTGCAGGTGTTTGTCGAACTTCGACACGGCTCCGGCGGGGAAGAACCCGATGGGGTGACCCTCGCTGACATCCTTGAGGGCACGGCGCATCCCGTGGAGGGTGACCGCCCGCTTCGCGGGATCCTCGGTCTTCTGGGGGTCGACGGCAATAAAGGCGCTCTGCATCGCCGAGATATGGTTGAGAAACATATTGACCATCACCTGATAGTCAGGACGATACTTGCCGACGATATGGATGAGCAGGATGCCGTCCATACCCCCGTAAGGGTGGTTGCTGACGGTGATGAAAGCACCCGTGGGGAAACGTTGGAGAATATCCTCATTTTCCACCTCAAGGTCAAACTTAAACTCGTCCTCGACCAGATGGCGTGCAAAGGGTATGCCCGGGTCGTATGCCCAGCGGGCATGAACCTCATTGACCTTATCGAGATACAGCCAGTGTATGAGCCAATCTACCAGCTTGTGATGTCCGCGCAGGAGTGGCAACACCCCGCACAGGTCGTCATAATTGAGCACGTCGGGACGCACCCCCTCGGGATATACCCCGGGGATCCGCTCCGGTGCAGACTGATTAACCGCGTTTTTTGCTTCTGTACTCTGAGAATCCATTTTCCTTTTGAGTCTTCGTATGTGCATCTGAGCCTCCGTGACGCTGTCGCGTCTCTTGTGGCGAGTCCGGTTGCAAAGATAGTAAATATTGCTGTGTGTGCCAAACAATGCGTGCGGCTGCGCCCGGCAATTATGACAATTGTAACAAATGGTGAGGAAAGCGCCCGGTGCAAATCTATCTTTGCCTCAAAAACAAACACGTATGAATACACCGGAAATTATTTCACCAAAAGCATCAAATGGAGTAAGACCCGTAAGCGATAGTGTATCGGGGGTTACAGCTTGGATCGGAAACAGCAGCGCCGACGACTATAGTTCCCCCATAATCGACACCGACTTGCTCAACCGCACGGTAGCGGCCTGGCGCGCCGGGGAAGCCCTTCGCAAGGAACGCGAGCGGTGCAAGCGCTTCACCTTTGGCGACCAATGGAGCGACACCGTCGAGTTTGAGGGGCGTCTCGTCAGCGAGGCGACATACATCCGCGCCCAGGGGAACCTCCCTATGAAAAACAATCTCATCCGCCGTCTGGTGCGAAACGTCCTCGGCGTTTTCCGCAACCAGTGGACACCCCCAAGCTGCGAGGCACGCGATGCCGCCGAGGAGCCGCAGGCACGTCTCATGCAGGAACTGATATACTACAACATGGAGCTAAACAGCCTTGAGGAAATGTATGCCCGTACGTTGGAGGAGTTCCTCATCAGCGGCATGGTGATCCACAAGAAATGGTACGGGCGGCGCAACGGACGCTGCGACTGCTATACCGACAGTGTATCGCCGGCGGTGATGCTCTTTGACGGCGACATGAGCGATTTCAGAGGGTGGGATATCGGACTGATAGGGGAGCTCCATGACCTGACACCGGATCAGGTTGTGGCGACATTCGGCAACGGTGACCCACAGCGCGAGGCGTGGCTGCTGCGTAATGTCGCCGTGCAGGATTGCGCCATGGTGACCCATGAACTCGGGACACCCCGCATCACTGATTTCTACAAGGCGGCTGCCGGCAAATGCCGCGTGATCGAGGTATGGACACGCCGCAATGTGCGCCGCTGGCACTGTCATGACACCCTCGATAATGATTTCTACACCGTCACAGATGAGGAGTACCGTGCACGGATTCTTGCTGAGAACCGACGCCGCCGGGAACTCGGCGAACCCCTCATCGAGGTTTACTCCGACATCGACGAGGAATGGCATTATTCTTTCCTCTCGTCTGCCGGCTACGTCCTTGCCGAGGGTAAATCCCCCTATAAGCACCGTATGCACCCCTACGTTTTCAAGATGTATCCCTTTATCGACGGCGAGATACACTCGTTTGTGGGTGACATCATCGACCAGCAGAAATTTACCAACCGTCTCATCTCCCTTTATGACTGGCTCATCCGTTCGTCGGCAAAGGGTCTGCTGATGTTTCCCGAGGGTTCGCTGCCCGACGGGGTGGACATCAACGACATTGCCGAGGAGTGGACGCGCTTCAACGGAGTTATCGTCTACCGACCGCTCAGCAACGCGCCGGCACCCCAGCAGATTAGCAGCGTGTCGAAGCAAGCGGGCATCGTCGAACTCCTCGACATCCAGCTCAAGATGATGGAGGATATTTCGGGGGTGAACGGTGCCTTGCAAGGTAAGCTCGACAGCAGTTCGATAAGCGGCACCCTCTATAACCAGCAGACGCGCAACTCCCTGACGGCGTTGGCTGATATACTGTACAGTTTCAACACCTTTATCATCGAGGCAACGGAGCGTGATGTGTCAAACATCGCACAGTTCTACACCCGCTCCAAGATAGAGAAGACGGTGGGTCACAAGACAGGCGGAGTGACCCTTGAGGACACCCCTCTTTTCGGCGACTCGGCGGTGCAGGATTTCAGAATAAGCCTTAAAAGTGTGCTCGGTAATAGTGAACAATAATTGAAAATCGGATGTTTAATAATTGTTAAAGAAGATTTATAAAGTGTAAAATGTAAAATCTAACTATATGAAAATTAGACATCTCCTTATCATGGCAGCGGTAGGCATGAGCTATGGCTACGTCGGTGCGCAGACCGCCGAAGAGAGTCCGGCGGACACTCAGTCCGAGAAGAAACTTATCATCGGTAAGATGACCGAAGAGGCTGCCGAGAAGTTGGCTCCGGCGCGTCCCGTGGAGCCCGGTTCGGTACCTATGCCCAAGTTCGTGTTACGCTCTTCGACCAATTCCTTCCTGCTGACCATCGGCGGTCAGGTCACCCCGATCATGGGTTGGGATATAGGCAACAGCCTCTATTCGGTCGAGGGTTCGGCGGACTTCACCACCCAGTCGATCCCGGTACCCGCCACGCCCGGTCATAAAGGAGATTTCTTTATCGACGCCCTTCAGTCCGACCTTGACCTTGAGGTCATGGGTCTCGCCAACACCCCCAACGCCATCACCGGTTACTTCAAGATCGGTACCAACGGCAACAACTCCGGACTGAAGCTCAAAAAAGCGTACCTGACATGGCGCGGAGTGACGGCAGGTCTCAAGAGCACCCTCTTTAAGGATGGTGCCGCCGCTTCGCCGACAACCATCGACCCCGAGGGTCCCTCGGGTATGGTGTCCGGTAATGCGTATGAGGTCAGCTATGTCTCACCGTCGTGGAGCGGCTTCAGCTTCGGTGTCGGTATCTCGAAACCCTCTTACCACACATCGGACGG
>CAZAWP010000022.1:10708-21514 GCA_964488855.1 uncultured Sangeribacter sp.
GGCAAAGGTATCGGCAACTACATCCAGGACATCTCGGGACTGCCCGTGTCATACACCCCCAAGGACTCCGACCCGACGCACATGACCCCGACACCGATGATGGGATTCAACTTCGGCGCCACCTATAACTTCAACTCACGCTGGCAGGCGAACCTCGTGGTATCGGAGGCGCGCATGTGGGGAGTGTCGGAATACTGCAACGCCCTTGACGAGACGCAGAACTACAAGTATGCCCTCTACGGCGCGGTAAACGTCTTCTACAACATCACCTCCTACCTGCAGTGGGGCGTAGAGTGCGTATGGGGTCACCGCCAGACTTGGAATATCGGGGGTGCCCACGATACCCGCATCCAGACCCAGCTGTCCTTCACAATCTGATCTTTCGTGTCACTGTACCGTTACTCCAGATATAGATACCGGGGGAGAGGTCAGCATGTTCACAGGGAGTTACCCTACGACGTATGAGTGTACCGTCGAGAGAATACAGATTGCCGGTATTGCTTCCGGTAAGGTTTAGAGTATCCTCACCTGAAACAATCTCATCTACAATGGTGTCATCTATAGGCGTAACGGGGAACAGAGGATGTGATGGAAACCAGTAGTTGGAAATCATGGGATATTCCTTGAGGAGGTTTCCATCTGCGTCAAAGCGCCGGGTTACGTAAGTAGGGTCTACAAACTTATGGAACATCGAGGCATAGAGTTCGTCGGTTTGTGGATGAATACCCAAAGAGCAACCGTATATATGCCAGTCCCCCTCCTCGAGCGAGAAATCCATTATTTTCTCTACATTGCGGGTGTCGATATCGAAGCGGAAGACACGGTAATTTGTAAACCAGCTGTTGGGACCTCCGCACCAATAGAGGCGATTGGTGACCGATGACGCACAGAACGGATCGGGAGTCCACGCATACCAGGAGTTGGATGGAGGATAAATGTCATCACCCTCTATAGTTATCACTTCGCGTTCCAAAGTTACCGGATTGAGACGGATGATGTATGGCAGCGTTGATCCTGTACCTTGTACATTCTTGGATGCCGAATACCATAGATCGCCATCTTTCGATCTGACTATCGTGGAGCCGATGCCGGAAGGTCGTCGCGGACGGGTACCGGTATCGCGCTCCACTGCATCATCTACGATAGTCATGTCGAGAACCTCCGTCACTTTATCCGCCACCGGGTCTATTACAAGCATACCATATTGCTGATGAACGGCAAAAACTTTACCTGCCGCCAATATCATTGTGCCGGACTGTCCGAAATATAGGGAACTTGTCGGATCGGAATTGGGCTTGTCATCATCACCTCCGGCATTGGGATTTGAAGATCCTTCGACCTGCCCTTCGATTTCAAGAGTCTCAAGGTTAAGGATCCATATTCCGTTGCTCGACGAAACATACCCCTTTGAGGGAGTCACTCCGCAGAACGCTCTGCCGTCGCATTGATTGCCCGAAGGGTCGATAAGTTCGAGCTGTTTTACAAGTTTCATTGTCTTGGCATCGGCAATCGAAATACGGCCTCCCGTTATCGAGGCACCCGGATCTTTTTCCTGTTTGGCGATCATGTATAATCTCCCCTCCCAGATAGCTCCGAACTGATTGGTACATCCCAATTCTTTTCCGGGATTTTCGGTCTGAATGACGCGGTAATGCCAGTACTCACCGTCAGGATCGTCCGGCAGGAGATAATTGACGGTTGAGTTTTGATGACCGTACCAATCCTCGTTGATAAAGATTACACCTTGGGTATAATCAATCTCGTCGCCCATGGCAACAAATGCCATGGGTAACGAGAAAAATATAGAAACGATTAGTTTTTTAATCATATAATGGTCATTATGATTAGATAACCTGACATTTATTTTACGATAATTTTCTTGCTGATACCATCCTTGCCGACTACTACATATACACCGGCAGCGAGATTTGACGAGTGTGTGTAATAATTATCGGCGGCAGTAAACGACTCGACAGTCTGACCCGCCATATTGACGATGTCGAAACTCATACCAGCGTAGCCTGCAACTATGATGTCGTTGTTTACGGATTTGATGTAGCCCTCTGAAATCAAGTCTTCTGCACCGGTCGAGGATGAGACAGTTACCTTGACAGAGCGGGTTATAACCTTACCGTTAGATTCGACAGCCAGACCGACGGTTTTTTCACCTATAGCCAAAGGAGTGACGGTTAGTGTATTGCCGTCAAGAGAAATATCGGCTGCTGCCCCGGTATCTTGACCCTCAGCAGCAGTCATCGGAGCGTCGATAAGGCGGATACGGATGTTGGCGTCATTGTTATCGCGGTCGGTTGCCTTGATTTCGACAACTGCCGGGGTATCTATAAGGCGAAGATTCATGTCTTCGATCTCCTCGATTTCGGGATCGTAGGCATCGGGGAAGATAGGCACGGCCTGGAACCAATAGTAAGGACGCAACTCTATCGTACGGTTGAATTCACCTGTCTCGGCATCGATGAAATGTGTCCAGTTGTAACGGTAATGTCCTGATGCCTTGTACTCTGTAGTACCGGCTATGAGTTCACCGGTGCGGTCATCGTAACGGATAGTACCGTATGCTCCCTGCTTAACGCCCCCGGTATGTGCCGGTAACCCGCTCACAGTAGCTATCGGGCGGAAAGACTTCGTGTCGATATCGTATCGGCAATATTCGCCGGCGCCACCATTTGAAATTGAGCTGCCGCCCGAGAAGAAGAGAGAGTTTACGGTATTTGCACCTGTGAATTGTGTAGAGCGCCATGAACCCCAGCTGCACGAAACGACTCCGTATTCAGTCGGTACATTGACACGTTCGAGTTCGACAAGTGTTTCGTAGTCGAGAGCTACAAATACACTGTGACCATTATCGGTTGTAGCATACCATACATTACCGTCGGCACTCTGAGTGATACCCTGTACATTCTTATCTTCGATTTCGGCTACCACCTCATCAGTATCAACATCTATCACTATGACACCGGTAGACTGCTTTATCGCAAAGGCATGATGACCGGCGAGCACCATGTCGCCAATCTGTCCGGAATATAGGTTGTCGCTGTTTTCGCCCATCACGGCTATCTTACCTGTAACTACACAATTATCAATGTCAATGATGTAGATGCCGTTACTTGTGCCGAAATAAACGCGCCCGGGACCGGCACCGCATAGACCGCGGCCGTCGCTGCTGCGGGTCTCACCTTCGATCATGATGTCGTCGATAGAACCCATACGTTTGAGAGTAGAGGCATCGGCAACCACTAATCTGCCGCCGCCCGGGAGGGGATCGCCGCCGTCGGCCGCCTGCTTGGAGCTGACGATGAGTTTGCCGTCGTAAATGATACCGTATTGCGATGTGCAACCGAACGACATGCCCGGATTTTCACGTTCGTAAGCCTGATATGTTACCTCATAATCGGGAGAGTACCAGTTGAGACCACCGTTGGTGTGACCGAACCATTCCTCGTTGAGCATTATAGTACCGGTGGTATAATCAATAGCTGCATCTCGCTCAGGTTCTACCACCCGGATGGTAAATGACTTCTCGAAACCGGAACCATCGGACGATTTGACTGTAAGTGAGCACTCGCCAAGGCGGTGTCCCGAGAGTTCGTAGGGCGTAGTCCGGGTATTGTTTTCATCCCAGAGATTAACCTTATACATGGTAGCAATATAGTTGTCTCGTGCAGTACCGTTGTCATTCAAGGTCAAAGTGACATCTGCAATATCAGGATCGGCCGGTGTGAATACGGGGAACAATCCCTCCATCTGCTTGGGAGTGAGTGTGATTACATCGTTGTCGTCAGCACACTCAAAAGTGATATCAGTTACCGGGTTCTGCAACTCGGTGGACAGTGTATACGAAGCTGTAACAGCAGGATTGAAATCGTAGGTGGCGGTGATGATAGTCTCTCCGGCTTTCTTGGTAGCTGTCACACCGGTTGTGGAGGCAGTGGCGATTTGAGTATTTGAACTCTTGAGGTTCACCTTAGTATATGTAGCGTCTGCCGGAATGAAGGTCATCTGATTATCTACGGGGTGATTAAGACGCGCAGTTACGTTATTCTCGCCAAAGGAGATAGAAGTTACCGGTTTAACCGGATTATGGAGAGTTATCAGAGCTTCATTGGAATATACGTAGGTCGCCGAGGTTGTTCCGGGGGCTACGTACGAACCGCGGATTGACACGGTACCGCTCTTTTCTGCAAAGTTTTTGAAAGCCGTAACCTTACCCATCAGATTAGTTACAGTTGCCGTTGAGATAACGCCGTTCATCTCAGTATCCTTTGTCCATGAGTAAGCGGTGTTGAGTTTACCACCCTCCGGAATCTGCAGGAAGAGGGGGAGCTCAAGATTTTTGTCAGCCAATGCGTAATCTATCACTGAGGGTATGGTGATGAGTTGGTCGGAATCAAGTGCAGGGCGGAAGAGCTGATAGGGGAGTGATACCGCAGTTTCGGCTGCATCCTGATGCGCAAAGATCAATACTGCGTTGGGATTGAGCCAACGGCCTGCAGGCACTTTATTAAAATCGTCGTCGATGACGCGCTTTACGTAGCAATTCCATGTATTTTCTGTCGAGATATGGTCTAACGAGCCTAATTGACCGTCGTGGTCGGAGTCGTAGGTAAGTGTAAATGTGTCACCGCTCTTTGTATAAGTCATGCGAGGATCTGCTGCAGCTATGTTCTGGATTACCGTGGCGAGGGAATCATCCCAACCACCCGTCCAACGGTATCCGTAGACAAGGTTCTCCGCGCCTTTGCCGTCGTTGAACTGGAAGACTACGGTAGCTGCTTTTTCGCCGGTGCCTACCCAGAAATTGACATTAGCCTGGTCTACCGGCTGCACTGCAACGGGAGCTTCGTGCATCTCCTCGCCCCAGTCTGCCATCGAGTAATCAAGTTCTTCGCAAAGTTCTCCACCTTGATAACCGATGCCGGAGCCATTAAATACGATATATTTCCATGCCTGCACACAATTGTCGGTCAGCACGGTGCTCGACATACCGAGACCCGAGTAGCTCATATAGTCATAATCGTTGGGACCGTGCCAGTAAGACCAGTAGCCGTCGTACCATCCCGAGCGCCAGCGATATTCAAATGACTCCTGATAGCCGTCCTCGAGTTGCCAGTAATCGTAATCGTAGGCGGGGTAACCGTAAAGGAAAGCATTGAGAGGATGCTCGATTATACCTGTTTCCTTGGCGCGGTTAATGGCGTCGATACACATCTGCTCGGCGTCATATCCGGGGGCGGTTTCCTGTCCCATCGTTGTGTTGGGTTCGAAAAAACCGAAAGATACCTCACCACCGATGGCAGCCCGGTCAAAGTCATAATGGAGGTAATCCAACTCCTCTCGGTTTGCGCTGATACCGAGAGCATTGAGAGTGGATCCCATAGTACCGGTATACTGAATCATGGCAGTAAGGATACTGCTCTGTGAGGCGACGGCACGGACGAGGTCTTCACCGGTCTTGGTGCCGTTCCAACGGTAACCCCATACAAGAGATTGACCGGTCTGTCCGTCCTGAAAGTCGATAACAAGGGCGCATTTTTTCTCACCGTCGGGATCGCCCGCCCAGTGCTCGATGCTGTCCCAATCAATCCAGTCAATGTACTCGACTGCCTGAACCTTTGTGAGAAGGCTTATCAGCAGACAAATAAATAGTAGTCTTTTTGTCATTGTTGTTAGAATTAGTTATTATTATGCTTGTTTGAATTATTGATATTGGGGATTGAGTAGAGGCTGATATGGAGGTCTTGCGCTTTACTGATCTCTGTTGAGGTTTCGCCGAGCCATCCGCAATACTGGTTAAGACCGGTGTAGACGCGTATGAAATCAACACCGGGCAATTCGACATGCCGTCCCTCAGAATCCACCGCCCAATCGATATCAAAGGAATTAAGGTCGGCGAAATCGTTAGGGTGATTATCAACATATCCCCAGTCGTAGGCGTAGAGTACATAATAGCGCCCGGTACCGCTGAGATCGACACCATTGGGTAGAAGGAGGGTGCCGTGAAATGTCAGTTCATCCTTCGTCTCCCACAGTGGATAGTAGCTTTGATTATGAAAGGTGTTTTTGGCAACGTATCCTTTTTTGCCAAGAGAATCTTCCCACGGTATATAGTAAATGTCATCCAAAAATCCCGTCTCATCCTCCTCGGGGATATGTGTCGTATCGGGGCGGCTGTACGTGATGGAATAATTATGGATCGTCTGAGGTTTGTAGTACTCACTGCCTGCAAGTTCGTACCATTCATCGTCGGGAAGACCGTTGCAGTTAGTGTCGTAACTCACCATGACGATGCCCGGCTCCGCTGAGCCACCCCTGTCATCGGGGTTGGTCAGTTCGTAGAAGGCATTACCCCAGATACGGAAATCTTTCTCACCCGGGATATTCATCACCGTATGGTCGAAGCCGAATGTCACGTAGCCGCCGTAGCCTCCTAATGTTATCATTGTATCATTTGTGCCCGAGATGCAGTCCTCTGCTTTCTGCACCATGTCGGCATAGGCACACCCCTCTTCGTAGCGAGGCATCTCATTAACGAATTGACCCGGAGCCGGACAGTACTCATATACCCGGGTTATATAGGGACTGTATTCAACCTCTTCATGCATTACGATAATGCTAAAGGAGAAGTCGTAAGGAGTCTCGGCATCGATGATTCTCAATTCTACTTCATAAGTTCCTTCGTATGCGGAGATAAAGATGAAATCACGTTCTGAGGATACTGCTTTGCCGTTTACGGTCCACTGATATTGGCGTCCGGTAAATGCCGGGTGGAGGTCGAGCTTCTGCATACGGGCTATGTAATACACATCATCGATGCCAAGACTCACCATTGATATTTGATTGTCGCAAGCGGTGAGCAACAAGCACGCACCCCAACCCGAAGACAAACTTAGGGCAGCCCATGCAGGAAGGGGGATCCTTATAGAGAGGAGTTTTGCAGCAAGGTGCTTTATGTAGAGAAGTAAAATATTTTTCATTTGTAGAGAAAAGTTATATGAGCCGGAATGTCTCCGGTGCGTACACTCCATTTCTTGTAGCCGTCGTTGCTAAAGCAGTATAGCGTGCCTGACGAAACGTAATTCTTGGCATCGGTGACGAAGATGTCACCGGTCTCGGGATGTACTGCAATGCCGTAGGGTATCACTATCTCCTTGTCGGTACCATCCTTGATGAAGTTGGTGGAGATGATCTCCTTGGAGCGCACGTCGATGACACCGTAGCTGATGGTGTTGGATTGGGTGTAGTTATTCCATTCCGTGGCGTAGTAATACATGTAGTCGCCGTAAAAAGCCATGTTGGAGCAAGCCACAGGAATTGTGTCGGTGACAACCATCTGATTGAACCCTGGTTTCTTCTGCATGACATAGAGGCGCGAGGGTCGGGACTCATAATCACCACGCGAGGTCACCCAAAGCTTATTGTACTTATCCTTCTTGAGGCGATGAAGGTTGATTCCGACCGGTATCTGCTGCACCTGCTTGAAGTCAATCATCTGGATGACAGAGACGGTGTAATCGTAATCGGGTACACGGTAGCCGCCGGAGTTGGCGACATACATGTAATCATCGACAATCTCCATCTCCTCGGGCTGGTATCCGACCGATACCTTGCGGGTGACTTGAAGCGAGGTGGTGTCTACCTCATAGACTGCACCCTTGGGGGCGTCGGGGTCGATTAGTACCGGTCCGACGTACGAACTGACATACGCCTTACCGCGGTGAAAGCGCACGTAGCGGCAGTTGGGTATATCTATCTGACCTATGCGTTTGCCGGTATGTGCATTCAACACTTCGACCTTATGGGAGCAATTGACGACTACGTAAAGTTTTGAGCCGTAGATGCCTATGTCATTGCCTACATCTCCTAATTCCTTGATGACTTCGGGGTTCTTCTCGGCATAAATGTTGCGTGAATACAGACCGGTGACGTAGTCGTAATAATCGAGCGTACATTTATTGGAACCCATGTTGCCCTCATTGACGAGATAGAGCCCGCGGATACTGCTATTGCGCATTTCGTCACCGATAATCTCGTATTCGGTTGGTACTACGAGCTCGTCCTTGCGGCAACCGGTAAAAATCAGTGCTATAAGGAGGGTGAGAGATGGGATATATGAGGTGCGAGAAAACTGTTTCATAGTTCTACGGTGATTGAAAAACGGTAATTGCGCTTGGGCATGGGGTAGTTAAGGATGACATCGTAATCCTGACTGAGGAGGTTGTTTACCTCCGCCATAAAGCGCATTGCCACACGCTTGATCTTAAGGTCATACAGCAGCGATACGTCCGAGGTGTACCACGGTTGGGTATAGTTATAGCGGATGTTCTCCTGCTGGTTATAGCGGCTGCCTACGTATATGAAACTGTAGTTGAGACCGAAATTTCGCCATGTGGCGTTGATGACAGCCGAACCCGAATGATGAGGAATATAGGGTATCTGATGACAGTAGTAGTTATCTGATGGATTGGTGATGTCGATAGCTTTCTGATATGTGTATTGTCCGCGAAAAGTGATATAAGTAGCCCTGATCGGATTGAATGTAAGCAGTGCTGATACATCAATGCCGCGAATATCGACAACGCCCAAATTGAGCATTGTCCATCGGAATTGCTGACCTTTAGGGTATGCCACTATCTTGTCATGAACTTTATTATAATATACATCGCAACTGATCCTGAACTGATTGACTAAACGGTTGAAGTTTTTATCGAAGAGTATGCCGACATTGTACTGAGCCACGCGCTCGGGGTTGAGTTTGGAGTTACCCATATCGGCATAGTAGAGATCGTTGAATGTCGGCATCCGGAACGATTTCTTGTAAAATGCCCGTAACGATAGTTCGCGGTTGCGTAGGGGAAATACGGTGACATAAACGGCAGGTGTAAATACACTTTTATCCTTGGGTGCTTCTTGACCTTGGAGTATGTCGTGTACAAACGTCATCAGACCGCTTGCCGTAACAGATACGCGGTGAAAATCGAAAGCCGTCGCCACCGAAAGAAGATTGGTGTAACGGTCAGGCTTGGCAAAGCCGTAGACATCGGCATTTAATGAGTTGAAAATGAAATCGTAGCTTGCCGAGGCGTGCCACCATGGTTTTATGCTGAAAAGATTGGCAGTAGAGAAATAGAGCTCCTTCTGTCGGTAAAGATTGTCTACCTTGATCTGCTTGTCATCGTTATTTACATAATGGGTGCGGTAGAAGGCATATTTAAGATTCTCCATCGAAGTCCAGCACCCTTTGGTGATGGTAGCGGAAGCCTGTGCGAAGGAATTAGTGTCCCATATTCGTTCACCGCGTCGCCACACGTTATTGACGATAGCGCCGGGTACACCTCTCTCGGAGTTATAATTATAGACCTTGGCATGCCAGTTACCGATACCGAAAGTGCCGTTTACATTGAGTTCGAGGCGAGTGGCGTTTATGTCGCCGTTCTGACGCACGGCAGTGGTATCGTAAGCGAGTTCACCGGCAGGATTTACACGGCGGTAACGAAATTTATACTTACCGCTGGAGTTTGTCCACTCTGCACCCAATGATGCGTTAATGCGGTCTGAAAGACGGAGTTCGACGAGGGCAGATGGATTCAGGAGGTCAAAGGATCCGAAACGCAGGGCAGCGCGTGCATGATAGGACTCACCTTCTTCGAAGTGGGGCGTGCGGGTGCGCATATAGACAGTTCCGGCATTGCCGAAATCCCGAGCCGGCTGAAGCAGGGCACTTTTCTGACCGTTATGAAGCGAAATCATCTCGATATTGTCGAGAGAGAACTGGCCCAAATCGATCTGTCCGTTCTGAGCATTGCCAAGTTGTACACCGTCGTATACGACTCCGGTATGATTTGTACCCATGGAGCGGATATTGACAGTCTTGATGCCGCCGACACCGCCGTAATCCTTTATCTGTACACCGGCGAAGTATCGGAGGGCATCGGCGACACTATGGCTGTTAAGGCGAGACAACTCCTCGCCGCTAAGGGTCTGTACGGGGATGGTTTCCTTGTCAGGATTAACTGCCGTGACGATCACTTCGCTAAGCTGACGGGCAGGGACAGAGTCGGAGGAGACTGCTGAATCTCCCTCGCGAGTATCTACCGACGCGCTTCCCGCATCTGCGAGTATGGTCGATGGGGTGAGAAAAGTCAGTAGGAGAAAAAGAGTAGCTTTGAGGCTGTCGGTTATCATTATGTCGAGATTATCAGATACAAAAACTCCCGTTTGCACAGATGTGAATGTGCATACGGGAGTTTATATCAGTATCATGAAATCTGCTCGAAACAATCTTGATAATTACTCAAATATAGATGCCGGCAACGGCAACGGATAATGTAGAGTAAGACCGAATCAGAGTAGTGTCAGAAAGATGCCCATATTCCCGCAGGCAAAATCACTTTGGTGAAAATGGCAGGTCTTCTGACTTATCCCGTCTATCGCGCCTTCCCGGTATGATACCAGTGGCAGGTTGCGATAAACATGCTGCTTGCCGTAATTACATGGCAAGCGGGAATTACAGCAGCGGGTACTGTCGAGGACTTACACCTCGTTCCCTTTTGATGCCCCTGACGGACCGGACTCTACCGGCCGAGGGCAACCATTTCAACCGCAAATTTAATAAAAAATATGAGTTAATCGCACCGAAATTGCGAAAAATTAGAAGTACAGCTCAAATAATTAAAAGGAGTATGTCTCAATATTTAAAAGGAGTATGTGTCAATAACTAAAAAAATCGCGCCATATCGGCGCGATTTTCGTGTAAACTGTGAGATTATGGCGTGATTGGATCACAACCTC
>CAZAWP010000023.1:0-9799 GCA_964488855.1 uncultured Sangeribacter sp.
TGCTGTCAAAAGACATTTCTTTCTCTCTCTACATGACTCACGGTGGTACTAACTGGGGTCACTGGGCAGGCGCCAACTCTCCCGGCTTCGCTCCCGACGTGACTTCGTACGACTATGATGCTCCTATCAATGAGGCAGGTCAGCCTACTCCCAAATATTGGGAACTGCGTAAGGCTCTCGCCAAGTACACTCCCGGCAAACAGGCTCCCGTTCCCGCTCAGATCAAGACTATCACCGTACCCACATTTAAGGTGACCGAGGTTGCTCCGATCTTCTCAAACCTCCCGGAGGCGAAGCAGGATAAGAACATCCGCACCATGGAGGAGTATGACCAGGGCTTCGGTTCTATCCTTTACCGCACTGAGACTCCGGCTACCAATGGTCCGGCTATCCTGACCGTCCGTGATGCTCATGATTACGCACAGGTATTCCTCGACGGTAAATATATCGGCAAGCTCGACCGTCGCAACGGTGAGAAGGAGCTGACTCTCCCCGCTCTTAAGAAGGGTCAGACTCTCGATATTCTTGTTGAGGCTATGGGCCGTATCAATTTCGGTAGAGCCATCAAGGATTTCAAGGGTATCACTGATAAGGTTACCATCACCGAAAAACGTGATAACCGCGATTTCGTATGCGACCTCAAGAACTGGAGTGTCTACAATCTTCCCGACACTTACGAGTTCTACAAGAGTCTGAACTATGTTCCTGTAACTTCTGTTGAGAAAACCGGCGACCGTCTTCCCGGCGTATACCGCGCCACTTTCAATGTCAAGAAACCGGGTGACACTTTCCTCAACTTCGAGTCTTTCGGCAAGGGACTTGTTTATGTCAATGGTATCGGTATCGGTCGTATCTGGGAAATCGGTCCCCAGCAGACTCTTTACATGCCCGGTGCTTGGCTTAAGAAAGGAGAGAATGAGTTGCTCATCGTAGACATCATGGGACCCAACGAGAACTCACAGCTTACTGTCTTCGGTCAGGATACTCCCGAGCTCGACAAACTTCTCATCCAGAAACCTCTCACTCACCGCGAGGAGGGACAGAACCTTGATCTGAGTGGCGAGACTCCCGTTATCACTGCTACATTCCCCGGCGGCAACGGCTGGAAGGAGATTTCCTTCGCCGAACCCGTTTCAGGACGCTACGTATGTATCGAGGCTGATAATTCTATCGACGGTAAGGATCTCGCTTCTATCGCAGAGTTATATCTCGTTGATGAAAATGGTGAGAGACTTTCCCGCGAACCGTGGATTGTCAATTATGCCGACAGCGAGGATGTTTCGGGTGTAAACCGTTCGGCTGACAAGACTTTCGACCTTCAGGAATCAACCTACTGGAGCACAACTCCGGGTTCTCCCTATCCCCATTACTTAGTAATCGATCTCGGAGGCAATCATACAGTTTCAGCTCTCCAGTATCTTCCCCGTATGGAGGCTGAGGTTCCCGGTGCCATCAAGGATGTAAAAGTCTACGTCAAGGCTACTCCCTTCAAATATTGATTGATATACTCCAATTAATTGATATACTTCAATTAATTGATAATTACAAATTAGGATGTCTAACTTACGCATTGGTATAAGGCAAATGCGAAAGTTAGACATCCTTATTTATTTCCAATATTTTTATAAGTTTTATTATCAAAATAACACGTCAATCGTAACTATTATTACCTTATTTGGTTACTCGCTTTGCGGTATTATTTTGAAGGGATTATAATGAAATTATCGCAGATCTTTATGGGTACGTCTATGTATAGGGTGGATGGTATTTCTTCGTTGTAGGGTTTTATGGCAATTGAAGTGTATTCATACTTTTTATTATAGATAATCGCACCCTTCTTTAGCTCAGTAACTACGTTATCCGACGTTTCCATTACTACTATACTTAAATTAGCGGTAACGTCGGATCTGTTCCGTTTATCTATAATATTACGAGATAGAAGTGTTATCGTCGCCACGGGAAGAATCAGTTGAAGATATGAGGCTGTTGGAAGCGTCTTTGTCCGCGATACCGGAAATACTGGACTGAATCAAGCGGCTGGTGTGTCAGAGAGATGCTGTCAAGCTGGATATTAATGTTTCTTGATTGATTTAATACTAAATAGCCGAATATACGCCTTACATCACGTGATGAGTCCGTCTGGAGGGTAATACCTGCCTTACTATTGCCATACAGAGTTTGAGAGACGTATGAATCCGGACCCTGCTCGTATTCCACCCCAAGCATGATCTCACCTTCCGGGACGTTAGACATACGCATCGACCACTCCAATCGCGAACCCTTATCGAGTGTCTCAGGTGTGAAACTGAAATTGACTCCCTCGGCTTCACTCCGGCTGTCTATCAATGCATATTTGGAATACGGCCATATATCGTTTAGGGCTTGGGCAACGTTGGAAGCCTGTCCTGTAATCTTCTTCTGTCGTTTCTCCAACTCCTTATCAACAGACTTATACAGTTCCTCGTACTTATCCATATTTTTGCCGTATGCGGTAAGTGTGGAATCGAACTGTGCCTGCGTCACACCGTTTTTCTTGAGTATACCCGCGTATATCTCTCCTCGCAGTTTCTCTTCGCCATCGGGTATATACTGCTGTATGTAAGCCTCACCGACTTCCATATCAACCATTACGGCAATCATCTTGCGTTCAGAAAGGATGTTATTATCCTTCTTATGGCAGCCGCACAACGATATTGCCGCGATTAGTCCGACAGCTATGAGTTCCCTGCGTTTCATCTTTATACGCCTTATATAAATACGCTTATTTGATTTTTGCCTTAGCCTCCTTGCGTGCCTTAAAATAACCCTTGATCTCCATGATACTTTTGGTTATATCATCCGAATAGAAGATAATGAGCATAAGCACACCGATTGTTATCGCCGAATCAGCAATGTTGAAGATATAGGCAAAAAATTCGTAGTTGGCACCACCGACAAGTGGCACCCATTCCGGTACTGTAAAGTCGAAGAATGGGAAATAGAGCATGTCCACAACCCTTCCTTCAAACCATGTAGAATAACCCTCGCCTATCGGCACGAATTGTGCAACCTCCGGGGGCATGGGATTATTGAAAATCTCACCATAAAAGACGCAGTCAAAGATATTTCCGGCTGCCCCTGCGGTGATAAGTGCCAAGGCTACGATAAACCCCTTGCGTCCGTCATATATTTTATGAAGGAGCGTCAGCAGCCAGATGAAGAACCCCACGGCTACGATACGACCGGCGGTCAGCAAGAGCTTATTCCATAACTCCATGCCGAAAGCCATTCCATTGTTCTCGATAAACTTGATCTCAAACCATGATGTGACAGGTATCGACTCGCCGAGATACAGATGTGTCTTCACCCATATCTTCAGCCACTGGTCTGCGATGAGTATTAATATAATAATTAAAGGAATCACCCACCCCGGCATTTTGCCGGCGCGAGCGATTCCTGTATTTTCAGTTTTAACTGATGTCACGTCAGATTACATTTTAAGATAAAATCCTAATAATAGAACTCCGTTGGATGGAAATCTACTTAGGATACAATCCGTATCTTTTAGATTCTCTCGACCACGGCAGCGATAGAGAGTCCGTCGATGTCGAGCGCGGTAGCCTTTTCCGCATCAAGTGTCTCGGCGAGAACTATCTCGTTGGCGAGTGTCTGAGCCTTGATATAATCACCGAATGCCTCTACTGCCTCACGCACTTCGGGAGTATCAGTGAGTGTGACCTTGATACGGTCTGAAATCTCAAAGTCGCTCGATTTACGGATATTCTGGATACGGTTTACCAACTCGCGCGCCATACCCTCCTTGCGCAACTCCGGAGTTACAGTGACATCGAGCGCTACTGTGATATTACCGTCATTGGCAACTGTCCAACCGGGAATATCCTCAGCGATGATTTCAACATCCTCTGTCGTAATCTCGGGAGCACCGGGAAGCGACTCGAAGACGAATTTACCGTTACTCTCAAGAGAGGCAATTTCAGACTGCTCCATCGATGCGATCGCCTTGCTCAGATCTTTCATGATCTTGCCGTACTTGGGACCGAGCTTCTTGAAGTCTGCCTTAACTCGTTTGACAAGACCGGAATTTTCGTTGCTCACTATCTTAAGCTCCTTGACATTCACCTCATTGAGGATAATGTCGGTTACTGCCTCAAGCTGCTTAGCCATCTCCTCATCGGTAACCGGTACGAGCACAGTCTGCAGCGGCACACGAACCTTGAGATTCTCCTTACGGCGGAGGGCAAGTACGTTTGAGGTTATGATCTGGGCAAGTGTCTGACGGGTCTCAAGATCTTTGTCTATCAGTGAGGGATCGCTTACCGGGAAATCCGAAAGATGCACGGACTCATACTTATCCGACTCTTTAGACGGCTCGATCAGATCTTGATAGAGCTTGTCAGAATAGAACGGTGCAAAGGGTGCCATCAGCTTGGCGATAGTCACAAGACATGTGTAGAGTGTCTGATATGCTGAAAGTTTGTCAGTTGTCATCTCTCCACTCCAGAAACGCTTGCGGTTAAGACGCACATACCAGTTCGACAAGTTGTTATTGACAAAATCGTCGATAGCACGCGCTGCCTTGGTCGGCTCGTAATCGTCAAGATCTGCCTCTACCTCTGCAATAAGACTGTTGAGAAGTGAGATAATCCAGCGGTCGATCTCCGGTCTTTCAGCGGCGGGAACCGCTGGCTCTGTGCCGGTGAATCCATCTTCATTTGCGTAGAGTGCGAAGAACTTATATGTGTTATATAAGGTCGAGAAGATTTTGCGGCTTACCTCTGCCACTCCCTCCTCATCATATTTGAGGTTATCCCACGGTGATGAGTTGGAAATCATGTACCAGCGCACGGCATCCGAACCGAATTTGTCGATATTGCCGAACGGGTCGATTGCGTTACCAAGACGCTTTGACATCTTATTTCCGTTCTTATCCAGCACGAGTCCGTTTGAGATTACTGCCTTGTAAGCGACGGAGTCAAATACCATTCCGGCAATCGCATGGAGTGTGAAGAACCATCCACGTGTCTGGTCTACACCCTCTGCGATAAAGTCGGCGGGATATACCTCCTTATTATCGAGAAGCTCCTTGTTCTCAAAGGGATAATGAATCTGAGCATACGGCATGGCACCCGAGTCAAACCACACGTCGATTAGGTCTGTCTCACGACGCATAGGCTTGCCGGAGGGTGATACCAATACAATATCATCCACGTAGGGACGATGGATGTCGAAACGGTCGTAATTCTCACGGGTGAACTCGCCTGGAACAAATCCTTTCTTGGTAAGGGGATTCTCAGCCATCACACCGGCCTTTACAGCCTCGTCAATGCGGTCTGAAAGTTCCTGATACGAACCGATACAGATTTCCTCACGACCATCCTCTGTGCGCCAGATCGGAAGCGGTGTACCCCAATAACGGCTGCGTGAGAGGTTCCAGTCCTGAAGATTCTCCAGCCATTTGCCGAAACGGCCCGAGCCTGTAGAAGCGGGTTTCCATTTGATTGTCTCATTGAGCTCGATAAGACGATCCTTTACCTCGGGTGTGCGGATAAACCAGCTGTCGAGAGGATAGTAAAGGATCGGCTTGTCGGTTCGCCAGCAATGAGGATAATTATGCACATGCTTCTCGGTCTTGAACACTTTACCCTGCTGCTTGAGGTCGATGCAGAGACGCACATTAAGATCCTCAGCGGCATTGGCGGCTTTTTCATCATATCTGCCATCAACAGTAAACTGCGGATCATACGCGTTCTTAACCCACTGTCCGGCAAACTGTGAGTACAAAGAAAGATCCACGCATTTCTCAACAAATGCAGGTGCGAGATCATCAACTTTATAATATTTACCGGTCAGGTCTACCATCGGACGGGTCTCCCCCTTGCGGTTGATCATAAACAGTGAGGGAATCTGAGCTGCCTTGGCAACCTTGGCATCGTCGGCACCAAATGTCGGGGCGATATGCACGATGCCCGTACCATCATCGGTGGTAACATAATCACCGGGGATGACGCGGAATGCCTTTTCTGCAATCTCCACAAATTTGTCTGCCTCAACCTCAAATGTGTTCTCAGGATGTGCATTGGCAAACTCCTTGACATATTCGGCGGCAAAGTCATCGACCTTCTCACAGGGCTTGACCCACGGCATGAGCTGGTGATAGTGCATACCTACGAGTTCCTCGCCGGTCCAGCTCCCTACGATGCGGTAAGGGAGAACCTTATCCTTTTCAGAGAAGCTGTCGATAGGGAGATTGGCTCCCTCGGGCTTGAAATATTTGGATACAAGATCCTCACATAATACTACTGTGATTTTCTCGCGACTGTATGGATTGTATGTACGGACTGCAACATACTTGAACCGGGGACCGACACACAGCGCTGTATTTGAGGGCAATGTCCAGGGTGTGGTTGTCCATGCCATGAAGTAAGGTTCACCCCATCCGGTCATCTCCTCCTTAGGGTCAGCGACCTTGAAGAGTGCGGTGGCTGTGAGATCCTTCACATCACGGTAACAGCCGGGCTGGTTCAACTCATGAGAACTTAAACCGGTACCGGCAGCCGGTGAATAAGGCTGGATAGTATATCCCTTGTACAAGAATCCTTTCTTATATAACTCTGCGAGCAACCACCATACCGATTCAATGTAACGGTTATCGTATGTGATATAAGGATCGTCGAGATCGACCCAATAACCCATCTTGTGGGTAAGGTCGGTCCACTCCTTGGTATATTTCATCACCTCGCGGCGGCAGGCGGCGTTATACTCATCGACAGAAATCTTCTTACCAATATCCTCTTTGGTTATGCCGAGGGTTTTCTCCACGCCTAATTCCACAGGCAGACCGTGGGTATCCCAACCTGCCTTACGCTTTACGTGGAATCCCTTCATGGTCTTATAACGACAGAATATGTCCTTGATGGTACGCGCCATTACGTGATGAATACCGGGCATACCGTTTGCCGACGGCGGTCCCTCAAAAAAGACGAATGTCGGTGAACCCTCACGGACTTTCATGCTGTTTTCAAATACTGAATTGGCATCCCAATCAGACAGAACTTCCTTGTTGATTTCCGACAACTGAAGTTGCTTGCTGTAGTTCTTGAATTTCTTACTCATTGTATATTGGTTGCAGAAGATTTTTAATTAGAATTTTGCGCCTTTGGCTCCCTTTGTACCTTTGACACCTCCACCGAGTGCGAAGATATTCTGATCGTATGTGAATGTCTTGCGGTCGGTGATACGTTTACGCTTCAGGGCAAGCTGAATGAGACGATCCATCAGCTGCTCGAAACTTATACCGGTAGCCTCCCATAGATAGAAGGACAACGAGCCGGGGATGGTATTTATCTCATTGACATAAATCTTGCCGGTCTTGTTATCAATCATTACGTCCACTCGGCTCACTCCATGACAGGATAAGACGCGGAAGGTCTCCCCTGCCAAACGACGTATCTCTTCGGAGGTCGCTTCCGGAAGGTCGGCAGGTATTCGCTTTTCACTTGCCTGCATACCTGCGGTCGTCTTGGAACCGCCACAGTATTTGTCCTCATAACTGAGGAACTCGCCTGTCTTGATCGGTTCCTCGCAGACGGATGACTGATGCTCGTCGGCATCACCGAGTACGGAGCAGTTTATCTCCTTGAGATCCTCAATCATATCCTCGACGATGATACGCTGTGCAAACTTCTCGGCATTGTCGATGGCACTGATAAGCTCGTCGCGGTTAGCGGCTTTGCTTATACCGACACTCGAACCCAAATTGGCAGGTTTGACTATGACGGGATAACCTAACTTAGTCTCGATTTCAGTGATTATGGCATCCCGATCCGCGCCCCAGCGGTGGTCGGTAAACCATACATAATCAACCACCGGAATACCCTCGGCACCGAGAATCATCTTCATCGTAATCTTATCCATACCGTTGGCGCTGGATAATGTGTTACAGCCGGCAAAAGGTATGCCAATGGTCTCCAAGAGTCCCTCGAAGATACCATCCTCGCCGTTGGTGCCGTGAAGCACCGGCAGAGCTACGTGCAACTCCGCTATGACAGGATTTGTCTTCTTGAACAATCCCTGTGTACGGGCAGAATAGAGGTTGTAGTCACCATATTCGGGACGCATGAACACCTCTTCAGACTCCGCCACGAGCTTGTTCATATCGCGGTAATTGCGTATGTCGAGAAGCTTGTCGCCGGTGTACCATCTGCCGCTCTTGGCTATATACACCGGTATTATATTGTATTTATCCTTGTTAAAAGCATTGATTGCCTGGAGTGCGGAGATTACTGAAATCTCATGCTCCACAGATCGACCACCGAAGAAAACGGCTACATTAGTCTTCATGTCCGTCAGGATTATTTGTTTCTTATTCAGCTAATTATAATCTACTCCCGAGGGTAATTCCGTTCTAAACCCTACGGGTCAATTAAATCTATACCATGGAGAGATTTGTGTATGACAGAGCATTCCTAATACTCTCTATGGTATGACTTACAAATTTACAAATAACTATTGTATTACGCAAATTCAACCTCCTGACCTCGTCGACAAAATGTCCCGAAAATAAAAAAGCCGCTCCATAGCATCGGTTAATATGCTATAAGCGACTTTACTATTCTATATGCTCTGTTACCGGCAACTCAGGTTAGTCGTTTTTGTCGAGATGAACATCGAGCTGCGGGAACGGGAAGTTGAATCCGTGTTCGGGAAGTTCTTTATAGAACCGTTCGTTCATCTGGAAGAACAGATTCCAGTAATTGGAACTGTGAGTCCATGCACGCACCACGAGGTTGATTGAGCTGTCGCCCAAAGACTGCAGTCCCACAAATGGTTTACGTTCCACCTTCTGAGGAATCACTGCATCCATATTGACATTATCGGTGGTGAGGCGCTCCTTGATGTTGTCCTTTTTATTAGCGATATGGGGCAATATCCGCTGATACCATTTCCGCTTGGGTTTCACCTCCTCTTCGGCATGTGCAGCAAGGGCTTTCTGTCGGGCTTCCTCAGCCTGCTGCTCACGATAGAGGATATCATCCTCGATATACGTCTTGACAACTCGGTTGTCGCTGTCAAGCATAGTCAGGATATACTGCTTCGCAGCCTCGAAATCTGTATCATACGCCAGACCGATGGTCCAATCCACACGACGGTACTGTTCACGGGAGTAGTTGTTAATCGAATTGGTCGATAAGCCGCCATTAGGGATGATGATGGACTTATTGTCGGTAGTATTGATGATAGTGTGAAAGAGCTGAATGGACTTTACAGTACCTGCGAAGCCATTAACCTCGATATAATCACCCACTTCGTAAGGTTTGAGAAGGAGAATCAGAACACCGCCGGCAAAATTCTGCAATGTACCGCTCAGCGCCATACCGATGGCAACACCGGCTGAGGCGAAGATAGCAAGGAAGCCGCTGGTCTCTATTCCCAAGATACCGATAACGGTGATAAGGAGGATAAAGTATAATACCATCTTGACAAGCGAGAGGACGAATGTCGTCAGCGACGCATCCATCTTGCGTCGTGTCATGATATTCAACACTCCCTTATATAACTTGCGGATGATGAACCGTCCCACATAGAAGACAAGTATGGCAATCATCAATTTGAAACCGAAGTTCACCAATCCGTTGGCAATTTTGGTAATCGCCTCGTCAAAAGACAGCCCCTTAAGTTCAGCAAACGCATTCGCCGCCGACGGTATCTCATCCGGTACCGGCACTATAGGTATATCACTCTGTATCATCGCTAAATTATCTATCATAAATGAATACACTCACTTAGTAACTCATAACTC
>CAZAWP010000023.1:9899-15316 GCA_964488855.1 uncultured Sangeribacter sp.
ACTCTGACTTATTACTTAGTCACTCGTCACTCTGACTTATTACTTAGTAACTCATCCCTCTGCCCTAACACTTTGTCACTCGTCACTATGACTTATTACTTATACACCGCGCTGTACCATTCGAGTGTACGGTAATATTTATCCGCCTCTGTCTCTCCTGTTGGCTGAGGCGCGATCGAGATACAGCAGATCGTCTCGGGCAACACGTGGTTCTTGAAGTCATAGCGGGTGTGAACCTTATGAATGGTTGCTGCCTCTACCTTATCCTTTAGTTCAGTGATCACCGAACCTTGTTCCTCTCTGCCCTCTACATAGCGCTCCGCATATTCGACAAAGTCGATATAAGGCCAATCCGAATCACGGGAGTAGTTGGTCAGACCACTATATGACACACTCTCCTCATTTTGAGAAAATATCGAATGCGCCGCCTGTGCAATACTTTCCAATTCCGCTGTCTTTATTGCTACGCCTGTAGCGGGCAGCCCTGCGTCATTATAGTACTTTAGGAAAGCATCCATTGCTGCTGCATAATCCGGATGCTCTGCCAATATAAATGGAAGTGCCTTGTCATAATTTAGACCCTGACCGGCAACCTCCGTAGGACTCGCCACTATATAAACAGCTTTATCCCTCAATTCGTACATAACCTCTATCGAACCCATGTAACATGCGTCGAACCATATAGTCTTAAAAGCGTCATCCGGTATGTTGGCATCGATCTCCTTGATGTCAAGCCAATCACGGTTGGGATAACCTCCCTCGCCTCCGTATGCGGTCATTTCTCCGGGATTTGCCAACGACGGTCGCAATGGTCCGGGTGTAATGTCTGACGGATTGTGGCTGGAGAAGTAAGGTGACCACCCCATGCCGTGACCCCATAACATTAATGTACGGATTGCTCCTGGCGTTATATCTATAAAGTCATTAATTACCGCAGCGAAACGGTCAGGATTGGTAGACAGCTCATTTGAATTGTAATTCATGATTGTCTTGAACGACGGCGTGCCGTTCTCCGATACAACCTGACGCAAAACACATCCTGTCGTGGTGGTCGAATAAACATAGATCGCGCTCTTGGCAAGATCAAGATTACCCGCTGCAATAAGCATCTGCGTGCAGTTTTTGTCGAAATAATTATGCAGGTTATTATTATTTACTGCATATACCAATACTGCGCGTTCTGCATTTTCATTTACCGGCTTGGGTTCCTCCTTTCCGCACGACACGGTTGCTATACTCAATAATATCATAACCAACATGGTCATGATGCTATTTATCACTTTCTTTAATATCATTCTGTATTACAATTGGTAGTTGCTGAGGCTTAGAATGCGAAATGTGCCGAGATTCTTAAGCCGCTCTTGGAGATGTTGGGACGGTCACGGTATGTGAGACGCCATACATAATCCACTCGAAGGATCGTAAGGATATTGTCGATACCTACGCCGACCTCCATATACGGAGTCTTACCCATCGGTATGGTATTGGCACCCTCGGGGAACCGGTAAAGGTTGCTGTTGAATTCCGGATTATTCTTCTTCGACAGGTTACCCATAAATCCCTTGAATGTCAGTACCTCGCGTATCTTTAGCTTATTAATACCCGGGATGCGGTTAAATAACGCTCCGTTGGCATAATAGGTAATATCCAATGATGCGTATTGGTCCATGGCAAACTCCATAGGGTTGAGCAACACATACGCCTCCGGTGTCATGATATACGAGAGGTTGGCGTTCTGCCACAACAGGGCGGGGAACTGAACCTGACTCCATATCTTCGCCCCCTTGACCATGAAGTCCATATAACCGAATGCGGAGAACCAGAAGCGGTTCTGTATCAACAACTCGGTTTTATTGACGGTAAAGTCTGTCTTGAGGAAGCCTCGGGGCATAAATTCATGACGTATAAGGAATACCGGTGCATCGAAGTTTACGGGCTGTCGCGTGGTGATTCGCTGCATGAATTTTTCGCCGGGTGCCCAACGGATCGTACCGACGAGTCCGGCGGTAGTGTAATGATGTACCGATTCGCCCGTCGCAGTTATAAACGGCACGTATGGTGTCGATTCCATCTGCTCATGCTTCGCCGTAAGGTTGAACGAAAGGTGGTTGCGCAACTCAAGGTTGTACTCCAACTGCGCGCGACGGCGATAGGTTGACAGATTGACATCCTTGCGCTTGAACGACATCAGGAAGTTGTCGGCATTGGTGTAAAGGTAATGCTGACCGAGCGCGTCCACGTCATACTCATAGGTTGCGCGGATGGCATTCATCGGAAACTCGCGCGAGTGATATTTCTTGTCGTTAAACGAAAATTCCAGCTCTCCGCTATATTTCCACTTATGGTCATGAGTACCGTAAGCACCGTAGGCTCGTGCAAACCAACGCTTCGAAAGGTTGGCGGTCGTGATTCCTCCTAAACGGAATCGCCATCCCTCTGTGGCATTCTTCGATATGAATGTGTTGATGGGACCGAAATCTACTTTACTGTTATGACCGGTAGTTATATAACCGCTTATGACAGTAAGGAGCACTTTTTCCGTCCAGTAGAAGAATTTCATCTTTCGCAGTCTGTCCATGAAACCGCCGAGTCCCTCCTCACCCTGGGTAAGAGGCACCATACGCGTCTGGTTCCAGAACATCGGATCCTGATTCTCTTTCTCGTCGATTACAAAATAATTTCCTATCTTGTTAAGATACTCCGCGAGACTGTCATGACGGCGCTCGTACGAGAAGTTATCGTAACGGGTGCTACGGCTCACGTAAAACGAGGGGGTTCCCCTTACGATCTGGAGTTCTACGCCCATGTCATCCAGCACCTTGCGACGGTTGCCGAGTGAGTCTATCTCAAATTCCTGCTCGACAATCATGTCATTGACGTAATTGACATTGGTCGCTTTGGGCATTCGCATGTTGATGCGTTTCAGGTAAACCGTCGAATCATGGGTTGCAATATATAGCTTACCGTTAAAGCTGAATGATTCCGGAGTATGGGGGAAGAAAGTAAGCTCCACGCATTTGTCACCGTCTATCATGACGGTATCGGTGATCTCATACTTATAGTAATCCGCTCCGATTACCGACAAAGGACTTACAAAACGGTTCTGCAGAAGCACTATATCGTTGTCGAAGACATCAATCTCACGGATAATATCTTCCAATACCTCCGACACGTTATCCTGATTGAAAGCTTCATCCACACCTTTGCTGCGATATGCCGTAACGATGGTCTTATCACCGCTCGGTGCACCCGGTCCATTATGAGATATGCGGGTAGCATTCTTCTCCTTGAGCGACAGGTTAAGTACCTGCGTACCGGTGAACTTTGCCGTATCTACCATGGCATTGGTAAACGACAGTTTCTTGCGTATACCCTTTTTCTGCTTCTCCGGATCGTACTTGTAATTATTGAGACTCATGACCATTTTCTCATACAGATCGTATGAGTAATCCGGCTCATTAAAGGGATTTGTCTTATCCTTGGTGGCGCGCAATCTTTCCATAAGGATAACCGCGGGGTTATTCTTCTTGGAATATTTACGTTTCTTAGGCTTCACGATTACTGCGCTCAATTCGTAGGAGTCGGGTAACATGCTGAAACGCAATGTGTCGGCAGGATTACCCGGTTTCAGCGATTTAAGCATATAGCCTATTGCCGAAACCTGAACCTTCTCTCCCTTAGGCAGCACGAGGTCGAAAACACCATTGTCGTCTGTAGTACCTTTCACGCGACCTTTGGCATCGCGGATGGTAACGTAGGCCAAGCGCTCTCCGGTCACTGAGTCTGTAACTACGCCACGCACGTGTTGCCACCCCGTGGGAGTCGATGCGGATCGAGCCTCCGGCAGTAGTAATTGGGAAATAAATAATATTATGAGGATAACTATATAGTCTATTCTATTCTTTGAGGTAGAAATTTTCACGCCAACACAGATTACATTAAACTTAAGTTGGTATCACTGAGAAGAGATAATGTGCGATACTACCGCATTAATTTCAAACGTAAATTTTCCCTTAATATTGTATTCCCTATTCAGTTTCTGTTACCGGAGAGCACGGCAAGCAGGCGTGGCGTAAATTTCTTCATCAATAAATAGAGTATGAATGTCAGGATTATAACTACTGTCCATACGATAAAATAATCACACAGATAACCGACACTTGTGAATGGAGAAATCACGCGCTCTACAAGACTGTGAACAGGGTATGTTATCAATCCGTGGGCACAGTATATGAAAAATGCGCCCTTGATAAACGGGTTTAATATAGATGTTAATTTACTTTCTCGCATCGCGGATATACGATACGCCCACTGCCAGTAAAAGAGAACACCACAAGCTACAAGAAGCTTGAAAACTATTATATGCCACCATTCATCATCAAATCCGAAGTAATGCCATAGTGCCAAGGCGATATACCCTACCAGCCACATCCGGTAATCAACCAAATGAAACATCTTAAACATACCGCGATGCAGTGATATGTAAGCACCCACTATATAGAAATCTATTCCCATCAGCCAGTAGGGATAATCATCATATATAAGGCATATTATACATATTACTCCTCCTATCCATTTATTTTTAACCAGCAGATATATTATAGGAGAAAGGAGCACAAAGCACATTAAGTTACGAACGAACCATAAAGGGATGTAAGTCGGGAACGGGTATTGAGCCAACCAAAGACTCTTCAGGAGGCTTAAGACGTGCAGATGTCCGTCCACATATATCCCCTGAACATCTCCGTGAGTTACAAATGCAATGACAAATGTGATGATTATTTTTATGATATTCCACAATAGATATGGAATCAACAAGGTATATATACGTGATTTTAATTTTTGCCGATATTTGTACCACTCAAGCTGCGGCATATTGTAAAAGAACAGGAATCCGGAAATGATAAAATATCCGGGGACACAGACCTTCCACAGTTCGGCGATGGCTCCCACGACCGTATAACCCCATCCGGTCATCTCATCTATGTTTTCGATATACGGACGACTGTGGATGAACACCACTCCTATCAGAAGTAATGCACGGGTTAGGTTTAGGGCTTGAGAGTCTTTACGGGTCATGGCTGATACAAAGCAATCACGGAGTTACCAACACGTTCCTGCGTAACTGCACGAGACCCCGCTCATACTCATTTAGCAGATTGTTGTATTCCTCCCATTTATCATATATAGCGTTGGCTTCCTGAAAATATTGTATCATGGTCATATTACCTAATGTAACGGAGGTAAAAAGGAGTTCGGCGGACTCTTTTAATAATCCCAAGTCATAGATATTCATCTTTTCCTGTATCATCTTTAGATTTTGCAACTGCATATCTATATCCGCCGAAGTTTTCAATACCTCGTTCTCCTGCTGCAGAGACTTTGCCTCGTAATCGAGTTTGGCAGCTTTCACATTC